>NZ_JACGWE010000025.1:0-43989 GCF_014077575.1 Pseudomonas sp. 5Ae-yellow | reverse complement strand
GATAGCGCGCACATCCTTAACTTCTCGGTAGGTTGATGTGATCAGCCTTTCGCCCTGATGGCGAGTCAGGGGAAATGCCTGGCCATTTCCCCCGACACCCCCTAGGCCACCCCAACTGCCCGGCCCTTCGGGTTCGCTGCGTTGCTCGGTCTGGCGGGGACGCTTGCAAACTCGCTTCGCTCAGACACCGCAAGCGCCTTTCTCCCGCCAACCCTGCGCTACTCGCCCGTGCAGACGGGGATTGGGTCCGTGCATTCCGCTATTTGTACGCCACCGCTAAAGCAACCGATACCTCTTTGCGGGCCCCAAATACCGCCAGTGCACTAAGGTTGGCAGCGCAAAAAAACTGTAGCACTATGCTATCAACTGCACTCTGGTTAGCGACCCGCTACCATCAGCTGCGGGCTTGAATACCTAATGCATTCGATATAACACGCAGACATGAGCAGAGGTGGAGCATGGAAGACATGGATATGTATGAGGCTCTTGTTAGAAGTGCACCAATCCCAAAGCGTGTTATGTCGAGAATTCTGATCTAACCACTGTTAGCAAAAAAAGAAAACCTATGCGCAAAATCAATCCGCAAGATGTTAAAAACGAGTTCTCGGTTTTTGTAACAGAACGGCTAGCATATTTTGATCGCGTCGAAACAGCGCTGAAAGGTACGCCGCACGAAAAGCGTGATATCAGCGTGCTAGCTGAAACTACACTCCATTCCGCATATGTAGCTTTTGAGTGCTTCATTTCCGATTTGATTCTTGCTTATATAAATCGCGATTTCTCTCAATACCAAGGCGACCTAGCATCAAGAGTATCCCAGTCCATACAACAAAAGTTTGGCCCGTGGGCAAACTCACGCACCCCATTTAACTCGGTAAAACACATCAAGATCGATGATCTCGAAAAAATGCTAGATCCAGACAATTACAATCTAACTTTCAAGAGCGTTGATATCTTAAAGCAGCGCTGCAATGAGTGGGTGGCTGCGCCCCTTAAAAATGGAATAATTAATATGAACGACTCAGATTCTAAGCTCATTGACACTGTGCGCTCCATTAGAAACTTTATTGCTCACCAGAGTAAAAATGCAAAATTAATAATGAACCAGAGCCTTTCTGACGTAGTTACGGGCGCCAACTGCCCGAATCAAAATCTAGGTCGCGGCGTCCACGACATTCATGACGCAGGGGCATTTCTTAAGTCAGTTATCGCAGGAAACAGGCGAGTAAAAATTTATATCTCTCGCTTAAATGCAATAGCTCAAACGCTATGACTCGGCGACGCCTTACAATGCGCTCAACTGTTGCTCATATCGTTCGCGGGACAGCCAAAGCTAAGCTTTTTGGCTGCCCGCCAGCTTAATTGTTGGACATATATGCAGCTATTACTTAGAGAGTCACTTGTTGTCTATTCAATGATCCGGGACGAAATAAAAAGCGTTCTGGATCATGAGGCTGCCTGTGACGAAGATTACCGTAACTTCGCATTAGCTCAACTTCATTATTATTCAGAACGATGCCAGTCACTGAACGTGTTGCTTCAGGAGTGGAAGCTTTGGGATTCCGATATCATAATGAGGGCCGCTCTTGAGTGCGCGACACGGTTCATTTTCGTGAGCTCGGCGCGAAAGAGAGAACGGTCGGAATTAATCTATGAGTACAGCGTGGCCCTAAATGAGATTGCGGATATTCAGCGATCGGAGAAGGCCAAGCAATTTGTAGGTTCTAATGAAGATGTGGATTCTCTAACATTAATTGGGGGGGTAATTTTATCAGTAGAACGAGAAGAAGAGCTTCGGTTGCGTTGGCCAAAATCAAAGCGTAACCCCATTAAGCAAAAGTGGTCGTTTACGGAGATCGTCAGAACACTTGCCGAGTTTAGCGAGCCGGGACTAGATCTCCGAGGGTATAAAAGCCTATTGCATAGTTATGGCCTAAGTAGTCATTTTATTCATGCAGATCAAACGGCAATTGACGTCGTTTGGGATAGGGCGCACAGAGAGCCAGCAGTCCGAATTGCACAGGAGAGGGCGCATTACGCTCGTTTGGCTACCACTCAGACAGCAATACTTTTTCTGTGTTGGCGTGCTCTTGTCTATGCAACGGGAATCGATTCGAGAAACCATGAGGTGGGTGAGGCCTTGGTGCAAGTTGAAAAGAAGGCAGGGGTGTTCCACGAAGAGTTTGCTCGCACTCAAGATGCCTTCTATGAAAAGCACGGTGCTTCAAATGTCTAACCAATGGCTTCAAGGGACGCTCCCCGCTCCGAGCTCTGTCGTTAATGAAAAAAGACCAAATTGTGAATTGGCAAAAAGCACTTGAGGTCTCAGTTTTAAATATAGGTGGTTAGATGAACTTTAATTACGCAAAAATGTTCATTTGACCCCTGGTTTTCCACCAGCTTCACTCACGGCAGATCACACTGACCGCTTCCAGCTTCCAGCTTCCAGCTTCCAGCTTCCAGCTTCCAGCTTCCAGCTTGACGCATCAGTATTAACCAGCTTACCTTTACGTTAACGTAAAGCAGTCACCAAAGACGACCCATGACCCAGACCTACAGCATTTCTGACCTCGCCCGTGAGCTGGATATCACCACTCGGGCGATTCGTTTTTATGAGGAGCAGGACATGCTCTGCCCTGAGCGGCGGGGGTTGGAGCGGGTTTATAGCGCGCGGGATAAGGTGACGCTGAAGCTGATTTTGCGTGGTAAGCGCATTGGTTTTTCGCTGGCTGAGTGCAAGGAGCTGATTGAGCTGTACGACCCCAGTCACGGCAATCGCAAGCAGCTGGAAACCTTTATGCAGAAGATTGCCCAGCGCCGTACGCAGTTGGCGCAGCAGTTGCTCGATATTGAACAGATGCAGATTGAACTGGATACCGCTGAAGATCGGTGCCGCGCGGCGTTGGCGCAGACGCTCTAGTCTGGTGTTAGTCATCGCTTTGGACTGAACAACAACAATAAAAGCAGGTGGAATCATGCATTACCCGTCGCTCAACTTCGGTCTTGGCGAGACCATCGAGATGCTCCGTGATCAGACGCGCAATCTGGTCAATGCCGAGCTGGCGCCGCGTGCGGCGGAGATCGACCGGGAGAACCAGTTCCCGCAGGATATGTGGCGGCGTTTTGGTGATCTGGGTTTGCTAGGTATTACCGTGCCTGAGGAGTACGGCGGGTCCGGGTTGGGCTATCTGGCGCATGTGATCGCCATGGAAGAAATCAGCCGGGGTTCGGCTTCGGTGGGGTTGTCTTACGGGGCGCACTCCAATCTCTGTGTGAATCAGATCAACCGCAACGGCACGCCGGAGCAGAAGACGACATACCTGCCCAGGCTGATCAGCGGTGAGCATGTGGGCGCGCTGGCGATGAGCGAGCCGAATGCCGGGTCGGATGTGGTCAGCATGAAGCTGCGCGCCGATAAGCGCGGCGGCCATTACGTGCTCAACGGCAACAAAATGTGGATCACCAACGGGCCGGACGCCAACGTTTATGTGATTTATGCCAAGACCGAGCCGGACAAAGGCGCGCACGGCATGACGGCTTTTATCGTCGAGCGCGATTCTCCCGGTTTCTCGCGTAGCCCCAAACTCGACAAGCTGGGCATGCGCGGCTCCAACACCTGCGAGCTGGTGTTCGATAACGTCGAAGTACCGGCGGAGAATATGCTTGGCGCGCTGAATGGCGGCGTTAAGGTGCTGATGAGCGGCTTGGATTACGAGCGAGTGGTGCTCTCCGGCGGCCCGACCGGCATCATGCAGAGCTGCATGGACGTGGTGGTGCCCTATATTCACGACCGCCAGCAGTTCGGCCAGAGCATCGGCGAGTTTCAGCTGATTCAGGGCAAGGTGGCGGATATGTACACCCAGCTGAACGCCAGCCGCGCCTATCTGTACGCCGTGGCGCAAGCCTGCGACCGCGGCGAAACCACCCGCAAGGACGCCGCCGGGGTCATCCTCTACACCGCCGAAGCCGCTACCCGCATGGCGCTCGACGCCATCCAGATTCTCGGCGGCAATGGCTACATCAACGACTACCCCACCGGCCGCCTGCTGCGCGACGCCAAGCTGTACGAGATCGGTGCCGGCACCAGTGAGATTCGGCGCATGCTGATTGGGCGGGAGTTGTTTAATGAGACGCGGTGAACAAGCTGGAAGTCGGAAGCTGGAAGCTAGATGCAGCCCGGAGGGGGCTTGGATTTCGGGTGTCAGTGCGTGCGTCGTACTTGCCTGCTCAAGGCTTGCGGCTAACCAACGGGCTTTGCAGCGCTCCCGGACTACTTCAAGCTTTCAGCTTCCAGGGGGCGGCCATCCGTCTTCCAGCTGGGGAGTCATGCAATGACGATCCTACAAACTCAGATCAACCCCGCCTCCCCAGAGTTCAAAGCCAACACCGACGCCATGCGCTCCCTGGTCTGCGAGCTGCAAAGCCTGCTGGCAGGCATTGCAAAAGGCGGTGGTGAGGTTGCGCAGGGGCGGCATTTGGCGCGGGGTAAGCTGTTGCCGCGTGACCGGGTGGATGCGCTGCTGGATGCGGGTTCACCCTTTCTCGAGATCGGCCAGTTGGCAGCGCATGAGGTGTATGGCGAGTCGGTGCCAGCGGCGGGGGTGATTGCCGGGATCGGGCGGGTCGAGGGGGTGGAGTGCATGATTGTCGCCAACGATGCGACCGTGAAAGGCGGCTCTTACTATCCACTCAGCGTGAAGAAGCACCTGCGCGCGCAGACCATCGCGCAGCAGAACCGCCTGCCCTGTATTTATCTGGTGGATTCCGGCGGTGCCAACCTGCCCCGACAGGATGAGGTATTCCCGGATCGCGAGCACTTTGGCCGCATCTTTTTCAATCAGGCCAACATGAGCGCGCAGGGCATTGCGCAGATCGCCGTGGTGATGGGCTCCTGTACCGCCGGTGGCGCCTATATGCCAGCCATGGCGGATGAAGCCATCATGGTGCGCGAGCAGGCGACCATTTTTCTCGCCGGGCCGCCGTTGGTGAAGGCCGCGACCGGTGAGGTGGTCAGTGCCGAAGCCTTGGGCGGTGCCGATGTGCATTGCCGTACGTCCGGCGTGGCGGACCATTACGCCGAGAACGACGAGCACGCCCTGGCCCTCGCCCGCCGTTGCATCAGCAATCTGAACTGGCGTAAGCAGGGTGAGCTGAATGCCCGCGCGCCCATCGCCCCGCGTTACCCGGCAGAGGAGCTGTACGGCATTATTCCTGCCGATGCCAAGCAACCCTTCGATGTGCGCGAGGTGATCGCCCGGCTGGTGGATGACAGCGCCTTTGATGAATTCAAGGCGCTCTATGGCACCACCCTGGTGTGTGGCTTCGCGCATTTGCACGGCTACCCGGTGGCAATTCTGGCCAACAACGGCATCCTCTTTGCCGAGTCGGCGCAGAAGGGCGCGCACTTTATCGAGCTGGCTTGCCAGCGCGGTATTCCGCTGCTGTTTCTGCAGAACATCACCGGCTTTATGGTCGGCAAAAAGTACGAGGAAGGCGGCATCGCCAAGCACGGCGCCAAGCTGGTCACTGCCGTGGCCTGCGCGCGCGTGCCCAAGTTCACCGTAATTATCGGCGGCAGCTTTGGTGCGGGTAACTATGGCATGTGTGGCCGCGCTTACGACCCGCGCTTTCTGTGGATGTGGCCCAACGCGCGCATCTCGGTAATGGGCGCCGAGCAGGCCGCCGGGGTGTTGGTGCAGGTCAAGCAGGAACAGGCCGAACGCAGCGGCGATACCTTCAGCACCGAGCAGGCCGACGCCCTGCGTCAGCCGATCCTCGACCAATACGAACAACAGGGCCATCCCTACTACTCCAGCGCCCGCCTCTGGGACGACGGCGTGATCGACCCGGCGCAGACGCGGGATGTGCTGGGGTTGGCGATATCGGCGGCCCTCAATGCGCCTATCGAAGACACGCGTTTTGGGGTGTTTCGGATGTAGTGGCGCGCATAGCGCGCCAGCTGGAAGCCTGAAGCTAGAAGCTGGAAGTAGTCCGCGCGATGCGGGGGTTTTAGGTGTTTTGGCATGCATCGCAGTTGTAAGCCCACGTATAGCTCAACCGCTGCACGAGCTGCTTCCAGCTTCTAGCTTCAGGCTTCCAGCCCGGCCGCCGCACAGAAACAAGCCGCCGTGTGAAACCAGGCTCCCATCGAGAAGAACAACATGAACAGTTACCAGACAGTCGAACTCGAACTCACCGAAAAAGGCGTAGCCACCCTGTGGCTAAACCGGCCGGAAAAGAACAACGCCTTCAACGCCTTAATGATCAGCGAGTTGTTGCAGGCGCTGGATGAGGTGGCGGCGGATGAGACGGTGCGTTTTATGCTGTTGCGTGGGCGGGGCAATCACTTTTCTGCCGGGGCGGATCTGGAGTGGATGCGTGACTGCGCGGCGCTGGATTACAACGCCAACCTGAATGACGCCCGCGAGTTGGCGCAGCTGATGGCCAGTCTGGCGCAGCTCAAGGTGCCGACGCTGGCGGTGGTGCAGGGTGCGGCCTTTGGTGGCGCGCTGGGGTTGATCAGTTGCTGCGATATGGCGATTGGCGCGGAGGAGGCCACCTTCTGTCTGTCCGAGGTGCGCATTGGGTTGCTGCCGGCAGTGATCAGCCCTTACCTGGTGCAGGCGATAGGCGCGCGTGCGGCGCGGCGTTTTGCGCTGACGGCAGAACGTTTTCATGGTGAGCGCGCGCGCGAGTTGGGGCTGTTGGACGAGTGTTATCCGGCGGCGGAACTGGAGGATGAGTTGCTGCAGTGGCTGGATCGCCTGCTGCAAAACAGCCCGCAGGCCATGCGCGCGACCAAGGCGCTGCTGCAAGAGGTAAAGCAGGGTGAGATGAGCACTTCACTGCGGCGTTACACCGAGGCCGCCATCGCGCGTATTCGTGTCAGCCCCGAGGGGCAGGAAGGGCTCAACGCCTTTTTGCAGAAACGCGATCCCGCCTGGCTGCCGCCCAAGCCTTGAGCCCCGACCAACACCACCATGGATAATCCGATGATCGACACCCTGCTGATTGCCAATCGCGGCGAAATCGCCTGCCGCATCATGCGTACCGCCCGCGAGCTGGGCCTGCGCACGGTGGCGGTGCATAGCGATACCGACCGTCACGCGCGGCATGTGCGCGAAGCCGACGCAGCGGTGAACCTGGGTGGCGCCAAGCCAGCAGACAGCTATCTGCGGATCGAGGCGCTGATCGCCGCCGCGCAGCACAGCGGCGCGCAGGCGGTGCATCCCGGCTACGGGTTCCTCTCGGAGAATGCCGACTTTGCCCGCGCCTGTGAGCAGGCCGGTTTACTCTTCGTCGGTCCGCCGGCCAGTGCCATTGATGCCATGGGCAGCAAGTCGGCAGCCAAGGCGCTGATGCAGCAGGCCGGTGTGCCGCTGGTGCCGGGCTATCACGGCGACGATCAGCAGCTCGACACCTTCGCCCGCGCCGCCGAGGCTGCCGGCTATCCGGTGCTGCTCAAGGCCAGCGCCGGTGGCGGCGGCAAGGGCATGAAGGTGGTCGAGGCTCCCGCCGAGCTGGCCGATGCTTTGGCCTCGGCGCAGCGCGAAGCCAAAGCGTCCTTCGGTGATGCACGCATGCTGCTGGAAAAGTACGTGCTGCAACCGCGTCACGTGGAGATACAGGTATTTGCCGACAGCCAGGGCAACGCGGTCTATCTGCATGAACGCGACTGCTCGATCCAGCGGCGGCATCAGAAGGTGGTGGAAGAGGCGCCCGCGCCCGGCCTGTCTGCCGAGCTGCGCCAACGTATGGGTGAGGCAGCGGTCAAGGCGGCGCAGGCCATCGGTTATGTCGGTGCCGGCACGGTAGAGTTTCTGCTTGATGCGCGTGGCGACTTCTTCTTCATGGAGATGAACACCCGGCTGCAGGTCGAGCACCCAGTCACCGAGGCGATCACCGGGCAGGATCTGGTCGCCTGGCAGTTGCGCGTTGCGGCCGGCCAGCCGTTGCCGCTGACCCAGGCGCAGATTCCGCTGCATGGCCACGCCATCGAGGTGCGGCTGTACGCCGAAGATCCGGAGCAAGACTTTCTGCCAGCCAGCGGCACGCTGACCCTGTATCGCGAACCGGCTGCCGGGCCAGGGCGTCGGGTGGATAGCGGCGTGAGCGAGGGCGACAGCGTCTCGCCCTTCTACGATCCCATGTTGGCCAAGCTGATTGCCTGGGGCGAGGACCGCGAAACCGCGCGTTTGCGCCTGCTGGCGATGCTGGATGAACAATTGATCGGCGGGCTGCGCAGCAACCTGCCCTTTCTCAAGCGCGTACTGGCGCACCCGGCCTTTGCCGCTGCCGAGCTGGATACCGGCTTTATCGCCCGCCATGCCGCCACCTTGCTGCCGCCACCCGCCGAGTTGCCCGCCGCGTTTTGGGCGTTGGCCGCGCGGGCCTGGCTGCTGAGTGAAGCGTCTACCGCGCGCAGCGATGATCCGCATTTGCCGTGGGCGGCCAACAACGGCTTGCGCCTCGGCTTGTCGAGCGCCCAGACGCTGCATCTGCGTTGCGAGCAAGAGACCCGGCGCGCGCTGCCGGTGGACGATGCGCTGCTGCAGGGCGATCAGCTGCTGTGGCAAGGCCAGCGCTACCCGCTGCAGCGCCGTGGTGAACGGCTGTTTCTCGGTTGGGGCGGACAGTTGCGTGAGCTTACCCGCGTTGATCCGATCAGCGCCGCGCAGCAGGCGCAGGCGCCGCAAGGTGGCCTGACGGCACCGATGAACGGCAGTATCGTGCGAGTTGCTGTGCGTGTGGGTGAGCAGGTTGCGGCTGGCACCTTGCTGGTTGTGCTCGAGGCGATGAAAATGGAGCACAGTATTCGTGCCCCGTACGCGGGCGAAGTTATAGCGTTGGGCTGTGCCGAAGGTGATCTGGTTGAAGAAGGCCGGACGCTGATTGAGTTGCAGGCGCTGCCAGAGCCCAAGCGAGAGGAGATTCTTGAATGACCATGCCACAACAGGTTCGCCTGGTTGAAGTGGGCCCGCGCGATGGCCTGCAGAACGAGCAACAGCCGATCAGTGTGGCCGACAAGGTGCGCCTGGTGGATGATCTGAGCGCTGCCGGATTGAGCTATATCGAGGTCGGCAGTTTTGTCTCGCCCAAGTGGGTGCCGCAGATGGCTGGTTCGGCCGAGGTCTTTGCCGCCATTGCGCAGCGCCCCGGCGTGACCTACGCCGCGCTGGCGCCCAACCTCAAGGGCTTTGAGGCCGCGCTGGCCGCTGGGGTGAAAGAGGTCGCGGTCTTTGCCGCCGCCTCGGAGGCCTTCTCACAGAAAAACATCAACTGCTCGATTGCCGAGAGTCTGCAGCGCTTTGCGCCGCTGATGGCGTCAGCCAAGGAGCACGGCGTGCGGGTGCGTGGTTACATTTCCTGCGTGCTGGGCTGCCCCATTGATGGCGCAGTAGCGCCCGAGCAAGTCGCGGCCATCGCCCGTGAGCTGCTCGATAGCGGCTGCTACGAAGTCTCGCTGGGTGACACCATCGGTGTCGGCACCGCCGGTGAAACCCGGCGGCTGATCGAGGTGGTTGGCCGCGATATCGACCGGCAGCTGCTGGCCGGACACTTTCACGATACCTACGGTCAGGCGCTGGCCAACATCCACGCCAGCTTGCTGGAAGGCGTGGGGGTATTCGATAGTTCGGTCGCGGGTCTCGGCGGTTGCCCCTACGCCAAAGGCGCTACCGGCAATGTGGCGACTGAAGACGTGCTCTATCTGCTCAACGGCCTGGGTATTCAAACCGGCATCGACATGGCGGCACTGGTGCAGGCCGGGCAGCATATCTGCAACGTACTCGATAAGGATAACGGCTCGCGGGTAGCGCGTGCGCTGCTGGCGCGGGAGCAGGCATGAGCACGCCGCTGTGGTCGCCGTCAGCTGAGCGGGTTGCGGCCACGCAGATGGATGCCTTCCGCTGTCTGGTCAATCAGCGCCACGGGCTGGCGTTGGCCGATTACGGGGCGCTGCACCAGTGGAGCATTGATGAGTCGGCGGCGTTTTGGTCCTTGCTGGCCGAGTTCTTTGCGGTCGATTTCAGTCAGCCGCCGCAGCAGGTGCTGCGTAACTCGCAGGCCATGCCCGGTGCGGAGTGGTTTGTCGGCGCCGAGCTGAATTTCGCCGCGCATCTGCTGCGCCGACGTGACCAGCACACGGCGCTGGTGGCCATCAGCGAAGACGGGCAGCGCGAGCAATTGAGCTACGCCGAGCTGGCCGCGCGCGTAGCTGGCCTGCAACGGCATCTGCTGGCGCTGGGCGTGGCACCCGGTGATCGTATCGCCGCGCTGATGCCCAATACCTGGCAGACAGTGGTGGGCATGCTCGCCGCCGCCAGCCTTGGCGCTATCTGGTCCTCCTGCTCGCCGGACTTTGGCACCCAGGGCGTGGTCGACCGTTTCGGCCAGATCAAACCACGGGTACTGATCGCCTGTAGTGGTTACCGCTACGCTGGCAAGACGCTGGATATGAGCAGCAAGTTGCGCGAGATACTGCCGCAGCTCGCAGGCTTGCAGCAGTTGATTCTGGTGCCCTACGGCGGCGTGCCCGCTGTCACCACGGACTTTGAATCCGTGGTGCCTGCTGTGGCCTGGGGCCGCGCCTGTGCGCCCGGTGGTGAGCCGGTTTTCGCCGCCCTACCCTTCGATCATCCGCTCTATATACTCTATTCCAGCGGTACCACCGGCGTGCCCAAGTGCATCGTGCATGGTGCTGGCGGCACCCTGCTGCAGCACCTGAAGGAACATGGCCTGCATACCGATCTGCGCAGTGATGATGTGCTCTTTTACTTCACCACCTGCGGCTGGATGATGTGGAACTGGCTGGTCTCCGGTCTGGCGCTGGGCGCTACCCTGGTGCTGTACGATGGCTCACCGTTTCATCCCGCGCCTGAGCGCTTGATCGATCTGATCGACGCCGAGGACATCAGCATTTTTGGCACCAGTGCCAAGTACCTGGCCGCACTGGAGAAGGCTGGGATCGAACCCCGGCGCACACACCAACTGAGCCGCCTGAAAGCCGTATTGTCCACTGGCTCGCCGCTGGCGCACGAAGGTTTTGATTACGTTTATCGCTGTTTCAAGACCGATCTGTGCCTGTCGTCGATCTCGGGTGGTACCGACATTGTTTCCTGCTTTGCTCTGGGTAATCCGACCCTGCCGGTCTGGCGTGGCGAGTTGCAGAGCAAAGGGCTGGGCATGGCGGTTGAGGTTTGGGGTGACGAGGGGCAGCGGGTGAGTATGGGTAAGGGTGAGCTGGTCTGCACCCGCCCCTTTCCGTCCATGCCGCTCGGCTTCTGGCAGGACGAAGACGGCAGTCGTTTTCGCGCGGCCTATTTCGAGCGCTTTGCTGGCGTCTGGGCGCACGGCGATTACGCGGAAGAAACCGCCCACGGCGGCCTGATTATTCACGGTCGCTCGGATGCCGTGCTCAATCCCGGCGGCGTGCGTATTGGCACGGCGGAAATCTATCGGCAGGTAGAAAAGGTCGAGGTGGTGCTGGAATCCTTGGCCATTGGGCAACAATGGCAGGATGACGTGCGCGTGGTGCTCTTTGTGCGCCTGCGCGATGGCGTATCGCTGGATGAGGCACTGGCCAGCGAGATACGTAAGGTGATCCGCAGCAATGCCACGCCGCGTCATGTACCGGCAAAGATCATCGCGGTGGCGGATATTCCACGCACCCTGAGCGGCAAAATAGTCGAGCTGGCCGTGCGCAACGTAGTGCACGGCCAGCCGGTGAAGAATACCGACGCGCTGGCCAATCCCGAGGCGCTGGCGCTGTTTCGGGATTTACCGGCGCTGGCTGATTAGGCAGGCAAGGCGTCGCCTACCAGTGGCTTAGTCCCACTCGGGGGCAAAGTCGGGATTGGCAATCCGCTCACCGGCGTCCAGCTCGCGGATGAACTTCAGGTCATCGGCGGTGAGCTGCACGCGGTCGGCCTCCAGATTGCTCTCCAGGTGCAGGCGCTTGGTGGAAGACGGAATTACCGCGATACCCTGCAACATCAGCCAGGCCATGACCACCTGCGGTGGCGTGGCGCCGTGTTCTTCAGCGATGCGATCCAGAGTTTTGTCCTTCATCACCTTGCCCACGGCGAGCGGCATATAGGCGGTCAGATGCAGGTCCTGCTCGCGGGCGAACTCGACCATCTTGCGATTTTGCAGGAACGGATGAATCTCCACCTGGTTGGTGGCGATGTTATCCGGCCCCACCAGTTCGAAGGCTTCGTTCAGATTGTCGATAGTGAAGTTGGACACCCCGGTCAGGCGCGTCATGCCTTGCTCGCGCGCCTTCATCAGTTCGCCCAGATATTCCTGCATGGGCACCTCACCCTTGGGCGACGGCCAGTGGATCAGGGTCAGATCGACTTGATCGAGCTGCAGCTTGTCGAGGCTTTCACGCAGGCTGGGTATCAACTTGTCCTCGGTGAAGTTATCGGTCCAGATCTTGGTGGTGACAAACAGCTCGTCGCGCGCGACGCCGCTGTCGGCAATGGCGCGTCCTACGTCCTGCTCGTTGCCATAAATCTGTGCGGTGTCGATGTGCCGGTAACCCAGCTCCAGTGCGGTGCTTACAGCCTGGTAGGCGTCATCACCCTTGAGGCGGAAAGTACCCACGCCAATGGGTGGCATGCTGAGGTTGGAAGTCGTGCTCATAATGCGGCCCTCTCGATGGTATTGCTTGTATCTGCGGTGCGCTTGCGGTCCAGGCGCTGACTGAGCAAAGTCAGTGCAGCGGCGACCATTGCGGGCAGCGCGCCAATGCAAGTGGTATGCAAGAGACCGGCGTTGGCGGCAATAATTCCGCCGAGTCACATCCGGGGCTAAATCACCCCGCGATGGAATTTATCAGTAGGCAAGCGAGTCATTAAACAGTGGATAGCAATTCTGGGAACCTCTGGCGGCTGATCTCAGCCAAGGATAGACGATGACTTTTTTTATATTTCTACTTGCCTGCGGCGCTGCAGCCACCACGGGTATCATCTTCAAACCGGGCCAATGGTACGAAAACCTCATCAAGCCTGGATTTACACCGCCCAATTGGCTTTTTCCCGTTGCCTGGACGCTTATTTATATCCTGCTGGCCTGGGTTGGTTACCGACTGGCGACGATACCGGGTAGCCAAGTAGTACTGGCGTTGTGGGCTGCGCAAATTGCACTTAACGCGCTCTGGACGCCGGTGTTTTTCGGCGCACATCGTGTGTTTACCGCTATGGTCATCATTGCCCTGCTCTGGCTGGTCGTCGCGGTGATGGTATTGCTGGCGTTCAAGCTCGACTTTATTAGCGGCCTGCTCTTGCTGCCTTACCTGGCTTGGCTTTGTGTCGCGGCGGCGCTCAACTTCTTCATCTTGCGCAAGAATCGTTGGTGATGAATGTCGAACCAGCTTGCAAGGCACTATGAGCCGCTAGCCAGCGGTAGCCTGAGCAGGTAGAGGCATTTAATGGAAAGTGGGCCTGGTTGCCGCGCCTCATTTTACGCGGGTGATCGGGCGCTGTTATTGGATAACATCTGTATGCTGGCTGACCAGTTGCACAGATCAGCAGAGGTTGAATTTCAAGCCTTGCCGTCATCATACTCAAACGCGGTGCGCGCGCCGAGAATCTGCGCTTGTGTGATGTCGGCTTGCCGCTCGTCTGTGACATCGGTTGCCGCTGTCCGATTAACGCCGTACACCACCGCCCCGCTGAGCCCGCCATTGCATCAGGAGAACCCCCATGCGTCTTGAACAACTGCTCGGTACCCAACTACCCATTATTCAGGCGCCCATGGCTGGCGTGCAGAACAGCGCTTTGACGCTAGCGGTCTGTGGTGCCGGTGGGCTCGGTTCGCTGCCCTGCGCGATGCTCGGTGCGGAGGCGTTGCAGCAGGAGTTGCGGCTGCTAAGCGAGCAGGCGCAGGGCCCGTGGAATCTTAATTTCTTTGCCCACAGCACGCGGCCGGAAGACGCGGTGCGCACGCAACGCTGGCGCACCGCACTCGCGCCCTATTACACCGAGTTGGGGCTGGACATCAACACGGTCCAGCCGGGCGCCGGGCGGCGACCCTTTGATCGCGAGACCCTTGAGCTAATCGCGCCCTTTCGCCCGCCGGTGGTGAGCTTTCACTTTGGCCTGCCGGACGCGGACGTGGTGGACCGGATCAAGGGCTGGGGCGGCAAGGTGCTGTCGACTGCCACCACGCTGGCGGAGGGCAAATGGTTACAGGCACAGGGCGCTGACGCGGTGATTGCGCAGGGACTGGAGGCGGGCGGTCATCGCGGGCACTTTCTGTCCACTGACCTGAGCTTGCAGATGGGTACTTTTGCGCTGTTGCCGCAAATGGTGGCGGCGTTGGATATTCCGGTGATCGCCGCTGGCGGGATTGCCGATGCCAGCGGCGTGGCGGCGGCCATGGCACTGGGCGCCGCTGGGGCGCAGGTCGGTACGGCTTATCTGCTTTGTCCTGAAGCGACCACTACGGACCTGCATCGCACCGCGCTGAAGAGCAAGCGGGCGCAGCACACGGCGCTGACCAACGTCTTTTCTGGCGGCGCAGCGCGCGGCATCGTTAACCGCATCATGCACGAGTTGGGTCCCATGAGTGAGCTGGCTCCGCCCTTTCCACTGGCTGGCAGTGCCAGTGCACCGCTGCGCAGCGCCGCAGAAAAAGCCGGTAGCAGCGATTTTTCACCGCTCTGGTCAGGCCAGAACAATAGCGGCTGCAAAGCCATACCGGCAGCTGATCTAACCCGCGAACTTGCGGCTAAAGTGCCGCCAATGGCGTCGATAAAGCAGTAACGTCAGATTAGTCGTTACGCCCGGCCGGGTCGTATCCCGCAGGCGGCTTATCCAGGTGGGGGCAGTTGTCGCATAGCGCTTTGTCGGGCAACAGGTAGCGAATGCAGCAATGCTTGCGCTGTCGATGCAGGGTGCTTTGCCCTGCTCGCGGCACGTAACGCACCATGTCGTAGAGCGGGTTACGGGTGCCGTCGGGCCGCTGGCGCTCGCTGAGCAATTGCCTGGCCTGGGCAACCGGCTCGGGAGCAAGCCCCAAGGTACCTATTTCACCCAGAATCCATTCGTAGTAGTGGCCTACGCTGCTCCAGAATACCTTGGGTGCGACTTTGTAGCGGGCTGCCAGCTCGCGGATCAACACATCCAGATGGCCAGCGAACAGCGTGTCGAAACGCGCAAAACCATCGCTCGGCGGAGACTGCCAAACGCTGCCCTGATGCGGCAATTGAAAGGCGCTAGGCAGGCCGTCGTCGCCAACAATCACGGCGATCTCATCGAAGCTTACCGGCAAGCGCCAGTTCATCAGCAGGCTGGCAGCCACCGTGGGAGCAACCAGCCGCATAAAGTGATACTTGCCCCAGAGCGATACCAGCCCGCGTTGGTCTGCGCTCGCATACTGCGGCGCAAAGCGCTGCAACAAGTCGCCCAACTGATCACCATTGAGGTACTCGGCCATGCTCAGCGCGGGGCGCGGATCATCGTCCAGCGCCAACCACGCGCCAAGCGGCGCCAAGGGACCTTTAAACAGCGGCTCGAGTGCAGGAATCATTAGCTAACTCGGGGTTATTGCGCGGAGGGGAGACGGCCGACAGGGTCGGCCCGTTGCACTTACCAGCGATAGGTCAGGCTGGCGACGACATTACGGCGGTTGCCATACCAGCAGTAGTAGTCGCAGGTGGCCACGTATTTCGTGTCGGCCAGGTTGTTGGCATTCAGTTGCAGTGTGGTGTTCTGCCAATCGTAGCTGACAACGGCGTCGTAGATCGTATAGGAGGGGACTTTCAGCGACTCGGTGTTATCGCCATAGCTGGCACCGACGTAGCGTACACCAGAGCCAAAGCCGAGGCCGTCGAGAGGACCGCCCTGCACGTCATAGTGTGCCCAGAATGAAGCCATGCGATCTGAGACCTGCGAGGGTGTTTTGCCCTTTTCTGCAGTGGCAGTGCCGGTCTTGGTGGTTTCCGCATCCAGCAGCGTGTAAGAGCCCACCAGGCTCAACTCGCGGGTCAGGTTGGCGTTGGCTTCCAGCTCCAGGCCACGCACGCGCACTTCGCCTACCTGCTCGCTTGCGCCGCCAGCCACGGCTTTGCGCACGTTTTCTTGGGTCAGCTGAAAGAGCGCAGCATTAAAGCTGGCATCCAGACCGGGTGGTTGATACTTCAAGCCCAGCTCGTACTGCTCGCCGGATTCCGGTTTGTAAGCCTCGCTGGTGACGGTATTGACGTCGGTCACGGGCTGGAAAAATTGCGAGTAGCTGGCGTAGGGCGTCAGGCCGTTGTCGAACAGGTAAGCGATACCGCCGTTCCAGGTGACCTCATCATCATTAGCTTCATTACCGGAACCGGTTGTACGGTTATCGAAATCGAATTCGGCGCGGTCATGGCGCACGCCGGCCAGAAATACCCAGCGATCATCCAGCTTGAGCTGGTTTTGCGCGTAGATGCCGACCTGATTGATCTCGGTTCGTTTGTCTTCAAGCGCAAAGGGGGTGGTGAAGTCCCGGTTAACCGGGTTGTAGATATTCACCGGAACGGTATCTCGTGGGTAGCCGTCCGGACTGCTGTCGTTGACTTTCAACTGTTGATAATCAGCGCCCAATAACAGGGTGTTTTCCCAACGTCCAGACTGCCATTGGCCGGTCACGCGATTGTCCACAGAGAGATTGTCAGCGTCGCCATTGGCGTAGCTCAGGCCGCGCCCCAGTAGACCTGCAGACTCGTCAACCCAGCCGAGAAAGAACAACTGCCGCAGGTCCATATCGATATGGCCGTAGCGCAAGTTCTGCTGCAGGCTCCAGGTGTCGTTGATGCGGTGCTTGAACTCGTAGCCCAGCATGTATTGCTCGCGCTCGAATCGCTCGTAGCTAGGATCGCCTATGGGGGTATCGGTATCGATCCTGCCATTGGGGTTGTAGGTCAGCGTTCCGCTGGCTGGTAGAAACTGCAGCATGGGCTCGCCGCTGTCTTTCTGGAAGCTGGTCAGCAGGGTCAGTGAGGTGTCTTCGCTGAAGTTCAGGGTCAGGGCCGGTGCGATGGCCATACGGTCATTGTCGACGTCGTCTACCTGCGTACCAGACTCACGGACCAGACCAGTTACCCGAAAGAGTACGTTGTCGTTGTCAGTCAGCGGGCCGCCCACATCAAAGTTGATCTGTTTACGGTTATAGCTGCCGTACTGCAGGCCGACTTCACCAAAGCTGGATTCAGTGGGCCGCTTGCTGACCAGGTTGATCACGCCGCCGGGTGGGCTTTGGCCGAACAGGACAGATGATGCGCCGCGCTGCACTTCCACGCGCTGAAGCAGGTAGGGGTCAACCTGCCAGCTGTAAAAGCCGCTGGAGTAAACGCGGGTGCTGTCCTGGAACAGGCCGAAGTTGGCCTGCTTGAAACCACGAATGATAAACCAGTCCTGCTTGTTGTCTTCGCCAAAGTAACCGGCCTGTACACCGGGAGTATATTTCAGTGCGTCACTGACACTCAGTACCTGACGGTCTTCCATCTGCTCTTGGGTTACTACGGAAATGGAGCGCGGAATTTCTGCCAGAGGAGTATCGGTCTTGCTGCCAATCAAGCTGTCTTTGGCCACATAGCCGGTATCCGGACCCAGTGGTTGGCTGCGCTGTCCGGTTACGGTCAGGGCGTCCAACTCGACCGGCGCCTCGCTTTCAGCGGCGTGCAGGCTGGTGGCTGTGCAGCCGATCGCTAGCCCGATAGCGAGTGGTAATGGCTTAAGTAGGCTGCCTAGCGCGATGGATTGACGAGACATCTGAAACTCCCCAATTGGTAAAAAGGGAGCTAATGTAAACCATTATCATTCATAATACCAACAGGCTATCACGGCTGGCTTGTTTTCGTTGCTCTTGGCTCAGTTCATGCAACTGGCCGCGATCCATACGCAGAATGCGGTCGGCCTGGTCGAAGTAATGATCATCGTGGGTAATGGCGACCACGGTAATACCGGCGGCTTTGATGGCCGGTAACAGTTCGCGGTAGAACAGCCGACGGAAAAGCGGGTCCTGGTCTGCTGCCCACTCATCCAGCAGCAGGATGTCGCGCTCCTCAAGCAGTCCGAGCAGCAGCGCCAGGCGCTTGCGTTGGCCCTGTGACAGCTTTGTGTCCAATAGCTTGCCACCAGCCACCCTGACCTTCTGATCCAGGTGCAGTTGGCGCAGCCAGTGCTGCACTTTCTCCGGGTCGGCCTCTTCGGCGACAGGGCCCAGCAGTCGGTTGAACAGGTGAAAGTCAGTGAACACGCTGGCGAACAGTTGGCGATAGGCAACCCAATGCTCGGCATCAACCGCCTGGTCATCGAGCATAATACGGCCGCTCTCGGGACGGTAGAGCCCGGTCAGCAGGCGTGCCATGGTCGACTTGCCGCTGCCATTGCCGCCGATGACAAAGACCACCTCACCGCGCTGCAGCGTCAGGTTCAACGGGCCCACATCAAAGCCCTCGCCTTCCTCGGCGGGATAGCGATAGGTCAGCCCGTCCAGCGTCAAGGTCTGCCATTGCGGTTGCAGTTTTTTCAGTCGTGCAAAGTCCTGCTGGTGCGGCGCCAGCGCCAGCTCTTCCAACTTTTGCAGTGATACCTGTGCGGTGATCAGGTGCGGCAGCGTGCCCACCGCAGAGACCATGGGTGTGCGCAGAAACAGCATGGTCAGCGCATAGGTGGCCGCCACGCTGGCGCTGGCCCAGCCTAGTCCACCCGCGAGGAAAAAGACCAAGCCAATCAGCCCCAGCACCATGATATTGGCCCAATTGCCGGACAAACCGTGGAAGGTATCGGCGCGGATAATTTCATCCCGGTAGGCGCGGGCGTTGTCGTCAAAATCCTCTTGGTAGAGCAGGTGGGCGCGATCCCGATTCAGCGCCAGCTCCTTGCGACCCTCAATGACATCCTGGTAGTTGCCGTACAGACGATCTTCGGCATTGCGCATGCGTTGGATGTGCCGGTGCACGCGGCGTACCAGTAACCAGCCGATCACAAAAGTAACACCTAGCCACAGCAGGGTGGTGATGAACAGCGGCGCCGACAGCCAGGCCAGATAGCTGAAGGCAGCGATGGTCAGCGCCAGCCCGTAGAGCATTTCCGGCATGCCGACAAAGGCGATGGTGATGTTGCGGATGTCTGCCGACAGGCTGGCCAGAATCCGCGCGCCACCAATCTGCTCCAGCCGCTCGATATCGGTATCCAGTACCCGCTTTACCAGTGACCGTCGCAGTCGGTAGACGAAGCGATGGGCGAGATAGTGCAGGCAGAGTTGTGCCGCCGTGGCGCACACCAATAACAGCGCCAGTAGGCCGAGAAAACCCAATAGCGCCTGCCCCAGGTCGTCATTGCCGGCGATCAGCCGATTGTTGACGTAGGCGATGACGGCGACGCTGAGCAGTGCGCTGCTGATGCTCAGCAGCATAATGCCGAGTAAGGGCAGACGGTTATCGCGAAAGAGTAGGCTGAGAAGCTTCATGGTATGGATCCGGACAGAGAAATCTGGCGCCGATTAAACCATATCCATGCTGAGAATGAGATTCGTTTTGTAGATTGATGGTGTTGCTGATAACAACGTAACCGCAGAGCTTCGCTCCGACGCCATTGGTCGCCGGAGCGAGTGACTGCTAGCTCTTTTGCGGACCGTTTTTCGGGCCTGAAATGCAGTTACGCCCGGCATGCTTGGCCACATAGAGACGCTTATCGGCCTTGTCCAGCAGGTCGCGTGTATCCCAGGTGGGGGCTTCACAACCGCTGATACCGGCACTGAAGCTGCAGACAAAGTGCTGCTGACCAGCGGGAAACTGAAGCACATTGAAGGATTCACGTATTTCTTCGAGTATCTGCCAGGCATCTTGAGTGCTGCAATTGGGCAGTACGGCAACAAACTCTTCCCCGCCGTAACGGCCTAGCCGATCCACTTTGCGCAGGCGCTGGCGCAGCAGGTTGGACAGGCCGCGAATAACACTATCACCCACGGCATGACCGTATTGATCATTCACCTTTTTGAAGTGATCAATGTCGATCATCACCACGCTCATGGGTTGCTCGCAGCGTTTGGCGCGCTCGATCTCAATATCGACCTGCTCCTTGATATCGGCGTGCTTGAGTAGCCCGGTCAGACTGTCACGCGCCAGTGCTTCGCTGACCATGCGTGCGCGTTGGGCGCGGGCGTACACGGTGGTGAGCAGCGCGCTGTCGCTGATGGGTTTGGTGATGAAGTCGTCACCGGCTTTGAGCAGCGCGGACATTTGTCGTTCGGCATTGGTTTCTGCCGAGAGATAAACAATCGGGATGCGCAGCCAATCGTCATTCAGACGGATAACCTGTGCCAGTTCGGGGCCGCTGTAATCCGGCATGCTGATGTCCATCAGCACCACATCTGGGCTGAACTTGTGCATTTTTTCCAGCAGCAGGTTGGGTTCGGAGTTGATATCCACCAGCATGCCAGCGTTACTGAGGACCAGTTGGTAGCGTGCTGCCAGGTCAGTATCGTCATCCACAATCAAGACCCGGAATGGACCGCCCTGATGGGTGTTGAAGCAGCGCTCCAGGCGACTTTCCAGCGCTGGCAGGTCGACCGGTTTGGTGAAGTAGCCGCGCGCACCAGCGCGCACAGCCTGCAGCCGACTGATAAAGCTGTTCTGCGAGCTGATAACCAGTAGGGGCGGCGCATTTACTCCGCGTTCAGCGAAGGGGGCGCTTTGCAGCATGTTGTAGCCTTGCGGGCTGGTATCAACTATCAACGCGTCAAGCTTGGTATCTGGCGCTATTTCGGGCTGCTTTTTGTACAGGCTGATGCGGTAACCAAAACTGGTAAGTGTGTGGCTCATCTGCAGGCCCAGTGCGGTATCCTGGATCAGCAGGCCAATATGTCTGCGGTCAACCAAGGCGGCGTCTGTCTTGGCCTGCGGCTCTAGCTCTGGCTCTTTGGTCAGGCGGCTCTGTTGCAAGCTTCGCAGGCTCGGGATCGCGCTGCACAAGGCCATCATTGTGGCGTGGTCGGGATTATCTACGGCCATCTGGATACGGGCTTTTTCTTCCAGCTCGCGGCAGCGTGACCCCAGCTCGGCGTAGCCGAAGGTGCCAGCAGAGCCCGCCAATTTATGCAGCCGATCGCGCATTTCAGTGAGCAGGTTACTCCCTGTTTCAGGCTTTGCCTGCAGTTGACTGGCGAGGGTTTCCAGTGCTTGCAGATCACCTTTCAGGCGCTCCCGAAAGCGAGCGTCCAGTGCGGCCAATTGAGTGCCAAGCTGTTTGGATTTAGGCATGCATCTGGTTCCATATCTCGATGATCTGCTCTGACAGCGTCATAGGATCAAATGGCTTGATGATCACACCGGCGGCGCCCAGTTCACGGTAGGAAGATACCTCTTGGGTTTGTGCCTTTGCGGTCATGAAGACCACGGGTACGCCAGTCATGCAGGGTAGTTTCTGCAGTTCGGCCAGGGTTTGCGGACCGTCCATGCCCGGCATCATGACATCGAGCAGGACCAGCTGCGGATTAAAATCGGCAACTTCGGCCAATCCTTGTGACCCCGATTCGCAGCTTTTGACCGTAAAGCCGCCAACGATCTCCAGGGCGACGCGTGCCACCTCCTGAATAGAGAGGTCATCCTCAATGTGCATTATTCGTTCAAGCTTGCTCATAGGCCTTGGCTCCGTTGCTGTCGAGCACCTCAGGGATACGGTGGGCGGAAGTGGCGCTAACTGATGCGACTGGCAAGCTAATCCAGAAGCAGCAGCCCTGGCCAGGTGTTGATATGAAGCCTATACGGCCGTGCATGGCGCGCATCAGGGAGCGAGAAATCGCTAACCCCAGTCCGGTGCCGCCACGCTGTCGGGTTGCGGTAGCATCGGCTTGGGCAAAACGCTTGAATACGTTGGGCTGGAATTCCAGCGGTATACCGTCGCCCTGATCGGTGATAGACACGTGGACCTGCTGCTGTTCCTGTTCTGTACTCAGGGTGACAATCCCACCCAGGGGCGAAAATTTGATCGCATTGCTCAGCAGATTGGCCAGCACTTGCTGTAGACGGTGCTCATCGGCTACGACCTGCAGAGCGCAGGTGGCAGGCAGGCGTAAATCCACACGGGCATCGTAGGCCATGGACGATAGCATGCCTTTGGCGGCCTGTAGCTGCGCGTTTAAATCAAGCGGCTTCAGCTGCAACTGCAGCTTGTTTGCCTCGAGTTTATCGATATCCAGAAGGTCGTTGATCAGCGCGGTCAAGCGCTGGCTGTTATCTTCGGCACTTTTCAAAAGCGATGCAGCCTGCTCGGGACTGTTATCTAATACTCCACTGTTGACCAGCCTTAAGGTGCCATAAATGCTGGTTAGCGGCGTACGCAGCTCATGACTGACAGTGGATACAAAATCGTTTTTCAGCTGCTCGTTACGCAAGCGTTCTGAAATATCGCGCAAGTTAAGCATCAATTGATATTCGCCCGGCAAGCCCACGCGTGCCGCCGTCACTTCACAGTGCACACTGCCACCAAACTGCCGCAACAAGATGATTACACATTGTCCCCCTGCGGTCATCGCCTGGGACACCAGTTCCGGCAGAGGCGCTTGGCCTTCTTCCAGTAAATAGGCAAACGGCAGGTCATGCAGGCTTTCGACACTGTAACCCAATAGCTTCGACAGTTCAGAGTTTGCTCGCGATATCAGGAGCGTATCGATAGTCAGCAGCAGTATCGCATCGGAGGACTGCTCGAACTGGCTGCGCAACAGGTCACGCTCGCGTTCCAGCTCCAGTGCCTGCTGTTGTTGGCGCTGGGTCAGTTGGTTGAAAACACTGACCAGATAGCCCACTTCATCGGTGCGATCGATCTCGATCGGCTGGATGGGGCGGCGCCCCTCCATCATATCGGTGATCTGTTGCGCGGCTGAGCTGAGCGGACCCATGGCACGGCGCAGCAAGAACACCAGCGCCAGGCTAAGCAGCAGAAAAAATACTACGCCAATGAGCAGATTCTGCGTAAGAATCGGATCAAGCTTGTCGGTTATCCGTTTCAATGGTGTGAGACTGACAACTCGCCAACCGAGATAGGGCATCTCATCGGCTATGAACAGGTCTTCTCCGCCGGTTTCGATGTTGGCCAACAGGCCCATGTCCTCACCTCTGCGAAGCTTGGCCAGTAAAGCGCTGGCCCCGTCGTCGGGCAGGGGCTGCATCGCCAGCTCCGGATCGGATGCCGTCACATACATCTGGTGCGTCATGTCCATCACGAATAGCCGTGATGGGGAGCCCAGGGTTGTGTTTACTGCCACATCAAAGAGGTTTTCTTGCTCTAGTTGTATGCCCCCGACGATCAGCCCAATGACTCGCCCTTGGGCGTTCTTGACTGGCGCGCTGATGCTCAGGATGGGGGTGCGCGTGGTGCGCCCCATGATTGGCTTGCTGATGCCCGGCTGCCCGCTATCCAGCGCTTGGCGGATATGCGGTCGGTCGGCATAGGACGTACCCAGCCGACCCTCCACCCGAGTGGACTCGCCGACCGCGATACCTGAGGCATTCAAAATCAGCACCCCACCGGGGAAGTACAGATCAATGCTTTGCTGTTGGCTAGCGATCAGCTTAGCGCTGCTGGTATAGCTTACCTGACCATCCAACGCTTGCTGTGCGGCAAGCGTAGCCAGGAAGTGTTTGCGTATATCAAGCTCACGCTCGATCAGTCTTACCGCATTGCCGTTGAGGCGCTTTTGCTGCTCAATCAGCAGGCTCTGCATATCACTGCGGAGTCCTTGCTGGGTCACTATCCCGGAGAGCAGGACCTGCAGCAATCCGGCACCGAGAATCAATAACAGTATCTTGGCGGTCAGGCGACTGGAGCGGGGCTGTTTCATTAATATTCCGGTTGGGAGTTCAGCGGTAGGCGAAACCAGAAGGTAGCGCCCTGTCCTTCTGCAGATAATACCCCGACCTCGCCGTGCATGTGCTCAATCAGCTCCTTACAAATGGATAATCCCAGCCCTGTACCGCCCCGTTTACGGGTATCGCTAAGATCCAGCTGAGAAAACTTCTTAAACAGCTTGTCGTGTTGGTCTGGTGCGATTCCTATGCCTTGATCGATAACCCTTACCTCTACACACTCCGGGAAACGTTCACATTCCACCCGCACCGTGCTTTGTTCGTGGGAAAACTTGGCGGCGTTGGACAGGTAATTGGCCAGCACCTGCAATAATCTGCGCTCATCGACAAAGACACTCGGATTGTCGCACGGCTCGCTCAATTGCAAACTGACCTTAAAACGTTGGGCATAGGGTTTAATCGCTTCAAGTGCTTTTTCCAGTAGCGACCTGATTGGCTGCTCGTGGAACAGGAACTGCATTTTACCGGCGTCCAATTGCTCCATGTCGAGCAGGTCATTGATCAACTCGTTGAGACGGATGGTGTTCTCGTGACCTATTTCAAGTAGCCGCTGGGCTGACGCTGGCAGCGGGCCACAGGTTCCGGCACGGAGCAAGCTTATGGAACCGCCGATCGAGGTCAGGGGAGTGCGCAACTCATGACTTACGGTGGCCAGAAAGTGTTTTTTCAGCAGAGCGGTGTTACGTAACTCCGTGATGTCGTGCATCACCACCATGGCGGAGTGTGCTCCGGATTGGCCTTTTAGCGGTCCGCCGTTGCAGAGCAGAAAGCGGGGTGCCTGATGGCGGCTGTGCAGGCAGATTTCCTCGTTCTCGATTACCTCACCGCGCCAGGCGCGCGCGAGTGGAGTCTCATCATTACGCAGCTCGGTGACGCCGTCGGCACGGTAGAGGCTGTAATGCGTTGACCACTGCTCTGGCGGCAGCTGGCGCACATCCAGCCCATGCCAGAGTACGGCGGTATCGTTGAAGCGGGTCAACTCGCCCTGCTCGTTACACACCGCCACGCCAGCCTTGATATTGTCCAGCAGGCCTTCAGCCAGGGCGCGTTGCTCGCTTAACTGCAGCTCTCGCTCTACTGCCTGCATCAGGTTAAGACGTAACTCCAGTTGGTATTCGACCATGCGCGTAAGACGTTCCATAGTCTCTTGCTGCTGACGGTTGAGCTGCCGGGGCTTGGTATCGATTACGCAGAGCGTTCCCAGGCGATAACCCATAGGTGTGGTGATCGGCATACCGGCATAAAAGCGGATGTGCGGATCCTCGGTGACCAACGGATTATTGCTGAACCTGGAGTCGAGTTGGGCATCAGGCACCTGCATCAGCTCACTCTGTTTGATCGCATGGGCACAGAAGGCGAGATCACGTGGCGTTTCCTCGGCCTCCAGGCCAACCTTGCTTTTGAACCACTGCCGGTGGTCATCGACTAACGAAATCAGTGCGACCGGCATCTCCAGCCAGAGCGCAGCCAAAGCGGTAATGTCATCGAAGGCCTGCTCACTGGCGCTATCCATGATCTGGTATTGCGCCAGCGCCTGTAGCCGCCGCTGCTCGCTATCGGCCTGGTTGTGCTCGGTCACGGCGAGCTCTCCTGCCTGGTGTTGTCATGCGGGGGCGAGCTGAGCGGAATGCAGAACCAGAAGCGCGAACCCTCGCCGACGTTGGATTCAAAGCCGATATCGCCCCCCATGTGCAAGACCAGTTCACGGCTGATCGCCAGCCCAAGCCCTGAGCCGCCGCGTTGGCGGGTATTGGAGCCGTCCAGCTGGGTGAACTTTTGGAAAATGCGGTCGTGAAAGGCCTCAGGTATGCCCTGGCCCTGATCGGTGACGCTGATGCAGACGCTATTGCCGCTCAACTGGCTACTCAGCCGAATATCGCCGCCAGACCTGGAAAACTTGGCAGCGTTAGATAAAAAATTGCTCAGCACCTGTCCCAGCCGCATCGCATCCACCTCAACCCAAACCTCCTGCATTTCGCCAGTGCTCTGACTGACCTGGTATTGATCAGCGTAGCTCTTGTTGAGCTCTAGTGCTTTTTGCAGGATGGGTATTAGTGGCTGCGAGCGCAGCTCAAAGTGCATTTTGCCCGCAGCCAGCTTATCTATGTCGAGCAGGTCGTTGATCAATAGGGTGAGTCGCCAGGTGTTTTGCTCGGCTGTCGCCAGCAGGCTTGCCATCTTTTCCGGTACAGCACCCAAGACACCTGCGTTAACCAGCTTGAGTGAACCGAAGATGGCTGTCAGCGGCGTGCGCAACTCGTGGCTGACGGTGGAGACAAACTGGGATTTGAGCTGATCCACTCGCACTTGCTCGGTCACATCCCAGATAAAGCCGTCGAACCACTTGAGATTGCCGGCACCGTCGTACTCGGCGCGGCCTTTTTCCCTTACCTGCACTACATGACCCTGGGCATGCAATATGCGATAGGTCAGTTCAAAGCTGGCGTCGTTGGTGCGAGCGCGGTGATTCGATAGCCGCGCTTTGCTAAGGTCGTCAGGGTGAATAATACTGGCGAAGCTGCGCTGCTGATTATTGACGAAGTCACTCGCCGGATAGCCCGTGATGCGCTCCACTTCATCGCTCAGGTAGGACATGGTCCAGAGCTGATCGATATGGCACCGGTAAACCGCGCCGGGTAGATTGCTGACCATGCCGCGAAAGCGCGACTCACTCTTCTGTAGTGCGCGGGTAGTCTGAATCAGGTCAGTAATGTCGGTCGCCATGCCGAGGAAACCGGTCAGCTCGCCATCACTGTCGGCAATTTGCGTCACGGTCAGGTTGACCAGGCGATGGGCGCCGTCCTTGCGCACATAGGTCCAGGGCCGGATTTCGGCTTTTCCCATACGGGCTTCGTGCAGGAATACTTCCATTCCCCCTACTTTAGCCCCTCTGGCCTCGCTGATCTCCTCGCTGCGGCGCTGAACTTCGCTGGGTAAATGAAACTGCTCGGGTGTGACTTTGCCCATAACCTCTTGCGCAGAGTAGCCCAACAGATTCTCTGCGCCCGAATTGAACAGCGTAACGCTCCCGTGCGGGTCGGTGGCAATGATGGCAACCTCGGTGGCGGCGTTAATCACGGCATCGAGGAAGGAGCGTGCTTGGCGGATTTCTTCTTCACGCTGCATCTCGGCGCTAATGTCGGCGTGGGTGCCGCTCATCCACAGCGGATTGCCTGCAGCGTCACGCTCTATCACCTGGCCTCGATCCTGAATCCAGATCCATGCGCCGCTACGGTGCTGCACGCGGTATTGGCAAGAGAAGAACTCACTGTTACCAGTCAGGTGACGATGCAGGCGCGCAAGCGCCTGCTCGCGGTCAGCCGGGTGTATTTTGTTATTCCAGGTATCCACTGTGATGGGGGCGAGTTCTTCGCGCTGGTAGCCGAGCATGTTGGCCCAGCGTTCGTTGACCTCCAGCGCGTTGCTGTGCAAGTCACACTCCCAGGTGCCGATGCCGGTGGCAGCGATCACCCTTGCTAGCCGATGTTGCTCATTGGCCAGGCTTTGTTCGATGTGCTTGCGGGCGGTGATATCAGCAATAAAGCCATGCCAGACGGTATCACCGTTGGCTAGCCGCTCGGGGCTGGAATAGCCGGCCACCCATATTTCGCCCAGCTTGGGGTGCCGCACACGGTACTCGGCTCGCCAGGTGGACAGGTTGCGTGCCGATTCGCTTATCTGCGCGGTGACTGCCTGTATGTCGTCAGGGTGAATGCGATTGATGGCAGCACTCGCGTCCTGGCTGCCTTGTTCCGGTGTGATGCCGTAAATCTGCCGTATACCTTCACTGGTATAAGGGAACCAGGCATGGCCGTTGGCGCTTAACTGGTACTGGTAGACCATCCCTGGCACATGCTGGGTGATCTTGCTGAAGCGCTCCAGCAAGGCTTCACGCTGCTGCTCGGCGGCCGCGCTTTCCACTAGTGCGGCGGTCCAGCGCGCACTCAGACGCATGAACTCCAGGTCGGTCTCATCAAAGGTGCGCTGGCGGCTGGTGGCACTGGAGAAATTGAGCGTGCCGTAACGTACACCCGCCAACATCAGTGGAACACCAATATAGGCCTCTAGTTGAAAACTGCGGTAGCAAGGGTGGCCGCTGAACTTCGAGCTGCCCATATTATCGATGGCCATCACATCATCGTTTTGATAGGCCAGGCTGCAGTAGGTGTTGTCGAGGTCGAAGCGGTTACCGGGAGCGGGACTGTTCGGGCTGCTGTTAGCGGCAATCACGTAGTAGTCTGGCCCCTCTATACGGCTAACCAGGCCAAGGTCGAGCTGCAGGTAGTTGCATCCCAAATCAAGCAGGCGAGTGAGCCTGTCCTGGTTGCTCACGTTTGGCGCTGCGGCGATCTCGTTGAGCGACCGCAAGGCCTGACGTTGGCGTTCCAGGCGCTCTTGAATCTGCTGCCTGACCCGGGCCTGGAGCATTGCATTGATGAGCTGGCCGAGGGTGGCGATTAGCGGTGTAAGAAACTCAACCATATCGGCGGTGTAGCGTGAGTCACGGTTGCCCAGCGCCAGCACGCCGACCAGGCGATCGCCGTAGTGGATCGGCAGTCCCAAAAAGGAGCTAAGCCCCTGTCCGGCTGCCGGGTTCTGCTCAATGACTGCGCTGGCGCTACTTATCACGCTCGCGATGAGCACGGTGTTGTCCGCCAGTGTTTGTCTGGCCTTGGCGGGGTCTGATTGCAGCTCTGAGCTGTCAGGGCTTTTGCTCAGTTGGCAGCTGGCAAAAGGGGCCAGTTCAGGTTGCTCTTCTGCGTTGAGTTTTACCTGGCCTACCGCGCCAAAGCGGCTGTCGGTCAGGAAAAGTATCTGCTCCAACAGCTTTGTATAGCCTTGCTCGATTTGATCGCGCTGGATATAGGACGACTGTGCTCCGGCAATGATAGCCAGGAGTTGACGGTTGCGTTCACGTTGTTGGCTCTGCGCCAGTATCGCTTTTTCATGGGTGGCGATCTGGTGGCGACTTCTGTTGCGAAAAGCCCATATCAGCACAGCTAAAAACAGGCTGGTGGCCAGGTATGCCAGTAGCCAGTTGATCAGCAGGCGGGTCTGATCCTGGCGGTGAGCCGCTGCGGCTGCCGAAATGTCGTGCCAGGCAATGATAAGGCCAGCAACATCTCCCTGGCTGCCCGGTGCAGCGGTTGCGAGTAGCGGCAATGAGGTGATGTGAAAGACCTGATTATCGACTGGTAACTGTTGGTGATGTACCTGATCCAGCCCGGTTGTGAGCCTGGCAGCGGCAAGCCATTGAGCGAACGCCGGATTGGAGTCCCGCCCGATTAGCCAGCGTCCATCCTCGGTAAGATCGAGTTTGCTCTCCTTCAGGCCTTCGCTGGGTGGCATGAGCAGGGCCAAATCGGTATCGGACGTTGCACCCTGGGCGATATGGCCGGGCAACACAGAAAAGCCGACTGCAATAAGCGCGACCAGCTCGTTGGTGCCGTTGTGTGGTGACAGAATGGGGACCACTGCCGCCCGGAGCACGCCGAGCGGGCCGCTCTCTATGCCGGTCTGCTCTTGCCCCGACTGCAAGGCGTTGTTTAACAAGGGGCGAGCTTCCTCGCCGGGCCCATCCATTGGCCGGTCAGGGTGTTGCATGCTCAACAGTGACTGAACCGGCTTGGCTAAATGGATTTCCAGTACCCGCGCGCCACCGCGCTGCAGGACTGACCACACCGGGGTCAGGTCGCTACGCAGTTGGCTGCGCAGGCGTTGTATCTCGGCTTGGTTGTCTGCTTGGTTGCTATCGGCAAGCACCTTGATACGCGCAACCCGCTCGCGAATACCCGGCTCTTCGGCCAGGCTGCGAGCCGCCATCATGGCTTGGTTGCCGAGCGCTATTTGGCCTAGCTCAATGCTCTTTTGCGTGAGTTCAGCGTGCGTTGCCTGCTGACTTTCCCACTGTTGCTCGCGTTGTTGCCAGCTACTGGTGGCGAGAAACACAAAGAGCAGGCCGATAGCGATACCGCCGATCAGCAGCGGTATCTGACCTGTTTTGAGCTGTTCTGGGTTAGCCATGAAAACATCCGGGAATCTATTGGCCTGACAATAGCCCTTAGCGCGTCAGGCTGCCAGCCCGGAGGCATTGCGCTTACAGTTTTGCAGGACAAATTCAGAGGCTGTTGCTGAGGTGTCCGCCATCGACGTTTAGCACGCTGCCGGTCATGAATGCGCCAGCCTCACTGGCGAGCAACAGCAACGGGCCGTCGAGCTCTTCCAGCTGACCCAGGCGACGCATGGGCACCTTGCTGCGAATATAGTTCTGGCCGTGTTCGGTATCGAAGTAGTCAGTGTTCATTTCGGTACGGAAATAGCCCGGTGCTATGGCATTGACGCGAATATTGTTGCGCGCCAGTTCCAGCGACATGGCTTTGGTCAACTGCACCACACCGGCCTTGGCCACGGCGTAGTGACTCAGTGCAGTGCCCACGCGCAGGCCAAGGATCGAGGCGATATTGATCACGCTGCCACCCTGTCCGCCCTTGGCCATCGCCACACAGGCCCGGTGAGCGACGCGCCAGGCCCCATCGAGGTTGGTATCGAGCATGCTGCGCCAGTTGCCTTCGTTCATTTCCAGGAAGGGTACCGGGTCACCGATGCCGGCGTTGTTGACCAGAATGTCGCACACGCCAAAGGCCGCTTCGGCGGCGCTGAACCCCGCCTCCACGCTGTCGCTGTCGGTCACATCCATGGTCACGGCCAACGCGCTGTGGCCCTGTTGCTCAAGTTCTTCAACCAGTGCCGAAAGCCGCTCGGCACGGCGTGCGGCCAAGACCACACGAGCGCCAGAGCTGGCCAGTACACGGGCGAAATGGGCACCCAGGCCGCTGGAGGCACCCGTGATCAGGGCGGTTTTTCCGGTCAGGTCAAAGCGTGTGTTGCTCATTGGGTGCTCCTGCAATGTGGTTGGTCAGGCGCCCAGTATCAGTCAAGCGTCTGGCTGAAACCAGCAATGTGCATTACCGTGATGATGCACGATTCAGTGGCTGCTAGATTGGCCACTCGACCCGCACCATCAGACCGCCGAGCGGGCTGTCGTTCAGGCTCAGGTTGCCGCGATGACGCTCGACAACGCGTTGTACTATGGATAGCCCCAGACCGGCACCCGGGCTGCTGCCCTGGGCGTGGAAGCGTTCCAGTAAGCGTTGCCGATCCGCCTCTGGCACGCCTTCACCGCTGTCCTCGACGCTGAGCACGATCCGTTGTTGCTGGCTGCTCAGGTTGACCCGTATCTGGCCGCCAGCGGGTGCATGCTGGATGGCGTTGCCGATCAGGTTCTGCAGCAGCATGGCTAGGCTGCCCGGCTCCATTTGCAGCTCGCTTGGCAGGTCAGGCGCGCTGTCAAAACTCAGCTCCTGCTGTTTGCGTAAAGCCAGTGGCAAGAGTTCGGCGACTTCGTTGCGACAGGTCTGCAGCAGGCCGACGCTGATGCGCTGGCGCTGTTGCTCATCGGCCAGGCGCGCCAGCGTCAGCATCTGTGAGACCAATCGGGTGGCGCGTTCCACCCCTTTACGCAGGTGCTCAAGGGCTTGATCACGCTCTGCCGGGTCACTGCTTTGCAGGGCGTTTTCGGCGTGTATCTGCAGCACCGCCAAAGGGGTACGCAGCTCGTGCGCGGCGTCGGCAATAAAGCGTTGTTCACGCGCCAGCAGTTGATTCACCTGCTCCAGCATACGGTTGAGCGCCGCCTGCATGGGCTCCAGTTCTTGCGGTAGATCGCTGAGCATCAGCGGCTTGAGACTGTTGGGTTCGCGCAGACGAATCAGCCGCGCCAGTTCATCCAGCGGCTTGAGACCTGAGCCGATGGCCAGCCAGACCAACAGCAGCAAGATGGGAATGCCGACCAGGTCCGGCACCAGGGTGCCGCGCACTATCTTGTCGACCAGCTCGCCGCGCACATCGCTGCGCTCGCCGACCCAGACGGCCAGCCCCGTTTCTGGCGATTGCAGGACATAACCGCGCCAGCGCCGACTGTCTTTTTGCGTATCCGCAAAGCCGGGTTGCCAGTCGGCGTCGGTCAGCTGTGGCACATTGAAGGAGCGCGCAATCACGGTACCGTCTGCGTTGCGTACCTGGTAGGCGAGCTTGCTTTCATAGGGATGCCCCAGCTTGGGATGACTGCTGGTGGTTTCGATCAGGGCCTGGGCCAGCTCTTCGGGTGCAATACTGGTTTGCGAGGTACTCAGCAGGGCGATGAGTACGCGCGCGTTTTGTCCGAGCTGGGCATCGAAGAGTTCTTCAACCTCGTGGCCGGCATCGTGATAGCCGACCCAGCCCATGGCCAGCGAGCCAGCCAGCAGCAGGCCCAGCACCCTGACCAGGATGCGTTTGCGAATCGACCTCATGCCTGGCGCTCAATCATGTAGCCGACACCGCGCAGGGTACGAATCAGGCCGCTGAAGAGTTTGCGCCGCAGGTGATGGATGTGGACTTCCAGGGTGTTGCTGTCGACGTCTTCATTCCAGCCATAGAGCGCTTGCTCCAGCCGATCGCGGGTCAGCACCCGGTCGGGCTGCGCCATCAGCTCGTGCAGCAGAATAAACTCCTTGCGTGACAGGCTGACCGGTTTGCCTTCCAGGGTGACCTGCTGGCTTTGCGGATCAAGTACGACGCCACGCAGGTTGATCAGCGGCTCGGCTCGGCCATTGCTGCGGCGCAGCAGGGCGCGCAGCCGGGCTTTTAATTCAGCGCTGTCGAACGGCTTGATCAGGTAGTCATCGGCGCCAGCGTCCAGCCCGGCGATGCGGTCCTGCACGCCGTCGCGGGCGGTGAGGATCAATACTGGCACCGCATGATGACGATCGCGCAGGGCACGCAGCACGGTCAGACCGTCCATGCGCGGTAGCCCCAGATCAAGAATCGCCAGGTCGAAGGGCTCGCTGCTCAGCGCGTGCAGCGCGCTGGTGCCGTCTTTCAGCCAGTCCAGGGTGTAGCCCTCGTTTTTCAGCGAGGTCAGGATGCCCTCGGCCAGAGAGGTATCGTCTTCAACCAGCAGCAGTCGCATGCGTTATCCGTTTGTCAGTTTGGTCAGGCGCTCACGGATTTCGGCTTGTCGGCCTTGATCGGCCAGCGGGCGTTCCGGGCGTGGCGCGGCAGCCTGTGCTTTGAGCAGTGCCGCTTTGGCTTCAGCATAGCGGTTCTGGTCGAGCAGGTAATCTGCCCAGAAGAAATTGCTGTCGATGCCGTCCGGGTTCAGCTCCAGTGCGCGCTTGAGCAAAGCCTCTGCCTGATCATCGTCGCCAAAGCCGATCGGCCAGCCGGGCACCTGGTAATAGAGTGCGCCGAGGCTGGTATAGGCCGAGCCGTTGAGCGCTTCAGGATCGATTGCCAGCGCTTTCTCCAGTTCGGCTTTGGCCTGTTTGACCTTGCCCAGCGCACCCAGACCACCTTCGGCTCCGGCCCAGCTGCTGAGAATGATGCCGTGCCAGATTAACGCGGGAGCGCTATCGGGTTCGTTTTGGCTGACTTGTTCAGCCTCGGCGGCGAGGGCTTCGAATGCGGCGGGTTTTTCCTTGTCGGGCAGTTGATACTGAATTTCCGCCCAGCGCTGTTGCAGCGGCGCAATATCGGCGGCCTGGCTGGTCAGGGTGAAAACGGTCAGCAGGCCGGTGACGAATAAACGAATCAGGGTGGGCATGTTAGTGGTCCTTGGCAGTGGAGAGGGTGCTAGCGGGTATGGCTGGGGTGGCATAGTGCTGAATGGTCGGCAACTGGCGGCGTAGCGCCTTGTCGATCAGGCGCGGCAGCAGGCCATTGAGACGCACCAGCAAGCGCTCGGGAAAGCCCAGATGCACTTCGCGCAGATCGGTCTCCAGCGCTTTTACCAGTTGCGCCGCAACCAGCTCGGGGCTGTCCATATTGACCTGCAGCTCTGCATTCATGGCTTCTACGGCGGCGCTGTTCATATCGGTTCGGGTCGCGCGCGGCGACATGTAAAGCACGCCTACGCGGGTATCCGCCAGCTCCCGGCGCAGGGCTTCAGAGAAACCGCGCAGGGCGAACTTGCTGGCGCAGTACACGCTGAAGCCCGGATAACCGATGGAGCCAAAGGTCGAGCCGATATTCACCACACCACTTTGCGGCTGCGCCCGCAGCAACGGCAGTAGCGCGCGGGTCAGTTGCAGGGTGGCGATCAGATTGGTCTGGATCAGATCCTCTATGGCGCTGTCCTGCATGGCTTCAAACAGGCCAAAGTGATTGATGCCGGCGGCGTTGATCAGCAAGTTGAAGCCGTCCATCAGCTGCGCTTCTTGCACGACGCGGGCGCGGTCAGCGGCGTTGCGCAGGTCAGCCTGCAAACAGCTGACCTGGCCATCAAAACGGGCAACCAGCGCCTGCAGGGCCTTATCCTGGCGGCCAACGACCAGTACCTGAGCACCGGCAGCGCAGAGTTCGGCGACCATCGCCTGGCCCATACCGCCGGTGGCGCCGGTGAGAATGACACGACTAGCCGAAAGCTGCATGGGGCACCTCCTGCTCGATATTGCCTGGCAGGCTGCGGAACATCTCGGCATACAGGCGGTAGATCACCTTGGCGGTGTGCAACACGGCGTCCCGGTCGGTATCGTTATCAATGCGGTTCACCAGGGTTTCGAAGAACTTCATGTGTTCCAGATCCAGCGAGCCGTGCGAGGACAGGTAACTGAAGGCCTGTGGCGGCAGCCCCAGACCTTGCTTCAGGCTACCGGCGGCCTGGGTTGCCAGGGCAATGCTGGTGCCTTCCAGTACAAAGACCATGCCCAGCATGGCGATCGGGTTAAGACGGTTAATCCGGTCGTACATGGTGCTGACCATGAGTTCGGTGGCCAATCCCGGCTTGCCATGGCGCACCGCCTCAGGATCGCCGCCGCAGGCGCGAATATCGTTGAGAATCCACTCCTGATGGCCGATCTCTTCTTCGATGTACTCGGCCATGGCTTCGCGCAGCCACTCGTGGTCCGCGTCCAGACGGGATCCGCAGGCCATCAGCAGCGGCACAGTATGGCGTACGTGATGGAATGCTTCGCTCAGAAAGGCGACGTAGCTGTGCTTTTGCGCTTCGCCGCGCAGGGCGGCCTGAATCATCGGTGACGCAAACAGGTACTCGCGTTCGGTTTGGGTTTGTTCTTGCAGGGTGTCGAAGAAGTTCATAGGGCAATGTCCTCGTTGATCAGACCCAGCAGCGCCGGGCGATAGTGTTCGATGATGTAGTTGCGGCGCAGGCGACCATTACTGGTCAGCTGGCCGTTAGCTGCTGAAAAGGGTTCGCTGGCGGTCAGCCAGGCGCCGATTTGCGCGTAGTCGGGTAACTCGCTGTTGGCACGGGCGATGGCCTGGGTAATGTCGTCGACACTGAAAGCAGTGCTGCGCGGGACAATCAGGGCCAGGTTGGTAGGCAGTGCTTCGCCATAGACCAGCACCTGAGCAATGGCCGGATGGCTGGTCAGCTCGGCCTCAACCCACTCGGGATTAACGTTGCGTCCGTAGGCGGTAATGAACTGATTTTTCTTGCGCCCGAGAATGCTTAGATAGCCATCCTCCAGCCGCCCGAGATCGCCGGTCGGCCAGTATTCGTCGCTACTGGCGGGTTCGCCGAGATAACCCAATGCGCGGGCGCCGCGCACCAGAATCTCGCCGTCGTCGGCCAGCTTGATATCGACATGCGGCAGTGGTTTTCCGACCGTGCCAGCGCGCTGGTAACCGGGGCGGTTAAGGCAGACCACAGAAGCACACTCGGAGAGGCCGTAGCCCTCAAATACCGGCAGCCCCAACTGCGTGGCACGCTCCAGCAGCGCGGGCGCGACCCGACCGCCGCCCACCGCGATAAAGCGCAGGCTTTGCGGCAAAGGTGCACCTGCATCGGCAGCCTGCAATAGCGCCTGCAGTAGTTGCGGGACCAGAATCAGGCTGTGTGGCTGATGTTGATTGAGCACCTGTAGCAGGCGCGGCATATCCAGTTGGCTGCCGTGCAGGCCGCTGTCTGCCGGTACCGTGATGCTGGCGCCGTTGAGCAGCGCGGTGTAGGCGCCCAGGTTATCCAGCAGTACGGCCAGCGGCAGCAGAATCAGATGTTGCTGCGGGTCCAAACTGCTGCAGGCGTCGCGCAGGCTGTCGGCCACTTGCAGCATAGCTTCGGCGGACAGGCACACGCCCTTGGGCGTACCGGTGGTGCCAGAGGTAAAGGTAATCTTGGCGGTGCCTGCTGGCATGCCTACTCCGAAGGGCGCACGTTGCCAGCCCAGTGAGGTGCTGGCAAAGCCTTGCTCGCGCATCAGCACGCCGTCGTCAGGCAGGCCAATCAGCGTGTCCACGCCAGCCGTGTGGAGCAAATGGCGGCGCTGTGCCGCAGTAAAGAAAGGCGCGATGGGCACGCAGGTCAGACCCGCGCGCAAAATCGCCAGATCCCACAGCAACCAGTCACGGCCATTGTTCAGCGCGAGGGCCACACAGCGGCAGCCGAGCGCGCGCAGGCGGTCGGCGCGCTGCTGAACCTCTGTGCTCAGGTCGGCATAGGCGATCCTGCCCTGCTCGTCGGCCAGCGCGATCTTGTCGGGACGCTGCTGGACGTGTTGCTCCAGCTGGTGCCAGAAGTGCTCAAGCGCAGTCATGGGCGACCTCCTGTTGGTCGGGCAGGTAGCAAGGTTGGTAGCTAAGTCGCTCGAAGGTGCCACGGCGCTGCAGCTGCGCCAGACCTTCCGGAATGTAGCCAGCCATGACGCGTGGCTGAGTAGCGTAATAGCTGCCCCAGTCGTGACGTGCCTCACCCAGGCGAGCAGGGTCGGCCGGGCCCAGATCGATAGGACTCAAGGTCAGGCGCTGGAAGCTGTTGAGCAACATCGGGGTGCCAGTAAATACCACCCAGGTGTAGCCGCTGGTGGCCAGATAGTGGGTGAGAGCGATGATCAGCAGGCGTCCAGCCCCGGGTGCCAGCGCCGCCAGATTGCCGACTTCGACGACCTGCTCGCGGTGGACTGGCAGATCGGTGCGCTGGCGGAGGATGTCGCCCACCGGCTGATCCAGGTAGTGCTCGAGAAACAGCGCGCCACTGGCGCCGCAGCGTATGCCGACGCTGGCTTGCAACTCGCCGCCCTGGCACAGGCCAAGCAGCTCGGGCATAAAATGGTGAACATCGGCACCGTAGGTGTTGGCGAAGCAATCGTGAACAAACTGCTCCAGACGGCCGCGTAGTGGGCCTTTGGCGCACTCCGGGGCGTGCAGCAGTGCGGCGTTATCGCCAAGGCGGGCGAGTTGCCGAGCCAGTAATGCAGGGGTCTGTGACATGGCGTTCCTCCTCATGTTGGGGAGGAGAATGGCGGGTGAATCTTAAGATCGGCTTAAGTGAAGCTCTGTTGATCGGCGTTTGCTGAATTTCTGTCATTCCAGCGCAGGCGGAGGACGTGGTTTCGGGTTTCAAGCCTGAAGGGGGGCTGCTGGTCGTGCGAGTTTTTGATTACCAATCAGATGGTCGAGTGTGCAGCTTGGCTCGTCGTAAAGGCGAAATACGCGGATGAAGAGCGCACCGATAACCATCCAAAAGCAAATGGCGTTTGCTCGCCTCCCCGCTCCTGTGTATATGCTTGTCCCCTGCCACTTATCGCCACCAACCCGAGACCTGTCATGGAACAGACTGCCCTGCTGATCAATACGCCGACCACGCTGGCGCTGACGGTAATTGCGTTGTGGTTGGGTTACTGGATCAACCAGCGGGTGAGTCTGTTCAGCCGCTATAACATTCCGGCGGCGGTCAGCGGCGGGCTGCCGGTTAGCGCGTTGGTGGCGCTGATTCAGCTGCTGAGCGGGCGCGAGATCCAGTTTGATCTGGAGCTGCGCAACCTGCTGTTGATTGCCTTTTTCAGCAGCATCGGCCTGTCTTCCCGGCTACGGCAGTTGCTGGACGGGGGCCGCGCGCTGGCGATCATGCTCGGGCTGGCAGTGGTATTTCTGCTTTGTCAGAACCTCGTTGGCACCTTGCTGGCGCTGGGGCTGGATCAGAGCCCGCTTTACGGCCTGATCGGTGGCAGTATTTCGCTGGCGGGAGGGCATGGTACGGCGCTGACCTGGGGGGCGCTGTTTGAGGAGCACTTTGCGCTGGCCGATGCCAGCAGCCTTGGGCTGGCGATGGCGACTGCGGGACTGATCAGCGGTGGCCTGCTCGGCGGGCCGGTCGCGGCCTGGCTGATTCGTCGCCATGGTTTGGTCAGTACCGAGGTGGAAGCCGAACTGCCGCATCTGGCATCGCCAGGCAGAACCACCTACCTGATCGACCTCGATCATCTGCTCACCGCCGTGCTGCTGATCGCCCTGTGCTTTGCCCTTGGCGCCAGCGTCTATGACTGGCTGTCCGGGCTTGGGCTGCGGCTACCGGCGTTTCTGACCTCGATGTTTCTTGGCATTCTGCTGGCCAATCTGCTCGATATTGCCGGCGTTGAGGTAGATGCCAGACCTGTGCAACTGGCCGGCGACCTGAGCCTGCAGCTATTTCTGGGTATGAGCCTGATCAGCCTGCCGTTGCTGTCGCTGCAGAGCGCCTTTGGCTTGATCGGCGTGATGCTGCTTATCCAGGGCGTGGTGACGGTATTGTTTACCGTCTTTCTGGTCTTTCCGCTGCTTGGTCGTAACTACGATGCGGCGTGCATCAGTGCGGGCTTTATCGGTATGGGGCTGGGCGCAACGCCGGTCGGCATCGCCAACATGGACGCGCTGACCAGTCGCTATGGACCCAGCCCCAAGGCCTATCTGGTGATCCCGCTGCTGGGCGCCTTCTTTATCGATATCGCCAACGCCACGCTGGTGCAGATGTTGCTGGGTTTCAAGCTGTTCAACCCTTGAGCAGCACGCCCTCGCTATCAAGCACCTTGAGCTGGATCGGCAGCGCGGTAACCACACTCTGGGATACCGTACAGAACTGCTCAAACTGATCGAGAATGCGCTCCAACCGCTGAAACTGGGCGGCGGGGTGGCCCAGATGCAGGGTTACGTCAACGCCCACCACGCGCAGATGATTATCATCGTTGCGGCCTAAATGTCCGACCGCCTCAGTGCGGATACCGTCATTGGGCTGATGGAACTTGCCCAGCGCAAACACCAGGCTATCACTCAGACAGTTACCCAGTGCAGTGACCAGCAACTGGGCCGGGCTCGGCCCCTGGTTGCCGCCCAAGGGGGCTGGTTCATCGGTAATCAGGTCGGGGGTATCGCCCTCGTACTGGGCCAGAAAGCGATAGTTCTCCTGCTGCTGCAAAGCCACTTCAACGCGGTTATCACCCATGATGTGCTCCGAAAGTGATGAGTTGGTTGCAGTCAATCTATTTTTTTATATATTGTATGTCAATAAAGTGTTCACGAGACCCTGCCCGACTGTATGAATAATCAAATCGATATCAATCGCCTCTCCAGCGCCGCTGATCAGGCTCAACAACTGCTCAAGGCGTTAGCCAACCGTGACCGCCTGCTGCTGCTCTGCCAACTGGTGGAGGGCGAGCGCAGCGTTGGTGAACTCGAGCAAATGCTGGGCATTATGCAGCCTACCCTGTCGCAGCAGCTGGCGGTATTGCGCCGCGAAGGTTTGGCGGCTACCCGCCGTGAAGGTAAGCAGGTTTATTACCGTGTCGCCAGTGCACAAGCGCTGGCGGTTCTTAACACCCTCTATGGCCTGTTCTGTGCCGAGGAAACATCCAATGCAGATTGACTGGGTTGCGTTCACCCCCTGGAGCGCGTTGGCCGGTGGTGCGCTGATTGGTGCGGCTGCCGCCATGCTGATGCTGTTTAACGGCCGGATTGCTGGTATCAGCGGATTGGTCGGCCGCCTGCTGATACCGCAGGCCGGTAACCGCGAAGCCCTGCTCTTTGTGGTTGGGCTCTTGCTGGCGCCCTGGCTGTATCAGCTGGCGGGGGGCGATATCAAAGTGGAGGTTGCCGCGGGCCCCGTGGCGCTGGTGATTGCCGGCCTGCTGGTGGGCTTTGGTTCACGGCTTGGCTCGGGTTGTACCAGTGGGCACGGGGTATGCGGCCTGGCGCGCCTATCGCCGCGCTCGTTGGCGGCTACGCTGAGCTTTATGGGCGCCGGTTTTATCTGCGTTTTCGTCCTCCGTCACCTGTTGGGAGTCTAAGCATGCGCGCATTGATTGCATTGGCCAGTGGGCTGGTATTCGGCTTCGGCCTGCTGCTCTCGGGTATGGCCAACCCGGCCAAGGTGTTGGGCTTTCTTGATCTGGCTGGCGCCTGGGACCCTTCGTTGGCGCTGGTAATGATCGGGGCTATTGCCGTGGCCTTTATTCCTATGCAGTGGACTCAGCGCAGTGGCGTGACCCTGCGTGGTGAAGCAGCGCAAATACCGACTAATCGCCAAATCGACCGGCGACTGATCATCGGCAGCCTGGTGTTTGGTGCTGGCTGGGGCGTAGCTGGATTCTGCCCCGGTCCGGGTCTGGTCGCCGCATCGGCGCTGGTGCCGCAGGCGCTGCTGTTCGTGGCCGCCATGCTGGCGGGTATGTGGTTGTTCAGCTGGTATGAGCGGCGGGGGACTGCATGAGCGATAGCCCGCGTCTGCAGCCGCCCGGTAGCGACGCGCTGCTCGGCTGGCTTACGCATTACCGTCGCGCCTGGTTCGGTGGCGATCTGACCGCCGGTCTGGTGCTTAGCATTATGGTGATTCCGCAGAGCATGGCTTACGCCATGTTGGCGGGTATGCCGGTACAGGTAGGTCTATACGCCAGTCTGCTGCCGTTATTGGGTTACGCGTTCTTTGGCAGCAGCATGAGCATGTCGGTCGGCCCGGTGGCGGTGACCGGGTTGATGACGGCCACCCTGTTAGCGCCGCTGGCAGAGGTCGGCTCGGCGGATTATATGCAGCTGGCCATCTGGCTGGCGCTGTTTTCCGGCGCATTGCTGTTTGCCTTTGGCCTGCTGCGGCTGGGCTTTCTCGCCAACTTTCTCAGCCACCCGGTGATCAGTGGCTTCATCAGCGGCGCGGCGATACTCATTGTGCTGAGTCAGTTGCCCAAGCTGGCGGGCCTGCGTAATTGGCCCGATAATCCGGCAACTTTGCTCGACAGCTGGCACACCAGCAACAGCCTGGTGCTGGCCATGGGCATCGCTGCCCTGCTCTGGCTGGTCTACGCCCGCGCCTGGTTAGCCGGGCATCTGCGCGGCATGGGGCTGCCCGAGCTGCTAGCTAATCTGGCCGCCCGGCTGGCGCCGATTCTGGTGGTCGTGCTGGCCGTGGCCGCTACCCTGCAGTTTGGTCTCAGCGCGCACGGGGTGCCGGTGGTGGGTGAGATTCCCGCCGGGCTGCCGTCGTTGGTGTGGCAGACGCCGGATACTGGAGCGCTCCGCTCGCTATTGATCCCGGCGGTGCTGATCAGTCTGGTGACCTTTGTCGAAAGCGTGTCTATCGCTCAGTCGCTGGCGCGGCGCAAACGCCAGAGTATTAACCCCGACCGCGAGCTACTGGGGTTGGGCGCGGCCAACCTTGGCTCCGGCTTGACTGGCGGCTTTGCTGTGGCCGGGGGCTTCTCGCGCTCCAGTGTGAACATCGAGGCGGGCGCCAATACACCCTTGGCCGGGGTGATTGCTGCGGTGATGATTGCCGGTATTCTGCTCACGGTCGCGCCCTTGTTTGCCTACCTGCCACAGGTGATGCTGGCCGTGGTGATCATAGTCGCAGTGGTGCCCTTGATTGATTTACGCAGCCTGGCGCGGGCTTGGCGTTACGACCGCGCAGAGGGCCTCACGCTGCTCAGCACCTTGTTGGGTGTGCTCATACTCGGCGTTGAAGGCGGCATTATTCTTGGCGTGTGCTGGTCCATCGTCGCGCAGTTGTGGCGCGGCAGCCGCCCGCACGTTGCTGTGGTGGGCCGGGTGCCGGACACCAGCTACTTTCGCAACACCAAGCGCCATCTGGTGGAAACCGTGCCGCAGCTGCTGGCACTGCGCATTGACGAAAATATCTTCTTCGCCAATACCAAAGCGGTGGAACAGGCCATTTATCAGGCGCTGGCAGACTATCCTGACACCCGAGAAGTGTTACTGATTTTGTCAGCGGTTAACCATATCGACAGTACCGGACTGGACATGCTCAGCGAGCTGACCGAAGGGTTGGCCGAGCGCGATATCCATCTGCATCTCGCGGAGGTCAAGGGCCCGGTGATGGATCACTTGCAGCAAACCGACTGGATGCAGCGTCAGGTAGACGAGCTGTTCCCTAGTACTGATATTGCATTCAACACCCTGGGCAAGCTGAAAAGGCCCTCTCCTGAACCAACAGAGTCATAGTCATGAAAACCAATGTAGGTACTATTGATCGTGTTATACGCATTCTTCTGGGTCTGCTACTGATTGGCCTGAGCCTGACCGGAACCATAGGTCTCTGGGGGTGGATCGGTGTTGTGCCACTGGCTACCGGAGTGATGCGTTTTTGCCCGCTGTATCCGCTGCTGGGCATCAGTACCTGCAGCAAGTGAGCTGCTGGCACATCAAAAACGAAAAGGAGTTTTATATGAAATCCGTGATTACTACGCTACTTGGCGGTACTTTGCTGGTCGTCAGCCTGTCGGCTGCGGCAGCTCAGCTGTCTCCGGAAGATCAGATTGAAACCCGCAAGGCCGGTTTTACCTACATGGCCTGGAATATGGGCAAGATCAAGGCGCAGGTGATTGATGAGAGCGTCGAATACAATCCCGAGCAAGTCAGTGCGGCGGCCAATGCTATAGCCGCTATCGCCAACTCCGGCATGGGCGCGCTCTTTGGTCCGGGCACCGACCAGGATGTAGGCAAGCAGGTAACCCGCGCCGATCCGGCGTTGTTTGCGAACATGAACGATATGGCCGAGCTGGCCGGTAACCTGGGTACCGCATCAGATAATCTGGTCGCTGCCGCAGCAACGGGCGATGCTTCAGCCGTGCGGGTCGCCTTTGGTGAAGTGGGCAAGAGCTGCAAGGCCTGCCATGACAAGTACCGCCTGGACTGAAGCGCGGTTTACCAGGCAGGCACCGCCGGAGCCGGCGGCGGGGCAGGAATCCAACTGCCCCACGCCAGCCAGACCATGCCAATGGCAATGATCAGCGCAATGCTCAATGCCAGCCCGCCACCGCTTTCAACCTCGGTTTGCGGTTGCTGCGTCAGCGTCTTGCGACCATGTAGCATGGCGCCCACCAGCTTTTTGCCGCGCAAGCGGTAGACCACGATGGCCAGAATGTGCAGGCCAATCACCACATAGATTAGCTCCTCGGTGGAGCGGTGCCAGCCGCTCAGCAGCGAGATCACATCGCTGTCTACCAGCCGCGTTAACGGCCCGTAAAAGGCTACATCATCACTGGAAAACAGCCCTGTCAGCGCCTGAAAGGCAAAGAGCCCAAGCATGGCAAAGACCGAGAAAGCGCCGAGCGGATTGTGCCCCAGCTCTTGCCACTGGCCGCGCAGGTACTGGGAAACACGTGAAGGCGTTGGGAAGAAATTGCCGAAGCGAGCATAGGTGCCGCCCACCAGCCCCCACACCAGACGGAAGGTCAGCAGCCCTAAAACGGACAGGCCAAAACGCTCGTGCCAGACCATCCAGTTGCCACCCAAACTGACCGTCACCAGAGCACCCGTGACGCATAGCGCCAACAGCCAATGAAACAGACGAAGAGGAAGGTCCCAGACGACAATTTGCATGGATTACTCACTGCGTTTTAAACAAGCGTTGAAGGCTAACGCCTCCGGGCGGTGCTCGCAAGACTTGGCGGCCTTTGAGTGAGCCACATCGCTAGCAGAGGTTTTTGTCTCACTGGCGAACAGAATCTCACTCTCAGTGCGCGGGCACGCTTAAAACCGCGTGCTGCTTGGCTTTCAGGCTCACAACTATATAAATCAGTGGGCTGCGTAAGTATCGGTCACCGCAAAGGCCGGTTTGACAGGAAAAACACTGCGCAAGGAAAAACATCATAATGACATTACTTGGACTGCTGCTTATTATTCAGCGGCTAGATCTGAAGTACATCAAAAAAAACAAATGAAGAAGGAATCTTCAAACATGATGTTGATGAAAAAAATGGTTCATCGCGGATTAGCGGGAATTTAGTAGGGACGGCGGACAAGCTGGGTTAAGTTTGGGTCACCACAACACCAACCAGACCCAACTGCCGCCGTCGCTATGGATGCTAAACTTCTTGACCTCT
>NZ_JACGWE010000007.1:0-144394 GCF_014077575.1 Pseudomonas sp. 5Ae-yellow | reverse complement strand
GCAAGCTGAGGCCTTGGGCATGACTAACTTGAATGGTGGCACGCTCTGCAACGCTGAGTTCGGAATAAGACATAGGGCAGCACCGTACCGGAAAGGTCAGGTGTTGCACTCAGTTTTTGCCGCCGCCGGGTTTCACGTCCTAGGCTGGGAACACCACTCGCCTCATTGTATTTTGCAAGATCAAAAGAATTCAGGCTGTAATAAAACCACTTCGGGTCCGCGTCTTTGTAATTCGTACCAAAGTAGGTTGTGTCAATTGCCCAGAATTTGCCTTCAATGTAAGACGGTTTGTTTATTGTGCCTTTTCGGCCTACGACCGTCGTGCTTCCATCATAAAGATACGATGACGCATATCCGGTAATACCCCCAGTACCAATGACCGGGTATTGTCCATCATCAGACATTACTTCCTTTGGTGATTTACCATATTGAAGTGTTACTAAGTCACCAATCGTTGTTGGCTTCCACCCTTCAGGGGCTCTACTATTACTCATACCCCAGCTCCGCCAGATAAACCTTCATTGCACTTTCCGCTTCAGCCACCTGTGCATTCAACTCGTTCAGCGACACCCGATATTTATCCCACCAGCGTTCCAGCTGGCCGATGACTGCTGTAGGCGCATCAACGGCTGCTTGCCGGACGGCTTCCTTACTTTTGAGCTCTGGCTTAAAGCTGTAATAGCCCGCATCCCGTCGCACAAACACCTTGGACACATCAAAATCTTCCAGAATTTCTTCCCTGATGTACTCGCTCTCCACTTCTCGCACTGGGATACCACCATGCAGAATGGCTCGTACATCAAAAATTTCCCGCGGGGGTGAGGTGTCAGCGTAGCGGCGGATATTCAGGTTGTAATCGTTTTCGGCAATCTCCGCCAAAGTGACTACCTTGGCGTAGCGTTTGATGTCCACGTGCTCATCAAAGGTGGTAATGATCTTGTCGATGTCCTGCGGCCGCAGCTTGTTCTGGTTTTTGCCTTCTTCATATTCAAGTTCGCTGTTGATAAACAGAACCTTTCCTTTGCGTGCTGTCGGTTTGTGCTTGTTGATGATCAACAGGCATGCGGGGATGCCGGTGCCGTAGAACAGTCCAGCCGGTAAGCCTATCACCGCTTCCAGCAAGTCATCATTCAGGATGCCTTTACGGATCTCCTTCTCACTGGCCCCCCGGAACAACACACCATGGGGCATGACCACGCCCATGATGCCTTCATTGTTCAGGCTAGCTATCATGTGCTGAACAAAGGCCAGATCGCCTGAGTCTTGGGGCGGCGTTCCGTAGGGATAACGCCCATAGGCATCATTATCAGCCTCAGTCTTGCCCCATTTTTTCAGACTGAAAGGCGGATTGGCGATGACCCTGTCGAAGGTCATCAACTCGCCGCCTTCGGTGTGTTGCGGATCACCCAGGGTGTCACCTTTGCGGATATCCGCACTGTAGACCCCATGCAAAAACATGTTCATCTTGCAGATTGCCCAGGTGTTCAGATTCATTTCCTGACCGAACAGCGACAGGTTCGAGGCGTTCTCACCATGGGACAGCAGGTAGTTCCGGGTTTGCACTAGCATGCCACCAGAACCCGCAGTGGGGTCATAGATACGCATGCCGGCATGTGGCTTGAGCAATGCCACTAGCAACTGCACCACCTCGGAAGGGGTGTAAAATTCACCGCCCTTTTTGCCGGCGCTGTCTGCGAACATCTTGATCAAGTATTCATAGGCAGTGCCCAGCAGGTCCGGGCGCTCGAAGTCGGCATTGCGGAGGCGATAACGGCTGAAATGACTAAGCAGGTCCCGCAGCTTTTTGTCGGATAGCTTATTCTTGATATTGAAGTCGATGGAGACCAGAACGCCTTCCAGCGAGGCATTGAATTCTTCGATGGCTTCCGTAGCCTTGTTTAGCTCTGCTCCGATATCGTGTTTCAAATCCTTGATGGCGTCCCATCGGGCAATCGGCGGAATGTAGAAGGTCTTATCATACTCGTCTTCGTCATCGGCAAGATCCCTAGCCTGAGCTTCGGTCTTGCCTTTGCTTATGTAGTACTTGATGACTATGTCCCGTGCTTCGTCGAAGGCATCTGAAAGGCGCTTTAGGAACATCATTCCGAAGATGTAATCCTTGAATTCAGATGCATCCATGTTGCCACGCAGTATGTCGGCGGCTTCCCAGAGATAGGACTCGAGCTGTTGCAGGGTGATGGTGTGAGACATGTTTAGACGTCGTTCCTTGATAATCAGGCAATTATTTGAGTTTGCTGTTTCCTCCCGGTGCATTCAAGCGCTATCAAACGCAACCACACCTGATCATCTTCACCGGAGCCGAAAGCGACGAGCGATGGGGCGGTCATCTAGCCAGCAAAGACCCAGCAAGCTTATACGAACGCTAAAATGAAAAATCCCCGATAGCTAGGCTACCGGGGACTACACTGGCCATTAACTTTGACCGAACACTTAACTTTGTCCAACCGGGCGTTTAACTTTGCCCGCCTACACCGGGATCAGACATCCAGGTTGGATACTGCCAAAGCGTTACTCTCGATGAACTCACGACGCGGTTCAACGTGGTCGCCCATCAGAGTGTTGAAGATTTGGTCCGCCGCAATGGCGTCCTCAACATTCACCTGCAGCATACGGCGGCTTTCCGGGTCCATCGTGGTTTCCCACAACTGATCCGGGTTCATCTCGCCCAGACCTTTGTAGCGCTGAATAGTGTGGCGACGCGCTGTTTCCGTCATCATCCATTCCAGTGCTTCCTTGAAGGTACTGATCGGCTTCTTCTTCTCGCCGCGCTGCATGTAGGCGCCAGACTCCAGCAGGCTCTGTAGCTTCTCGCCCAACTCCGCCATAGTGCGGTAGTCGTTACTCGCGAACAGGTCACGGTTAAAGGTGACATAGCTTGAGAGGCCGTGAGTGATGGACTCCACCTCGGGCAACCACAGGTGACGCTCGCGATCTTCACGCAGGTTGACGTTGTATTGCTGGCCAGATTTCTCACCGGTCAATACACGGGCTTCAAAGCCTTTCAACCAGGTATCCATGTAGGCTTTGTCTGCCAGGTTTTCCACGGTGAGACGCGGCAGATAGATGAAGTGCTCCATCAGTTCCTGTGGATACAGCCGAGCCAGACGCTTGAGCGTGCGCATTACCGAGCGGAACTCCTGCACGATGCGCTCCAGCGCTTCACCGGTAATCCCAGGTGCATCCTCGTTGACGAACAGGTAGGAATCTTCCAACGCAGACTGCGTCAGATATTCTTCCAGTGCTTCATCGTCCTTCAGATACTGTTCCTGCTTACCTTTCTTGATCTTGTAGAGTGGTGGCTGGGCGATATAGATGTAGCCGTTCTCGATCAGCTCAGGCATTTGACGGAAGAAGAAGGTCAACAGCAGGGTACGAATGTGTGAGCCGTCGACGTCAGCATCGGTCATGATGATGATGTTGTGGTAGCGTAACTTCTCGATATTGAACTCTTCACGGCCAATGCCACAACCCAAGGCAGTGATCAGCGTGCCGACTTCCGCAGAGGAGAGCATCTTGTCAAAGCGCGCTTTTTCAACGTTAAGAATCTTACCCTTAAGCGGGAGGATCGCCTGCGTCTTACGATTTCGGCCCTGTTTGGCGGATCCGCCGGCCGAGTCACCCTCCACTATGTAGAGTTCGGAAAGGGCAGGGTCTTTCTCCTGACAGTCAGCCAGCTTGCCGGGCAAACCTGCTATATCCAGAGCACCTTTGCGACGTGTCATTTCACGCGCTTTGCGTGCTGCTTCACGGGCGCGGGCAGCATCAATCATCTTGCCGACAACGGCCTTGGCTTCGCCTGGTTTTTCCAACAGGTAATCAGCAAAGGACTTGTTCATTTCCTGCTCTACTGCCGTCTTCACTTCTGACGAAACCAGTTTATCTTTGGTTTGCGACGAGAACTTGGGATCGGGCACTTTAACCGAAATGATCGCGGTCAGACCTTCACGGGCATCATCACCGGAAGTTGCCACCTTCAGCTTTTTCAGCAGACCTTCCTGCTCGATGTAGGTATTCAGTGTGCGGGTAAGGGCACTACGAAAACCGGCAAGGTGAGCACCACCATCGCGCTGCGGAATGTTGTTGGTAAAACAGAGGATGCTCTCGTTGAAACTGTCATTCCACTGCATCGCCACTTCTACTGCAATACCATCGTCGCGCTGCAGGTTGAAGTGAAACACGGAGTTGATGGTGGTCTTGTTGACGTTGAGGTAATCAACGAATGCCCGCAGGCCGCCTTCGTATTTGAACAGTTCCTTCTTACCCGAACGCTCGTCAGTCAGGTTGATACCGACACCCGAGTTCAAAAAGGACAATTCACGCAATCGCTTGGCGAGGATATCCCAGCTGAAACTGATGCTGCTGAAGGTTTCGGAAGATGGCTTGAAGTGAATCTGGGTGCCTGTGCTGTCAGTATCACCAACCGGCGCGAGAGGAGCCTGTGGGACGCCATGGACGTAGGTCTGCTCCCACACTTTGTTGTGGCGTCGCACAGTCAGGATCAGCTCCTCAGAGAGCGCGTTGACCACGGATACCCCTACACCGTGCAGGCCGCCAGACACTTTGTAGCTGTTGTCATCGAACTTACCACCGGCGTGCAGCACGGTCATGATGACCTCGGCTGCAGAGACGCCTTCTTCGTGAGCGTCTACCGGAATGCCGCGACCGTTGTCGCGTACGGTGATGGACTCATCGGTGTGGATGATAATGTCGATATCGGTACAGTGTCCCGCGAGGGCTTCATCGATAGAGTTATCGACGACTTCAAAGACCATATGGTGGAGGCCCGTGCCATCGTCCGTATCACCGATATACATACCAGGACGCTTACGGACTGCATCAAGGCCTTTCAGTACCTTAATGCTCGATGAATCATAGGCTTTATTGTCGGTCATCTTAAGTCACTCCAGACTTCATTCGGTCTGCACAATGTGTCCATGTTCCACGTGGAACATGGATAAAGGTGTCTCTTTTTTCCAGCAGTTCAATAGCGGCTCAGGCTCAACGCAGGTGATAAACACCTGACAGTCGAGCGACTCAAGCAAACTACAAAGCGCCTGCCGGTGGTTCTGATCAAGCTCGGAAGGAAGGTCATCAACCAGGAATACGCAGTCCTGTTGCCGCCCAAACTCCTTTAGCATTCGCCCCTGCGCCAACTTCAACGCGCAGACCACAAGCTTCTGCTGCCCCCTAGACAAAACCTCAGCCGCATTGAGCCCCTGGATTCTTAGCCGCAAGTCAGCGCGTTGAGGCCCGGATTGGGTATGCCCTATCGATAGGTCACGATCAAACTGACTATCCAACACCTCAGCCAGAGAGCGCTCCTTGTCCCAGCCGCGATAGTAACTGAGGGACAAACCATCGAGCTGCAAGAGCTCACCGAGCACCGCTTCAAATACCGGCTTTAGCTGGCTGATGTACTCCCTGCGGAACAGGTCTATCTGCTCGCCAGCGGCGACCAGCTCTGTCTCCCACGGGGACAACATCGAACGCTCGATTCTACCACGTCGGAGCAATGAATTCCGTTGTTTCAGGCTCTTTTGCAGACGCTGCCAGGCAGGCAGAAAACGATGTTCCACGTGGAACACACCCCAATCGAGATACTGCCTGCGCTGTTTAGGCGCTCCTTCGAGCAAGCGAAAGCTATCGGGGTTGATCAGTTGTAGCGGCAAGGTTTCGGCGAGCTGAGCGGTGCTTTTAACATTCTGGCCGTTCACCCGTATCTCGTAATCGGCCTGTTTGTTACGGGTAATGCCCATGGAACACAGCGGCACACCAGGTCGCTCAATTTCAGCAAAGACTGTGCAGGCATTCTGCTCGTACTGAATAACCGGCTGAAGGCGTGTACTGCGAAAAGAACGAGCCAGACCCAAAATATGCACGGCTTCCAGCAGGCTGGTTTTACCACTACCGTTGGCGCCGGAAAGGATATTGATACGAGGGGAGGGGAAGATGGTCACCGGGTGCAAATTGCGCACCGCGGTGACGGAAAGGCGTTTTAGCGGCATTACGCGTTAGAGGCGCATAGGCATGACGACGTAAAGACTGTCTTCGGACTCGGCTTCCTGAACCAAGGCACTGCTGTTGGCATCGGACAAAATCAGCTTCGCCTGTTCATGACCCAGCACGTTCATCACATCGAGCAGATAACTGACATTAAAGCCAATCTCCAGCGCACTACCGTTGTAATCGACCATCACTTCTTCTTCCGCTTCTTCCTGCTCAGGGTTGTTGGCCTGAATCTTCAACTGGCCAGCCTGCAGCATCAAACGAATACCGCGGTACTTTTCGTTAGACAGAATCGACGTACGACTGAAGGCATCACGCAGCATTTGACGGTCGGCCAATACAATCTTGTCACCGCCGCGTGGCAGCACACGCTCATAGTCCGGAAACTTGCCGTCTACCAACTTGGAGGTGAAGGTAAAGTCACCGGTGGTCGCGCGAATGTGATGGGTGCCCAACACAATGTTAACGCTGTTATCTGCTTCACCCAGCAATCGAGACAATTCGAGAATACCTTTGCGCGGCACGATCAGCTGATAGCGCTCCTGGTAATCTATCTCCGCATCCACGGTGCACATCGCCATACGGTGACCATCGGTAGCCACTGCACGCAACTGCCCCTTATTGATCTCAAGCAGCAGGCCGTTGAGGTAATAACGCACATCCTGCTGCGCCATCGCAAAACTGGTGCGCTCAATCAGACGGCGTAGTTTCGCCTGGCTGATTGAAAAACTCATAGCGCCAGGACCGTCTTCCACATTAGGGAAGTCATTGGCCGGCAGAGTAGCCAAGGTAAAGCGGCTGCGCCCTGCCTTGATGATCGCTTTGTTTTCTTCGACCTTGAAGGTCAACGTGGCGTCATCCGGCAATGATTTGCAGATGTCCATCAGCTTGCGCGCGGGGACGGTAACCTCACCGGCCTCGGCTGACTCTTCCAGGTTAATCCGACCCACGAGCTCAACTTCAAGATCGGTACCGGTCATCGACAGGGTATTGCCGTCTACGACCAACAACACGTTGGACAGCACCGGGAGTGTCTGACGACGTTCAACAACCCCCGCTACCAATTGCAGGGGCTTCAACAGGGCTTCGCGCTGAATGGTGAATTGCATTTGTCTTCCTCGACCTCGTGCAGTTTGGCAGATGGTTGCTTGACTATCAGGTAGTCAGAGTCCTTAACAGATTCTTGTAATCTTCGCGGATATCAGCGTCAATTTCACGCAGTTCTGCAATTTTACGCGTAGCGTGCAACACCGTTGTGTGATCACGACCACCAAAGGCATCGCCGATCTCGGGCAAGCTATGGTTGGTTAGCTCTTTTGATAGCGCCATAGCCACCTGGCGCGGCCTGGCCACCGAACGCGAACGGCGCTTGGACAGTACGTCGGACACCTTGATCTTGTAGTACTCGGCGACGGTACGTTGAATATTATCAATACTGACCAACTTGTCCTGCAAGGCCAGCAGGTCCTTGAGCGAGTCACGGATCAACTCAATGGTGATATCCCGACCCATAAAGTGAGAGCTGGCGATAACCCGCTTGAGTGCACCCTCTAGCTCACGCACGTTGGAACGAATACGCTGCGCAATAAAGAAGGCCGCGTCATGCGGCAAATCTACGCGCGACTGCTCGGCCTTCTTCATCAGGATGGCAACGCGGGTTTCCAACTCCGGCGGCTCAACCGCCACCGTCAGCCCCCAACCAAAACGGGATTTGAGACGTTCTTCCAAGCCATCAATTTCACGCGGGTAACGATCACTGGTCAGAATGACCTGCTGACCGCCTTCAAGCAGTGCGTTAAAGGTATGAAAGAACTCTTCCTGTGAACGCTCCTTCTTGGCGAAAAACTGAATATCGTCAATCAGCAACGCATCAACCGAACGGTAGTAGCGCTTAAAGTCGTTGATCGCATTCATCTGCAGCGCCTTGACCATATCGGCAACAAAACGCTCGGAATGCAGATAAACAATTTTTGCTGCGGGATTTTTCTTTAGCAGGTGATTGCCCACCGCGTGCATCAAATGCGTCTTACCCAGACCAACGCCGCCATAAAGGAAGAGCGGGTTATAGCCGTGCTTCAAATTGTCGGCGACCTGCCAGGCAGCTGCACGAGCAAGCTGGTTGGATTTACCCTCAACAAAATTCTCAAAGGTAAAACTGCGATTCAGGTAACTGGTGTGCTTGACCAGATTATTACCGGCTTGCTCGTTACGATCAGGCGCTGTGCGATTCTCTTCATCGGATTCTGCGAAGGCTTTGCCCGCGTCCGGCTGAAAACCCTGTGCGCTGACCTGCGCACGGGGCGCGGCGGCTGGCGCGGTTTGACGCGGAGCGGGTGGCGGCGGCTGACTAGCTGGAGCGGAAGGGGCCGACGTTGCGTTACCGCTTGGACGCGGCGCAACAGCACCTGCGGAAGTAGTGCGACGACTACCGATCAGTAGCGACACCAAAGGCGCCTGACCATGCGACAAGTCATCAAGCAGCTCCTGAATACGGTTCAGGTACTTGTCGTTGACCCAATCAAGAACAAAACGGTTGGGTGCATAAAGGCGGATCTCACTCTGATCACCATCGGCCTGTAAGGGACGAATCCACGTATTGAACTGTTGGGATGGAAGCTCATCTCGCAAAAAATCGATGCATTGCTGCCATAGTTCAACAGACACTAAATCCCCCGGTCCGCCACGGGTGGCGGTTTTTATTGAAGTCGGATGGTTACCACAAAAGCCAGCGCTCAGGCGGTACAACATAGCCGACTATTCTATCCCTTCACCAACGACTTATCCACACTGGATGGCACTGATTCCACTCTTCGGCATGCGTCAGTAAGTAGCACTAAAAACCGGCGTACTTTTAAATTCAGGCTACCGAGCCTTGCAAAACGTGCCCTGTAGACCTTGTGGAAAACCGCACTTGAGCTTTGTTGGCAACTATCGCTAAAAGCAGTGGGTAAGTCTGCCTGTGGATATCTAGCCACTTTATCCACAACAAGAGCACATCTTTGACCCCCTCCTGCCAACCGCTTTCCCACAAGGTTATACTTGCGCCAAGAGCATGATTTAAAAGCGGTTAAATGACTTATCCACGGAAAAGTGCTGCACCATATACAACAACATCATTTATCTATTTAAAGATCTGATTTTATTTTGTTTTTTAGTTATCCAATCAGGTGTAATTCAAATTGACCTAAGCGATCTTATTCTCTAGAATTGCCGATCCCTTGAAAGGGCACTTTGCTCTGATGTGAATTACTCAGGTATCTGAAGATGAAAAGAACGTTCCAACCCAGCGTATTGAAGCGCAAGCGCAACCATGGTTTCCGTGCACGTATGGCCACCAAAAACGGTCGTGCGGTTTTGGCCCGTCGTCGTGCCAAAGGCCGTCAGCGCCTGTCAGCTTAAGAACCGGCTGCCAGGTGGGTCTCGGCTTCGCTCCTGAATACAGGCTATTAACGCCTGCTCATTTCAAGAACGTATTCGATGGAGCCACCTGTAAAGCCTCAGGACCCAGTCTGTTGTTGCTTGCCAGAGAGAACGAACTGGCACACGCCAGGCTGGGTCTGGTTATTGCCAAGAAAAATGTCCGGCGGGCAGTTGATCGTAACAAGGTCAAGCGTGTCGCCCGTGAGTCGTTCCGCCAGCATCGCGCTGAGTTGGGCAACCTGGATATTGTCGTGCTCGCTCGTAAGGGCGTAGGCGACCTGGACAATACTGCTCTACATGCTCTCTACGAGGGCATGTGGCGCAGGCTTATTAAGACCGCTGCAAAAAATCGCTCACGCACCTCTGGACCCCCGTCATCCAATGCGTAATGTCGCACTCGGACTGATCAAGGTTTACCGCTACGCTATCAGTCCTCTGATGGCCAGCCATTGCCGTTTCTATCCCTCCTGTTCCTGCTACGCCCAAGAAGCCATAGAACAACATGGTTTGCTCAAAGGCGTTGCGCTGAGTGCCCGGCGCCTGGGGCGCTGTCACCCGTGGAATCCTGGCGGGTACGATCCAGTACCAACTCACTCTGACAACCGACCTTCCCAGATGGCCAAAAAACCATGAACATGCAACGAAATATCCTCATAGCTGCCTTGCTCGTGATTACCTATCTCATGGTTTTGCAGTGGAACACTGATTTCATGCAACAGGATCTTCCCCCTGTTGCTGAAACCAACGTGGCACCGATCAATAATTCCGATCTGCCTACCGACACTGCTCCTTTGGCTGATGGTGCGAACAGCGATGTTCCCCAGCCAATCGATGCCAACGGTGAACCTACCGTGAGCGCCGGTGACCTGCCAGCCAAACAGAACGACAACCTTATCCAGGTTTCGACCGGTACGCTGAATGTCACCATCAACCCGATTGGCGGCGACATTGTCTCGCTGTCACTGCCCCAATACCCAGCGCGCAAGGATCGTCCGGATCTGCCTTTCCAGCTGATGGAACAGTCCAGCAACCGTCTGTACGTCGCGCAAAGTGGTCTGACTGGCCGCCAGGGTCCGGATAGTGCCAAAGGTCGGGCACGCTACACCAGCGAGCAGAGCAGCTATACCCTGAGCGAGGGTCAGGACAGCCTGGTGGTTGACCTGAAAACCAGCGATGCAGGCGTTAACTTCACCAAGCGCTACACTTTCAGCCGCGACACCTATCTGGTTGAAGTGGACTACCTGATCGACAATCAGAGCACCGAGAGCTGGTCCGGCAGTGCCTTTGGGCAGCTCAAGCGCGATAGCAGCGGCGATCCTTCCAGCTCTACTGCCACCGGCATGGCCACCTTCCTGGGTGCTGCCTACTGGAGCGCAGACAGCTCTTATACCAAGATGAAGATGGGCGAGCTGGATGACGAAAAGCTGAACGAAAAGGTCAACGGCGGCTGGATTGCCTGGCTCCAGCATTACTTTGTCAGTGCCTGGATACCCGATGCGAACACCCAGCACACCTTCAGCACACTGAAGGATAGTCAGGGCAACTACATCGTTCGTTTCACCAGCCCCTCGGTCAGCGTTGGGCCAGGTGAGCAGGCCACGATCAAGAGCCAGTTCTATGCGGGTCCGAAGATTCAGGACGACCTGAAAGCGATTTCGCCCGGTCTGGATTTAACCATCGACTATGGTTTCCTCTGGTGGATTGCCCAGCCGTTGTTTGTCGTGCTGAGCTTCATCCACAGCTTCGTCGGTAACTGGGGCTGGAGCATCATCCTGCTGACCTGTCTGATCAAGCTGATCTTCTTCCCGCTGTCTGCCACCAGCTATCGCTCAATGGCCAACATGCGCCGGGTAGCACCCAAACTGCAGGCACTGCGTGAACAGCACGGCGACGACCGTCAGAAGATGTCGCAGGGCATGATGGAGCTGTACAAGAAAGAGAAGATCAATCCGCTGGGCGGCTGCTTGCCGATTCTGGTGCAGATGCCGGTCTTCATCTCGCTGTATTGGGTACTCATGGAGAGCGTCGAGATTCGTCAGGCCGAGTGGCTGGGCTGGATCACTGACCTGTCGCTGAAGGATCCCTACTTCATACTGCCGATCATCATGGGCGCGACCATGTTCCTGCAGCAGCAGCTGAACCCGACTCCGCCAGATCCGATGCAGGCCAAGGTCATGAAGATGCTGCCTATCGTCTTCACCTTCTTCTTCCTCTGGTTCCCGGCTGGTCTGGTGCTGTACTGGGTGGTCAACAACTGCCTGTCTATCGCACAACAGTGGTACATTACTCGTCAGATCGAGAAGGGCGCAGCCGCCAAGAGCTGATCGCGAATCTGCCAGTCAAACGCCCCGTTTTCGGGGCGTTTTGCTTTGTGTATGCCATGCCAGTGAATGACCAGGAGCGACCATGAACCAGCCTTACCACGCCGATACCATAGCCGCACTGGCCACCGCGCCCGGTCAGGGTGGCGTTGGCATTATCCGCGTGTCTGGCCCGAGTGCCTTGCCGATAGCCAGGCTGATTGCGCGCCGTGAGCCCAAGCCGAGATACGCTCACTACGGGCCTTTCTGGTCCGGTGAACAGGCGCTGGATCAGGGGCTGACGCTGTTCTTCCCTGGGCCGCATTCCTTTACCGGTGAAGACGTGCTGGAGTTACAAGGGCATGGTGGTCCTGTGGTAATGGACTTGCTGCTCAAAGCCTGCCTTGCTGCCGGTGCGCGTCAGGCCCGGCCAGGTGAGTTCAGTGAACGCGCCTTCCTGAATGACAAACTGGACCTGGCGCAGGCTGAGGCCATTGCCGACCTGATTGAAGCCAGCTCTGAACAAGCTGCGCGCAATGCACTCAATTCCTTGCAGGGCGTGTTCTCGGATCGCGTTAATGCGCTGACCGAATCATTGATTGCCCTGCGTATCTACGTTGAAGCCGCCATCGACTTTCCCGAGGAAGAAATAGACTTTCTCGCCGACGGTCATGTGCTCTCGCAGCTAGAGGCAGTGCAGGCCGAGTTGACCCAGGTACAACGCCAGGCAGGGCAAGGTGCGCTGCTGCGGGACGGCATGACAGTGGTGATTGCCGGCCGCCCGAATGCGGGCAAATCCAGTCTGCTCAATGCCTTGGCTGGCCGCGACAGCGCTATCGTCACCGATATCGCCGGTACCACCCGCGACATACTGCGTGAGCATATTCACATCGACGGAATGCCACTGCATATCATCGACACTGCGGGCCTGCGCGATACCGACGATCAGGTTGAGCGTATTGGCGTGGAACGCGCCATGGCCGCCATCAACGAAGCAGACCGCATTCTGCTGATGGTCGACGCCAGCCAGCCCGAAGCCATGGACCCGGATCAGTTGTGGCCGGAATTTCTGGCGCTAAAGCCGGACCCAGGCAAGGTCACGCTGATCTACAACAAAGTGGATATCACCGGAGAGTCTGTGGGCACCGCCACCGCAGCGGATGGCTCGGTAAGCTTGCGCGTTTCCGCCAGGCAAGGCGAGGGCATTGAGCTGCTACGCGAGCACCTGAAAGCCTGCATGGGATTCGAGCAGACCGGCGAAAGCCTGTTCAGCGCTCGCAGGCGCCATCTGGACGCGCTGGAAGAGGCTGCCCTTCATCTTGGCCACGGCTATCAACAGCTGACGCTGATGGGCGCTGGCGAGCTACTGGCGGAAGATCTGCGTATGGCACAGCAATCGCTCGGTAGCATCACTGGTGTTTTCAGCGCCGATGACCTGCTGGGACGCATCTTTTCCAGCTTCTGCATTGGCAAGTAGCCTAGATCAACTAAAGCTTCCTCTATTGCGGTTGAGCAGCCAGACCAGTGACAACATTACGGGTACCTCAACCAGCACACCTACGACGGTTGCCAGGGCGGCGCCCGAGTGTAAGCCAAATAAGGAAATCGCCACTGCTACCGCTAACTCGAAAAAATTTGATGTGGCGATCATGCAGGCAGGGGCCGCAACAGAGTGCGCCAGCCTTAAACGTTTAGCGACGACATAGGTAAGGGCAAAAATACCGTAGGTCTGGATCAATAACGGCACGGCGATCAAAATAATCACCGTTGGCTGTCGCAGGATAGTTTCGGCTTGGAAACCAAAAAGTAGCACGACCGTTGCCAGCAAGCCGACGATCGACCAGGGCTTCAAGCGGCTGACAAACGCGTCCAGACGGCGGTGATCATCATTCGCGCGCAACAGTTTGCGCGTAAGCATCCCAGCCACCAGCGGCAGCACTACGTACATAGCGACCGAGAGCAGCAGAGTTTCCCAAGGCACCTGAATATCGCTAACGCCCAACAAGAAGGCGGTTATGGGAGCGAAAGCAAACACCATGATGATGTCGTTGATCGAGACCTGCATCAAGGTGTAGCTGGGATCGCCTTTGGTCAACTGACTCCAAACGAAAACCATCGCCGTACAAGGCGCCGCCCCCAATAAAATCATGCCCGCTATATATTCACTGGCTGACTGCGGATCTACCCAGTCAGCGAACAGGTAATGGAAAAATAACCAACCGAGCAACGCCATACTGAACGGCTTGATCAACCAGTTCACTGTCAGCGTCAGTATCAGACCTTTGGGTTTACTGCCGACCTCCTTCAGTGAGCGAAAGTCGATTTGAATCATCATCGGGTAGATCATCAGCCAGATAAGCAGCGCTACCACCAGATTGACCTGTGCATATTCGAGCGCTGCCAGACTGGCAAACGAAGCGGGCGCCAGGCTGCCGAAAACCACCCCGGTAGCAATCCCCAAGGCTACCCAGAGTGAAAGGTAACGTTCAAATATTCCCATCTTAGTCTTCCCTTGAAGAGCGGCGGCGATCGAACAACAGTAGCCTTGTCCATCAGCAATGAGTCGGTTCACTGCGCGAAGTATGCGCTATAACAGACAGGCTGAGCGACCCATACGAAGTCTGCTGATCTCAGCATCATTGGGATTAGCGTATTGGCGTCTGACTCATGCGAAGACTGCTTACGATCGCGGCAACACAGGCAAAACTACCAGCTGCGATGAGCGAAGCGTGCGTGCCGTTGTCGGCAAACAGGTTGAACGATAACGCCACCAACGCAGCCCCGGTAGTTTGTCCGACCAGGCGGGCGGTGCTCAGCATGCCACTGGCACCGCCGCTGCGCTCAAGCGGTGCGGCGGTCAGAATAGTGTGATTATTAGGCGACTGAAACAGTCCGAAGCCTGCGCCGCAGAGCAGCATGCGCAGCATGATTTCAAGGTGCGTGGCCTCTTGCGGCAGAGCCGCCAGCATAAACAGACCGGTCGCAAAGATAGCAAGACCAATCCCGCCCAACAGCCCCGCATGCACTCTGTCCAGCAGACGCCCAGCGATCGGCGCCATGACCATGGTTGCCAGCGGCCACGGCGTCATCAACAGGCCGGTTTCGATCTCACTCAGACCCAGCGTTTTTTGAAAGTAAAACGGAATGGAGACCATGGCGAGCATCTGCGCAGCAAAGGAGCAGACCGAGGTGCCAATGGATAGCGAGAACACCGGAATCCGCAACAGATCGATTGGCAGCAGTGGAAAGGGCTGATCCAGCTGCCGGCGCACAAAGAACCAGCCAACGATCAGCGTTAGTGCCAGCGGCAGCCAGATCATCCAGCCCGCATGCCCCTGCGCAAAGCCGGTTAACGCAGCGAAAAACAAACCAAAGGTAATGGCGTTCAGCAGGCCACTAAGCTTATCGAAACGTTGCTCACGAACCCCGGCATTAGCCGGTAAGAAACGGTACCCCATGATTAGCGCGAGCAGGCCAATAGGCACATTGATGGCGAACAGCCAGGGCCAGCTGGCAATCGACAGCACGCCGGCCGCCACGGTTGGACCGGCGGCGGCGGACACCGCCACTATCAACGTGTTGATAGCGATACCGCGAGCCAGAATGCGGCGGGGATAGATCAGGCGGGTCAAGGCGCCGTTCACGCTCATCACCGCAGCAGCGCCCAAGCCCTGTAGCATGCGCGCGATCGTCAGGGTGAGTAACGAATCGCTAAGCGCACAGAGTACCGACATAGAGGCGAAAACACCGAGCCCTATGAGATATACCTTGCGATAGCTCCAAAGATCACCAAAGGATGCCAGCGACAGCAGGCTCATGGTGATCACCAGTTGGTAGGCGTTGACGATCCAGATTGAGTTAGCGGCACTGGTACCCAGATCATCGGCAATGGTCGGCAAGGCCACATTGGCGATCATGCCGTCCAACACCGCCATGGTGACCCCTAGCGCTATGGCAATGATGGCGCCAAGGCGCTGGGGCATCGGCAGGCCATCGAGGTCTTTCATCAGAGATCAGCAGTCCTTGCGGCAGGGCTTGAAGATATGAAAACTACCCGCAAACGATAACATATCCATTGGCACGCCCCACCTCAATAGTCTGCCGATCAGCTTCAATCCCAACCAGCGACGGAATTGACAACAGCCTCACGCTGCAGCAAACAGCGGCCATCGCGGATCGATGCCAATACCGGCGATTGATTCAGCAACACCTCATAGGGGGTTGCACCGTTCAGCACCATGCAACGCGCGGGCAGACCTGGCGCGATACCATAATCGCTGAGGTTGAGTGCTGCCGCGCCATTGCTGGTGACAATCTCCAGCGCTGTTTCGATCCGCTCAATACCGAGCATATGGCAGGCGTGCAAGCCCACATCCAGAGTGCGCAGCAGATTGCCGTTGCCCATCGGATACCAGGGATCACGAATCGAATCCTGGCCCATACAAACCTTTAAGCCAGCATCCAGCAGCTCCGGCACACGGGTAATGCCGCGACTCTTGGGGTAGCCGTCAAAACGACCTTGCAAGTGCAGGTTTTCGGTTGGCAGGGCGACAAACCGCAGGTCTGCCTTCTGCAACAGGCGAAACAGTTTGCTGCAGTAGGCGTTGTTGTATGAGTGCATGGCACAGGTATGGCTGGCGGTAACCCGCGTGCCGTAATCACGGCTCAGAGCCTCAGCCGCCAGAACTTCAAGAAAACGCGAGTTCGGGTCGTCAATTTCATCGCAGTGCACGTCGACCAGACAATCGTTGTCTTCAGCCAATTGCATCAACATCTTGACCGACTCGACGCCATAGTCACGCGTGAACTCAAAGTGCGGGATACCACCAATCACGTCCGCACCTATCTCTACCGCACGGCGCATCAGATCCTGCCCGCCGGGGAAAGACAGGATACCTTCCTGCGGAAAGGCCACAATCTGCAGGTCAATATGTTCACGTACACGCTCGCGCACCTCGACCATGGCTTCAAGCGCCACCAGCGACGGGTCAGTGACATCAATATGGGTACGCACATACTGAATACCGTGCGCGGCAAATAGTTTGAGTGTCTGCTCAGCACGGCTGATCACATCTGCATGGCTTAACGTCGCCTTGCGTTCAGCCCAGCACTCGATACCTTCAAACAAAGTGCCGCTGCGATTCCAGCGCGGCTCACCGGCGGTCATCGCTGCATCCAGGTGAATGTGGGGCTCAACGAAAGGCGGCGACACCAGATTGCCACCGGCATCGAGCTGCTGCTCTCCGGCAGACAGCTTTTCCGACTGGGCAACCAGGCTGACAAAGCGTCCATCGCTGATGGTCAGTGTGTGCAGTCCATCCTTGCCGGCCAAACGTGCGTTGATGATGGCTTCAGGGTGTTGAATCATGGGGTGTCTCCAAAATGTCTGCTTTCTCGGCTGTTTTTGACAACAGCACGTGCAGCAGTATCAGTGTTTGCATGTCGGCAGGACGTTTAGGGTCCAAACCGCTCATGTTAAAAATCTTGTTCAAGCGATAACGCAGTGAGTTGCGATGACAGCCCAATTGCTGTGCCGCCGCCGACAGGTTGCCCTGCTGTGCTAGCCAGGCGCCCAGCGTCGATTGCAGCGGGCTCAGTTGCTCTGGTGCACAAGCAATAAAGGGACGAACGAAATCGGCTATATCTGTCGTACTCCCCAGTCGCTGCTGCAACCGGTCTGCCAGTGAGTCTGCCTGTTGCTCAGCCCGGCGGGCATACGCCTGTTCGCGCTGCACAATGGCCCGGCTGATGGTCTCCGTCACCTGCACCATCGGCAGCGAATAAGGCTGCTCCAACAAGGGTAGCGCCAGTTGGTCGGCCAACCGCAGCAGACCATTGGGCAACTGACCTATATAAGCTTCGCCGGTAAGAATAACCAGGCCGGCAACCCCCGATTGCACCGCTTCGTACAGCCGTTCAGTCAAGCTGGCTTGACTGTGATGACGGCCTATCCCGGTGATAAAAACCAGCTCTCCGCCCTGTATCCATGGACTGAAAGAGCGGTTCTCTGCCACATACGGCCAACGTACTGGCCGCTCCCCACCTGCCAGGCCTGCGCGCAGCACAATAGCCCCGAGACCGGGCAGAGTAGGGATGTCGGCGCAGCGCAGCAACACCGGTTAAACACTACCCATGGCACTGGCGCGACGGGCCTTAACACCGGCAACCACCGTTTCCAGCAAGGCATAGCTCAATGCCGCCACCAGCACACCGACCAAGGGAGCGACCCAGGCAGAGGTGTAAGCCACCAGGGAACCGATGGCATACGCACTAAGCCCCACGATATTAAAGGCAGGCAACTTAGCGCTGGCGATATCGGGGTACTCGCCGCGGTAACGCACAAAGAAGTTACCCATAATCACGCCGCCCACCGGCGGAATAAAAGTGCCCAGTAATACCAGGAAGGGAATCAGCCATTCATACATGCCGAGCACCGCCAGCAGCGTGCCTATGGCAGCGCCCACTAGGGTGATCGTCTTGCGGCGACGCGTACGCAGCATGTTGCAGCCAGCCACCGCAAAGTTGTAAACCGTATTGTCCTGCGTGGTCCACAGATTCAGAAACAGCATCAGAATACCCAGCGTGGCCAACCCCTGCGCCACCATGATATCGACGATATCTGCTTGCTGATAAACCAGTGCGCCCAATGCGCCGACCAGGGTCATCAAGCCGTTGCCCAGAAAGAACGCCGCCAGGGTAGCCAACACAGCCGTCTTGCCGGAGCGAGCAAAACGCGTCCAGTTGGTCGCTTGGGTACCGCCGCTGACAAAGGTGCCGAACACCAGGGTAATCGCCGCCGCCACGCTCAAATCACTGGTCGGAGTAATGCTGGTCAAACCGGCCAGACCGCCTGCGTCGGAGGTGGCAATAAACATGCTTACCGCGATCAACACAATCATCGCCGGAACCGCAATTCGCGACAGCAACTCAAGTCCGCGATAGCCAATAAAAGCGGTGACACAAAAACCGAAACCAAAAATCACCATCAAGGGCAGGGTAGCCCCCTCGGGTAAGCCAGTCATTTTCACCAGCAGCAGCGCCATGGTAGCGGTACCCCAGGCGTACCAGCCAATTTGGGTAAAACCAAGAATGAAATCAGATAATTTGCTACCAATATCGCCAAAAGCGTAGCGACTCATTAACGCGGTGTTCATGCCAGAGCGCGCCGCTATATAGCCAAGAATCGCGGCGTAGATGCCAAGCAGCAGGTTACCTGCCAGCAGGACCAGCATCAGGGTAGAAAAATCGAACGCGGTGCCAACGGTGCCGCCGGCCCACATGGTCGCGGTAAAAAAAGTGAAGCCCAAAAGCACCAGCCCCATGGACCACAGGCTTTTTCTGGCCGAAGCCGGTACCGCGCTGAGCGGATAGTCCTGCTCTTGCGCCGTGGTGTTGTTCGTCATCGTTACTCTCCTGTCGTTCAATCTATCTGCAGCCGAGCGAGCATAGCAGCAGCCTGCGGTTCAGTGGATCAGCAGGTTTTTTGCAATGGCTATGCCAGCACCTCTCTTTCGGCTAATAAGACCCGATCGGCCCTGAATATTTTTGTGCATTTTGCACAAAACCTCCAGTGCAACAGATTCTATGTGCTCCGAAAAAGCGCTCTCGCCAAGCGGTTCTTGGCTAACTGCACCAGCATGTGCAGTTAAATAGGCAGTAAAAAGCCGCGTTAAACAAAAAAAATCAGCGGCTAAGCCCTGTGGAAAACCGCACCTAAGCCCGGTCCATAACCCTGTGGGTAAATAGGGGTATAACTCGCCTGTGGATAAGTAAGCACTTTATGCACAGGACCAGCACCCGCTTACCCACCAGTGCAGTACCGCTTTCACACATACTTATGCTTTTCCCAAGTCACTGAATAATATTGACTTTATTCGCTTACCCACAGAAAAAGCGCTACTCATTAGTAGTAACTACATTAAGCTCTATATAAATCTTTATCTTTAATTCTATATAAGTACCTTGTCCTGATCGCGTTCGAATCCCTGTACAAAAAATACTCAACAGCAGCTGCAATTTTTCCCGTCAGACCCTATAATCAGCCCCCTTTTTCCGAAGCCAGGCAAAACCTGAGCAACGAGGTGTTACGTGGATTTCCCCAATCGCTTTGACGTTATCGTCGTAGGTGGTGGTCATGCTGGTACTGAAGCCGCTCTGGCGGCTGCTCGTATGGGCTCGAAAACCCTACTGCTGAGTCACAACGTTGAAACGCTGGGCCAGATGAGCTGCAATCCCGCCATCGGCGGTATTGGCAAAAGCCATCTGGTCAAGGAAATCGATGCCCTCGGCGGTGCCATGGCTATCGCTACCGACAAGGCAGGCATCCAGTTTCGTGTGCTCAACAGCCGCAAGGGCCCTGCGGTGAGGGCGACCAGAGCGCAAGCTGACCGTGTTTTGTACAAGGCCGCGATCCGCGAGATTCTGGAAAACCAGCCGAATCTCTGGATATTCCAGCAAGCCTGCGATGACCTGATTGTTGAACAAGGCGAAACCAAAGGCGTTGTCACACAGATGGGCCTGCGTTTTCTGGCTGACAACGTGGTACTGACCACTGGCACGTTCCTCGGTGGCCTGATTCACATTGGTCTGGATAATTACTCGGGCGGCCGAGCCGGTGACCCGCCAGCAATTTCTCTGGCCCAACGATTACGCGAATTACCCTTACGCGTTGATCGTTTGAAAACCGGTACACCACCACGCATCGATGGACGCAGTGTGGATTTCAGCAAAATGACTGCGCAACCTGGTGATACACCGATTCCCGTGATGTCGTTCATGGGTAACGCGGAGCAGCACCCAGGCCAGGTGAATTGCTGGATTACCTATACCAATGAGCGCACCCACGAGATCATTCGTAACAACCTCGACCGTTCTCCCATGTATACCGGGGTAATCGAAGGTGTAGGGCCGCGCTACTGCCCGTCGATTGAAGACAAAATTCATCGTTTCGCCGACAAGGATCAGCATCAGGTATTTATCGAGCCAGAAGGCTTGACCACGCACGAGTTGTATCCCAATGGCATTTCCACTTCATTGCCATTCGACGTGCAGCTGCAGATTGTGCAATCCATTGTTGGCATGGAAAACGCGCACATCCTGCGTCCCGGTTACGCGATTGAATATGATTACTTCAATCCGCAGGATCTGAAGTATTCGCTGGAAACCAAGGTGATTGGCGGCTTGTTCTTTGCCGGTCAGATCAACGGCACCACCGGTTACGAAGAAGCTGCAGCCCAGGGATTGCTGGCCGGGTTGAACGCCTCGCGGCGTGCCCAGGGCCTCGAGTCTTGGTGCCCGCGTCGGGACGAAGCCTACATCGGTGTGTTGGTTGACGATCTGATCACCATGGGCACCCGTGAACCCTATCGCATGTTTACCTCGCGAGCTGAGTACCGGCTGGTACTGCGCGAAGACAATGCCGACTTGCGACTCACCGCCAAGGGCCGCGAATTGGGACTGGTTGATGATGCCCGTTGGGCCGCGTTCAATACCAAGCGCGAAGCCATTGAGCAGGAAACTCAGCGTCTGCGCAGTACCTGGGTACAGCCCAGAAGTGAAATTGGTAAAGCCTATAGCGCGCGGTACAACACGCCTTTGACCCACGAATACAATCTGCTGGATTTGTTGCGCCGGCCGGAAGTCGATTACCAGGCGCTGAGCGAGTTGACCGGGAAAGTTGAGATTCCCGCCGATGCCGCTGAGCAGGTTGAGATTCAGACTAAATACGCCGGTTACATTGAGCGTCAGCAGGAAGAAATTGATCGTTTGCGTCAGCACGAACAGACCATACTGCCATTGGATCTCGACTACAGCAGCTTGAGTGGGCTGTCGAATGAGATACGCCACAAGTTGTCTGATGTGCGTCCCCAAACCCTCGGCCAAGCCTCGCGGATTCCAGGCGTCACGCCGGCAGCGGTGAGCCTGTTGCTGATCCATCTGAAAAAACGCAACGCCTTGGGCGGTAGCAAATTGGCCCAGGAGGCATAACCCCCATGGTGGACCACGCAACACAACTGGCCAACGGCGCCAGTCAGTTAGGCATAGACCTGCAGCCAGAGCAGAGCGACAAATTGCTTGCCTACCTCGGGTTGCTGAACAAGTGGAACAAGGCCTATAACCTGACCGCAGTGCGTGATCCGGATGAAATGGTTAGTCGGCATTTGCTCGATAGCTTGAGCATACTGCCGTATGTCCAGGGTGATACCTGGTTGGATGTGGGCAGTGGCGGCGGCATGCCAGGCGTGATTCTGGCGATTATGTGCCCTGACCAGACGTTCAGCCTGCTCGATAGCAACGGCAAGAAGACCCGGTTTCTTACCCAGGTTAAGCTTGAGCTGGGCCTGGATAACCTGCAGGTACTCAACTGCCGGGTAGAAGCCCTGGAGCAGGACCAGCCGTTTGCCGGTATTACCTCCCGTGCTTTCAGCGCATTGGGCGACTTTGTGCAGAAAACCCGTCAGCTAGGCAACACAGAAACTCGCTGGTTGGCGATGAAAGGCGTGTATCCTGACGATGAGCTGGCGGCGATGCCGGTCGACTTCATGCTTGAGCGTAGTGCAGAATTATCGGTTCCCGGTTGCGTGGGGAGTCGACATCTGTTGATACTGCGACGCTCGGATCAGAGTTAATTCGCACAGCAGACTGTTGAAAAAATAGGCAAGGCAGCTCGTATCCGAAGAAATGGCAAAACACACAGCATGTCTGGGTGGGCGCTTTTTTTGCCGTTTTTACGGCAATATTGGCAATACAGGAAGTTTTCAACGGCTTGATAGGGGGTCTACGTGGGCAAGGTATTGGCAGTAGCCAACCAGAAAGGCGGAGTGGGTAAAACCACCACCACCATCAATCTTGCCGCTTCATTGGCCGCAACCAAACGCAAGGTGCTGCTGATTGACCTGGACCCTCAGGGCAACGCCACCATGGGCAGCGGTGTCGACAAGGCGGAATTGGATAACTCCGTTTATGAGTTGTTGACGGGGCGTTGTGAGTTTGCCGACGCCCTGCGGACGTCAGAGCATGGTGGTTACGATCTGCTCCCCGCCAACGGTGACCTGACTGCGGCTGAAGTTGAGCTGATGAACATCAAAATGAAGGAAAGCCGGCTGCGTTATGCCCTGGTCAAGGCACGTACGCAGTATGATTACGTGCTCATAGACTGCCCGCCGTCGCTGAACATGCTGACCGTCAATGGCTTGGTGGCAGCAGACGGGGTGATTATCCCGATGCAATGCGAATACTATGCACTGGAAGGGTTGTCGGCATTGGTCAATACCATTAGCCGAATCAGCTCGCTGCTCAATCCCTCGCTGCAGATTGAAGGTCTGCTGCGCACCATGTATGACCCGCGCAACAGCCTGACTCTCGACGTGTCCGCGCAATTGACCGCGCATTTTGGCGATAAGCTCTACCAGACCGTAATACCGCGTAACGTGCGTTTAGCCGAAGCCCCCAGCTTTGGCATGCCGGCGCTGACTTATGACAAACAATCGCGTGGCGCCGTGGCCTATCTGGCGCTCGCTGGCGAATTGGTGCGTCGCAACCGACAGGCAGCCAAAGCGGCTGCCGTGACAGATTCAACCGAATAACCAAAAGGACATCAGCGGCATGGCGGCTAAGAAACGCGGCTTGGGACGGGGACTGGATGCGCTGCTCGGACAGAGTAATGCAACCGAGGGCAACGGCTACAGCCAGGATCAGCAACTCAAAGAACTACCAGTTGACCTGATTCAGCGTGGTAAGTATCAGCCTCGCCGCGATATGGATCCGCAAGCGCTGGAAGAGCTGGCCGAATCCATCCGTGCTCAGGGTGTCATGCAGCCGATTGTAGTGCGTTCGATCGGTGGTGAGCGCTATGAAATCATCGCTGGCGAGCGTCGCTGGCGCGCGACTCAACTGGCTGGCCTGGATACCATTCCGACGGTTATCCGTGATGTGCCCGATGAAGCTGCCATTGCCATGGCTCTGATCGAAAACATCCAACGTGAAGATCTCAATCCCATCGAAGAAGCCATTGCACTGCAGCGACTGCAGCAGGAATTTGAGCTGACCCAGCAGCAGGTAGCCGATGCTGTAGGCAAGAGCCGCGTCAGTATTACCAACCTGTTGCGTCTGACCAGCTTGCCGGAAGACGTCAAGCTTATGCTAGAGCGTGGTGATCTGGAAATGGGTCATGCGCGTGCCTTGCTCGGGTTGCCGGCAGAGCAGCAAACCACCGCAGCACGTCAGGTAGTGGCCAAAGGGTTAACCGTTCGTCAGACTGAAGCGCTGGTTCGGCAATGGCTGAATCCCCGCCGCGATCCGGGTCAGCAACGGCTGAATCCCGATGTAGAGCGTCTGCAACAGGATTTGGGCGAACGCCTTGGTGCTGAGGTGAAGCTGCAGCATGGAGCAAAAGGCAAGGGTAAGTTGGTGATCAGCTACAGCTCACTGGATGAGCTTGATGGCATTCTTGGACACATCCGCTAAGCTCCTTTGACTTGGCGGCAGCCTGTCGTGGCTTTGTCTTGGATCAATAATTATTACAAAACATGACCGTAATATAGGTAATTGCCAGTGTTGACCACAAGATGTAGTGCTCCAGCAGCAAGTACAACCAAGTGAAGCAAAACTCCCGCTAACTTCAGTGATCATGCGACTTCACGGGGGGAGACGGGTCTAGCGTTTTGTTGATTCAGGGCAGGCGAACACATATAATCACCGGCGCTTTACGGCTAGCCCGGTAATTCGATTCAGACACGCAGCGTCCGGCGAGAAAAGCAGAGTAGTTATGACGACAATGAAGACCAATGCCATTCGTCGTCCTCCGCTGGGCAAATGGTTTGCGTTCCAGGCTGGCGTAATTCTTTTAATGGGGCTGGTTTTTTGGATTAAAAGCCCCGTGGCGGCTTATTCCGCCTTGCTGGGAGGCATCATTTTTTTCCTCCCCAATGTGTACTTCGCGCTCAAGGCTTTTCGTTACAGCGGTGCGCGTGCTGCCAAGCAGATAATGGGATCATTTTATAAGGGTGAGACAGGCAAACTCATCCTTTGCGCCATCCTCTTCACGGTGGTGTTTAAAAGTATTAAGCCGCTAGACGTCGCGGCACTGTTTCTAACATTTGCGATCATGCTGGTTACCAACTGGCTAACACCGGTAGTTTTCGGTGGTAAAACGCAGCAAAGCTAAAGGACCTGAGAGAACGATATGGCAGGCACCGCATCAGAGTACATCAAGCACCACCTTCAGAATCTGACCTACGGGAAGCTCCCGGCTGGCTATGAGCGTGCCGATGGCACCGTTCTATCGGACGCCACCTGGACCATCGCTCACGGCGGACAGGAAGCATCCGATATGGGCTTCATGGCGATCCATTTGGATACCATGGGCTGGTCCATTTTCCTTGGTGGTTTGTTCATTTTTCTCTTCCGCATGGCGGCCCGCAAAGCAACGTCCGACACCCCCGGTGGTTTGCAGAACTTCGTTGAAATGATGGTCGAGTTTGTCGATCAGAGCGTCAAAGAGACGTTCCACGGCCGCAATAAGGTCATTGCACCCCTGGCACTGACGATTTTTTGCTGGGTGTTCCTGATGAACCTGATGGATCTAATCCCGGTCGACTTCATCCCTCAGTTGTTCCATTTGGCGGGTGTTGAGTACATGAAAGCGGTACCGACAACCGACGTGAATGCCACGCTGGGTATGTCGCTATCCGTCTTCGCACTGATTATCTTTTACAGCATCAAGGTCAAAGGTGTTGGCGGTTTCCTCGGCGAACTGACCTTGCATCCGTTCTCTTCCAGCAACATCTTCCTCAAGTTGCTGCTGATTCCGGTCAACCTGCTGCTGGAAGGCGTTAGCTTGCTGGCCAAGCCGGTCTCTCTCGCCCTGCGTCTGTTCGGTAACCTGTACGCTGGTGAGCTGATCTTCATCCTGATCGCCCTGTTGCCCTTCTGGGCGCAGTGGGCACTGTCTGTGCCATGGGCTATCTTCCACATTCTGATTATCACGTTGCAGGCGTTCATCTTCATGATGCTGACCATCGTGTATCTGAGTATGGCGCACGAAGACAGCCACTGAGTTGGCAAAACGATTTAGCTTTAACCGAAAACCCACAACTTGAAATTAACTGAAACTGGGAGCTTTAAATGGAAACTGTAGTTGGAATGACCGCGATCGCTGTAGCACTGCTGATTGGCCTGGGCGCACTGGGTACTGCAATTGGCTTTGGTATCCTCGGTGGTAAGTTCCTGGAAGGCGCCGCGCGTCAGCCAGAAATGATCCCCATGCTGCAGGTCAAAATGTTTATCGTCGCTGGTCTGCTTGATGCCGTAACCATGATCGGTGTTGGTATCGCTCTGTTCTTCACCTTTGCCAACCCCTTCCTTGCCCAAGTTGCTTAAGGTGGTCGCCGGCAACGGCGACTCCGACTTGATGGTATTGAATACGATAGGCAAGAGGTGAAGACGTGAACATTAATTTGACGATACTGGGTCAAGCTATCGCGTTCTTCATCTTCGTGGTGTTCTGTATGAAGTATGTGTGGCCTCCGGTCATCACTGCTTTGCAGGAACGCCAGAAGAAGATCGCGGATGGTCTTGCAGCCTCTGATCGGGCGGCCAAGGATCTGGAGCTGACGCAAGAAAAGTCGGCCCAGGAATTGCGTCAGGCCAAAGAGCAGGCAGCAGCACTGATTGAGCAGGCCAACAAGCGTGCCAACCAGATTGTTGAAGCCTCCAAAGAGGATGCTCGCAAGGAAGGTCAGAAGATTCTGGATCAGGCTCAGGCGGAAATCGAGCAACAGCGGGTCAAGGCCAGAGATGCTCTGCGTACTGAAATCGCTGCTATCGCGATCGCTGGTGCCGAGAAGATTCTGGAAACTTCTGTCGATGCTGAGAAGCACGGCGACATGCTGAACAAGCTGGTAGCCGAACTCTAAGCGAGGTCATCATGGCAGAACTGATTACGCTGGCCCGTCCCTACGCCAAAGCGGCATTTGAGCGGGCTAAAGCCCAACAAGCGCTGGCAGAGTGGGCTGAGTTGCTGACCGCCGCCGGTCAAGTGGTGGCTGATGCGGCAACTCGACAGCTGCTGACCAATCCGGGTATGGCCGAACAGAAGAAAGCAGAGTTTATCCTTGAGTGCACCGGTAAAACGGCAAGCGAGGAGCAACACAACTTTCTGATGATCCTGGCAGAAAACCACAGGCTTGACCTGTTTCCCGAGATTGCAACGCTTTTCAACAGCTTCCGAGCTGATCTTGAGCGCACCATCGACATCAATGTGAGCTCGCCGTTCGAGCTGACTGACGCACAGCAGCAGAAGCTCGCCCAGGCCCTGTCAAAGAAACTCGATCGCAATGTACAGATCGAGACGACACTGGACACATCATTGATTGGTGGATTGGTTGTTCGCACCGGCGACTTGGTTATCGACGCCTCTGTACGCGGAAAGCTGACCAAACTGGCCGAGTCATTGGGCTCCTGATTTCAGCATAAGGTTTTGAGGATAAAGGCATGCAACAACTGAATCCATCAGAGATCAGTGACATCATCAAGAAGCGTATCGAGCAGCTCGATATCTCTTCTCAGGCACGTAACGAAGGTACGATTCTTTCCGTATCTGACGGTATTGTGCGGATTCACGGTCTCGCCGATGTTATGTACGGGGAAATGCTTGAATTCCCTGAAGGCGTTTACGGTATGGCACTTAACCTGGAGCAAGACTCCGTAGGTGCCGTGATTTTGGGTGATTACCTGAATCTGGCCGAAGGTATGACCGTCAAGTGTACCGGTCGCATTCTGGAAGTTCCGGTAGGTCCGGAGCTGCTGGGCCGTGTGGTTAACACACTGGGCGCACCAATTGACGGTAAGGGCGAAATCAACGCCCAGGAAACTGACGCAGTTGAAAAGGTTGCACCTGGTGTGATCTGGCGTAAGTCAGTTGATCAGCCGATCCAGACTGGTTACAAGGCGGTTGACGCCATGGTGCCGGTTGGTCGTGGTCAGCGTGAGCTGATCATCGGTGACCGTCAGACGGGTAAAACCGCGATGGCCGTTGACGCTATCATCAACCAGAAAGGCTCTGGCGTTAAGTGTGTTTATGTTGCCGTTGGTCAGAAGCAGTCGACTATCGCCAACGTAGTACGCAAGCTGGAAGAGCACGATGCCATGGCTCACACCATCATCGTTGCCGCTTCTGCCTCCGATCCGGCTTCCCTGCAGTTCCTGGCGCCTTACGCCGGCTGCACCATGGGTGAGTATTTCCGTGATCGCGGTGAAGACGCTCTGATCATTTATGACGATCTGTCCAAGCAGGCTGTTGCCTACCGCCAGATCTCCCTGCTGCTGCGTCGTCCACCAGGCCGTGAAGCCTATCCTGGTGACGTGTTCTATCTCCACAGCCGTCTGCTGGAGCGCGCATCACGCGTTTCCGAAGAGTGGGTCGAGAAGTTCACTAACGGTGCAGTAACTGGCAAGACCGGTTCCCTGACGGCGCTGCCGATAATCGAAACGCAGGCCGGTGACGTGTCTGCATTCGTACCGACCAACGTGATCTCGATCACCGACGGTCAGATCTTCCTGGAATCCAACCTGTTCAACTCCGGCGTTCGTCCGGCGGTTAACGCGGGTGTATCGGTATCCCGGGTAGGTGGTGCAGCACAGACCAAGATCATCAAGAAGCTGTCTGGCGGTATTCGTACTGCGCTGGCTCAGTTCCGCGAGCTGGCTGCTTTCGCCCAGTTTGCCTCCGATCTGGATGAAGCGACCCGCAAACAGCTCGAGCACGGTCAACGTGTTACCGAACTGATGAAGCAGGACCAGTACGCGCCTATGTCTGTCGCAGAAATGGGCATCAGCCTGTTCGCTGCCGAGAAAGGCTTCCTGGCCGATGTAGAGCAGGCCAAGATCGGTGCTTTCGAGAAAGCCATGATCGCCTACTTCAAGTCTGAGCACGCCGAGCTGTTGGCGAAAATCAACGAGAAGGGCGATTACAACGACGATATCGAAGCCAGCATCAAGTCTGGCATCGAGAAGTTCAAGGCAACCCAAAGCTGGTAAGCCGAAGGCGGGATGTAGCGATGCTGCATCCCGCATCGTGCGATCCGGCCAAGGGCAAACCTGGAAAGGTGTGACATGGCAGGCGCAAAAGAGATTCGCGGTAAAATCGCGAGCATTAAAAGTACGCAGAAGATTACCAGCGCCATGGAAAAGGTGGCTGTCAGCAAAATGCGCAGAGCACAACAGCGCATGGCTGAAAGCCGTCCCTACGCTGAGCGTATCCAGCAGGTGATTGGTCATCTGGCCAACGCCAACCCGGAGTATCGCCATCCGTTCATGCAAGAGCGTGAAGTCAAGCGGGTGGGTTACATCGTGGTGAGCACGGATCGTGGTCTCTGCGGTGGTCTGAACACTAACCTGTTCAAGGCCCTGGTCAACAGCATGAAAGAGTGGCGTGACCGCAACGTTGAAACCGAGCTCTGTGTGATCGGTAGCAAGGGCGCTTCCTTCTTTCGCAGCTACGGCGGAAACGTTGTCGCGGCCATCAGCAACCTGGGCGAGAAGCCTGCGTTGAATGATCTGATTGGTAGCGTCAAGGTGATGCTGGATGGCTATAACGAAGGTCGCATCGACCGTCTTTACCTGGTCTCAAACGGCTTCGTCAACACGATGGTTCAGCAACCCAAGGTGGAACAAATGATTCCGCTGGTGGCCTCCGATGACGAGGGTGCACAAAAGGGGACCTGGGACTATCTGTACGAGCCCGATGCCCGGGAACTGCTGGATGGCCTGCTGGTTCGTTATATCGAATCCCAGACCTACCAGGCAGTGGTCGAAAACAACGCCTGTGAGCAAGCCGCGCGTATGATCGCAATGAAGAACGCGACCGACAACGCCGGTGAGATCATCGACAGTCTGCAGCTTATTTATAACAAAGCTCGTCAGTCAGCGATCACTCAGGAAATTTCGGAAATCGTCGGCGGCGCCGCCGCGGTTTGACGCGACCCGGTAAAACGGGAACGGTTTCAACCATTTAGAGGAACCAACAAATGAGTAGCGGACGTATCGTTCAAATCATCGGCGCCGTCATCGACGTGGAATTCCCACGCGAAGACGTGCCGAAGGTGTATGACGCGCTGCACGTGACTGACAAGGGCCTGACCCTGGAAGTCCAGCAGCAACTGGGTGATGGCATCGTACGTACCATCGCCATGGGTACTACCGAAGGTGTTAAGCGCGGTCTGACCGTCTCTAACACCGGTGCCAACATTTCCGTGCCGGTTGGGGTCAAGACCCTGGGCCGTATCATGGACGTGCTGGGTAACCCGATCGACGAAGCTGGCCCGATTGGCGAAGAAGAGCGCTGGGGTATCCACCGCCCGGCTCCTAGCTACGACGAGCAAGCTGGCTCTAACGAACTGCTGGAAACCGGTATTAAGGTTATCGACCTGATCTGCCCGTTTGCCAAAGGCGGTAAAGTAGGTCTGTTCGGCGGTGCGGGTGTTGGTAAGACCGTTAACATGATGGAGCTGATCCGTAACATCGCCATCGAGCACAGCGGTTATTCCGTATTTGCCGGTGTGGGTGAGCGTACTCGTGAAGGTAACGACTTCTATCACGAGATGAAGGACTCCAACGTACTGGACAAGGTAGCTCTGGTTTACGGTCAGATGAACGAGCCGCCGGGTAACCGTCTGCGCGTTGCATTGACTGGTCTGACCATGGCCGAGAAGTTCCGTGACGAAGGTCGTGACGTACTGTTGTTCATCGACAACATCTACCGTTACACCCTGGCCGGTACCGAAGTATCCGCACTGCTGGGCCGTATGCCTTCTGCAGTAGGTTACCAGCCTACCCTGGCTGAAGAGATGGGCGTTCTGCAGGAGCGTATTACCTCTACCAAGACTGGCTCGATCACCTCGATCCAGGCGGTATACGTACCTGCCGATGACTTGACTGACCCGTCTCCGGCTACCACCTTCGCTCACCTTGACGCGACCGTGGTACTGTCCCGTGATATCGCTTCCCTGGGTATCTACCCTGCGGTTGACCCGCTGGATTCCACTTCTCGTCAGCTGGATCCGCTGGTTATCGGTCAGGAGCACTACGATTGTGCCCGTGGCGTACAGTATGTTCTGCAGCGCTACAAAGAGCTGAAGGACATCATCGCGATTCTGGGTATGGACGAACTGTCCGAAGAAGACAAGCAACTCGTAGCTCGGGCTCGTAAGATCCAGCGCTTCCTGTCGCAGCCGTTCTTCGTTGCCGAAGTCTTCACTGGTGCACCTGGCAAGTACGTGTCTCTGAAAGACACTATCCGTGCCTTCCAGGGCATCCTCAATGGTGAGTTTGACCACATGCCGGAACAGGCGTTCTACATGGTCGGCACCATCGACGAAGCAATCGAGAAAGCGAAGAAAATGTAATGGGTGCGTCCCCGCAAGGGGACGCAAAACCGAGGCAAAACAATGGCTATGACAGTGCACTGCGATATCGTAAGCGCGGAAGAAGAGCTGTTTTCAGGCCTGGTTGAGCGCGTGATAGCACACGGTAACCTGGGTGATCTGGGCATTATGCCCGGCCACGCACCGCTGCTAACCGACCTCAAGCCAGGCCCCGTTCGGGTGATCAAACAGGATGGTAGCGAAGAGGTGTTTTACATCTCTGGCGGCTTCCTGGAAGTACAGCCCAGCGTGGTCAAAGTGCTCGCCGACACAGCGGTACGTGCCGGTGACATTGACGAAGCAGCTGCTCTGGAAGCAAAGAAAGCCGCAGAAGCGGCTCTCAACGAGAAGGGTGCCGAGTTCGATTACGGTTCGGCTTCTGCTCGTCTTGCCGAAGCGGCAGCGCAACTGCGCACCGTGCAGGAACTTCGCAAGAAATACGGTGGACCAGCGAGCAACAATCGCTGAGTTTTCCAACAATAAAAAAGGCAGCTTCGGCTGCCTTTTTTATTGCCCTCAAGCCTCAAGCCTCAAGCCTCAAGCCTCAAGCCTCAAGCCTCAAGCCTCAAGCCTCAAGCCTCAAGCCTCAAGCCTCAAGCCTCAAGCCTCAAGCCTCAAGCCTCAAGCCTCAAGCCTCAAGCTAGAAGCTAGAAGCCCACCCAAAGTTCAAATAGAGCTTGACTGGTCAAACCCGGCCGCCATCCTGTTAACGCTTGCAGCTTGCAGCTTGCAGCTTGCAGCTTGCAGCTTGCAGCTTGCAGCTTGCAGCTTGCAGCTTGCAGCTTGCAGCTTGCACTTTTGCTATCATCCACGGAAGTTTCCCGTCACTACAGGACGTTTTAATGAATCTGCACGTTGTCATCCTCGCTGCCGGTCAAGGCACACGCATGCGCTCTTCCTTACCCAAGGTCCTCCATCCGGTTGCCGGTAAGCCGATGCTGGGGCACGTGATTGATTGCGCCCGTGCGCTCTCTCCAGAGCGTATTCATGTCGTTATTGGGCATGGCGCGGAACAGGTACAGCAGCAGCTTGATGCAGCGGATCTGAACTGGGTAATGCAGCATGAACAGCTGGGTACTGGGCATGCGGTAGCCCAGGCGCTGCCGGATACTGCCGGAGCAGAGCAGATACTTGTCCTTTACGGCGATGTACCCTTGTTACAGGTTGCGACGCTGGAGCACCTCAGCCGTCAGGCTGGTGCACAGGCGCTGGGCTTGCTTACAGTCAATATGCAGGACCCGACCGGGTATGGCCGCATCGTGCGTGACGCTGCCGAGCGTGTGATGGCGATTGTCGAACAGAAGGATGCCAGCCCGGAACAGTTGCTGATCAACGAAGGCAATACCGGCATCATGGCGCTGCCGGGTGGTCGCGCTGCAGCATGGCTCGGCAGCCTGTCGAATCAGAATGCGCAGGGTGAGTATTATCTTACCGATGTAGTGGCGCTAGCGGTGGCCGAGGCGGTTCCGGTTGAGGTCGCGCAGCCGACGAGCGAGCAGGAGGTGATGGGTGCCAACAATCGGGTTCAGCTCGCGGTGCTGGAGCGCGAATATCAGGCGCGTCAGGCGCTACGCCTGATGACAGCGGGTGTCACCTTGGCTGATCCGGCGCGGGTGGATGTGCGCGGTGAATTGGTCGTTGGGCGTGACATCAGTGTGGACATCAATGTGGTATTCGAAGGCAAGGTAAGTATTGCTGATAACGTGATCATCGAGGCGAACTGCGTTATCCGCGACTCTGTGATCGCTGCTGGAAGCCATATCAAGGCTTTCAGCCACCTTGAGCAGGCACAGGTAGGGGAAGATTGTGAAGTCGGCCCATACGCGCGCCTGCGCCCAGGTACTTGCCTTGCCCGTGGGGCCAAAATCGGTAATTTTGTGGAAACCAAGAAAGCGAATATCGGCGAAGGCTCAAAGGTTAACCACTTGTCTTACATTGGCGACGCCGAGGTCGGTAGCAACGTTAACATCGGCGCTGGGACCATTACCTGCAACTATGATGGCGTAAATAAGCACAAAACCCGTATCGAAGACGCTGCATTTATTGGCACCAACAGCGCCTTGGTTGCGCCGGTAACCGTGGGTGCGAGGGCAACGACTGCGGCTGGCTCAACTATCACGATGGATGTTCCAGCTGACAGTCTGGCCGTCAGCCGTGCGCGCCAGCGCAACATCAGTGGCTGGAAGCGCCCCCAGAAAAAATGAGAGCTCCTGCTCGGCTCAACCTCGGCGTGGGTAGGGCGCGCCCGCTTTGCGGTTCAGCGTGTTCAAGCGGGCATCATGCGTAAGTGAGCACCGGCAAAGGACCGTTCGTAACCTAGGAAAGTCTATGAAAATCAGATGCTTGATTGCAGTTATGGCATGTTCTTGGGCGGTGAGCGTAACCGCTGAACCGCTTGAGCAAACCCTGATGTTAGGTTCGGAGTCTTTCACCTTTGATGTTGCTGCTGACCCGGAGACTCGTCGACAAGGCCTGATGGGCCGTGAGCTAGCGGATAACACCGGCATGCTGTTCGACTTTCCGGTGGGTACACGTCCTGCTATCTGGATGCACAATATGCAGATCAGCCTGGATTTGCTGTTTGTCAGTGCCAGTGGCCGCATTGAGCATATCTTCGCTGAGGTTCCTCCTTGTGCACAGATGCCCTGCAGCGTTTACCAGGCTGCTGAGCCGCTACGTTATGTTCTGGAGGTTCCAGCAGGAACGGTCGGGGCTATGGGCCTAAAGCAGGGCCAGACGCTGGATATGAGCGGTCTGCCAGCCTCGCCGCCGGCTAACTAACCCGGCGGCCTACTCCGTATTTTGCGCTGGTGATTGCCAGGCTCCCTTGCTTACTTTTTCGCAGTAGGCCTTTAACACGGGAGCGTCATTTGGGTCGCTGTAATAAAAAATCGACTGCTGATAACCCACGCCGTCAGTGTGCGACCCTGCACAAATACCATAAGCTTCCGCCGGGCACTCATCGACCATGGTGATCTCGAAGCTTCTGTCCGGGATTTGCGGGTGACAAAAGTTGTCAGCGAACAAATGCTGAGGAATGGTCATATTCTGCTGACACATGCGAATGGGTACTTTTTGATCAGTGGACACGATCAGGCAGGCTTGTGCCCAAGCGTGCGTAGTGCTGAGTAAACACATCAGTGGGATAAACAAAAAACGGGTCATGTTGGCCTGCGCATTAAGGCAAAGGGGCTAGATTACTGGCTCAGAGCAACCTGTCGCAACCTATGTTCCAAGACGTTGGCGTTATCCGCATCGGCGACAATCAGTTCTATGCGGTTGTCCTGCCGCCAGGGACTGTCCTGCCAGGCAGGCTTGGTATCGGGCAACAGATTAAACGCTTTCCAGCCCTGATCTGTATTTACGATGCCCTTGGCACGTTGCCACTGGCTACTGGTAAGCCAGTGCTCTAGCTGGGTTAGGCTGAAACGCTGTGTTGGTGACATACGCCAGCCCAGGGAGTAGGGCGCTCGTTGCAACTGGTGTGACCTGATCCAGTTCGTGTGCTCTAGCCAAAGTGTTGGTAACTCGGTTGCTGCTGTTGCCTCTGGTACGCGAGCGGTGGCCAGCTCTGCTTCTGCCTGTGGCAGGTGCTGCCAGTCAAGGTGGCCCTGACGGGTAAAGCGCAGCTGCTGTGTACTAAATCGTTGTTGCAAGGCTTCTGCGGCGTGGCTACTCAGCTTATCCGCTTTATTGCATACGACCAGACTCGCCAGGGGTAAGGCTTGTTGTTGGCTGTCAGCTAAGGGGGCGCCAGATGCTAGCGCTGCCCCGTCCACTACCATCACCAGCGGCTGCAATGCCAGAACGCCGACCCAGGGCGACTGCCCTAGCTGCTCAAGCAGTTTTGCCGGATGGCCCAGACCTGAGGCCTCTATGAACAGCCGATCAGGTTTTGCCTTGCGCAATAGCCTTCCCAGGCCGACCTGAAAGGGTAGGCCATTCACACAGCACAGGCAGCCGCCTGGTATCTCACTGAGACTGATGCCATCTGTCTGCTCGCTGGTGAGTAGGGCAAGATCCAAGCCTATTTGCCCAAACTCATTGATCAGGATCGCCCAGTGCTCGCGCTCTGGCTTTTGTCGCATCAGGCTCATCAGCAGGGAGGTTTTGCCTGCACCTAGAGGACCCGCTAGCAAGTGGGTAGGGATTTGGCTCAGCATGACAGGCGCGAATGCGCTGGAGGCAAGGGTTCCACGTGGAACAAAGGGTGCCCGGTAAAATTTATAAGCATTTGATTAATATAGATTTAATGTATTCTATGCAGCGTGGCTGTAGGTTGTTCTTTGGCTTGCTGCTCTGAATCCCCACCCGGGAAAGGATGCGGCGCCATTTCGAGATGCAGCAGTTGCTGACCATGCAAATCTATATAGCCATCGTAGCGATGCTCACCTGTGACGGTGAACTCGAATGCATAGCGACGAACCAGGCCGGGTCGGCCGCGTCGATTGCGCGCGATCCTCATGCCGGTAAGGGCAATACTATCGTCCAGCAGCTGTACGTCGCTGCGTTGGCAATGATTGCGCACCAAACGCATGGCCTGATCGCGTAGACCCAAATTGCGTAAAAGCCACCAGCCGATCAGCAGAAGCAGCATCAGCAAGGCAACATGACCTAGATTGAACACCGCTAGGGACCTCGTAGTAAAAAATGGCTGTTCGAGTATGCCACGTAACCAATGTTACGGGTTTGGTGACCAGAGCTTTATCTGGTTTCTTCCGCCCGCTTTTGCTGCATAGAGCGCCTGGTCGGCCCGTTTAAGCAGGCTGTCGGGGGTATCATTGGGCTCTAGTTCTGCCAAGCCGCCACTGAAGCGCAGTTGATAGACTTGCTCCTGGTAGTGCTGAGGCTGGACACATATCCCATCATGCAGGCGCTGCAGCACAGCCTGGGCTTCAGTTGCGGTGGTTTGCGGCATCAACAAGACAAATTCTTCCCCACCAAAGCGGGCAAACACATCAGTGGCGCGGGCGTGTTCATGACAGTGCCAGGCAAATTGCTGTAACGCATGGTCGCCACCCAGATGGCCCAAGCTATCGTTGAGCCTCTTGAAGTGGACCAGATCAAGCATAGCCAGGCATAGCGGGGTTTTATAACGTTGGGCGCGAGCCATTTCTTGCAGTAAATGTTCATGAAAGGCACGCCGGTTAAGTACGCAGGTGAGCGAGTCTCGGGTGGCGAGTTCTTGCAGCTGATCGGCCAGTTGTTGGCTGCGCGCTAGTACGCGCTGTGTGGTCATCAAGGTGCAACCGATAAAGCCCATGACCAAGGCAGGGATCGCAAAGTTATACGGCAGCAGGTAGCTGAACGATTCATAGGGTTGAATGTAGGGTTGATCGTGCCACCAGTCGTGGTAGCCGAGGTAGCCTCGCAACAGGGTTACGACAGAATAGATAACCAGACTGACACCGACCAGTAGCTGGGCTGGCCTGGTTTGCGCGTCGTGCTGGTAGCGTAGCAGCAGCCAGATAGCCTGCGCGGGTAGAAGTCCGGCAATGGTCGAGTATACCCCCATAAGGAAATCCGAGTTGCCGTCGAATAGCCAGTAATGAGTATTAACCAGTGACATCAGACCCGCACTGACCGGGACTGTCCACCAGGGCAGCGGGCGCCCCAGAAAGCGAAAAATGCCGAGTAAAAACAAGGCCTCGCCAGCCAGTTGAGCGGCATTACCAAGAACGTTGAGCACGGGGTTGTGGCTGATGATAAAGCCGATGAACAAGGCAATGCCGCCAATTAACGACCAGCTTCCTGCCATCCAGAAACCGGGGCCCCGTTCGGTTGGCACCATAACGCGCAATGCTGTTGCGCTGATGGCGATAGCCAGCAACAGACATATACCCAGCAACATTGGAGAAAAGTACAACACACCCATAATCGAGCTGCGTCCCGTTTGGCCTGTCGCCCGGAGTATATATGCTAAAGCCGGATTTGTGACGCAAGCTTAATCGGGTAGGTTTACCTGCTGGATGTCGATAACCCGAATACAGTCGGCCGCCGGGTAATGCCAGCGCACATTCAGATCCCAGAAGCGGCCGCCATATTCTCGTGAAGGCTCGGGCTGTTGGTAAGCCGGTTTTGGATCCTGCGCCAGGCATTGCTCGATCAGGCCTCTCAGGTCCGCGCGCAAACGCTCGCCGTGCTCATCGGCTTGCGTTAAGGCCAGCGCTGACCATTCCACCAAAATAGGTGCGGGCGGTGCCGGGGCGAGGTCGTTACGGGCTTCAGGTAGCGCGTCGGCATAGGGCACGTAGGGCTTGATATCCAGTACCGGCGTGCCATCCAGCAGGTCGATGCCGGACAGCAGCAGCATGCCGTCAACGATGCCTTCGAGTTTGACCACGGACTGCCCCAGTGGGTTGGGTCTGTGCGTTGCTCGGCTGGCGAACACCCCGATACGCTGGTTGCCGCCCAAGCGTGGTGGCCTGACGCGCAGGTGTTTTGGACCGCTGTCGGCAGCATGAAAGACAAATAACAGCCAAAGGTGACTGACGTGCTCCAGACCGACCAGCGCCTCGGGCTGATTATAGGGTGGGAACAACTCCAGGATACCGGTGGCAGCGGGCGCCAGTTGGGGCTGGCGCGGAATGGCGAATTTCTCACTGAAGCATGAATGCACCACCCCGATGGGCTCCAGGGTGTAACTCATATCAAACGGCCGGCAGCGGTGGAATGCTGTCTGGCCGGTCCGCTGTGATCAGGTGGCTACAGCCTTCTACCTCAATGATCTGTAAGTTTTCTGCCTGCTGCGCGCTCTGACGCATCGCGGCGGCGTCGAGCACCAGATCCTTGGACGGTACCAGAATGGCGCCGAATTTGACGTGCTGATAAATGTCAGTGCCGGTGTTTTCCATCCAGTCCGCCAGATCTTTCATATTGGTCACGAAGGTCTTTCCGTAGCGGGGATTGAACGGTAACGCCATGATCAGCTCACGTTTGCGCGGGTTATCCAGCGGGCCAAAAATCTTGGCATTGGCAGGGCTGATAGGTTGTTGTTGCCAGGCGAACAGATAGAAGGGGGCAAACCAGCGCGCAATAGACGGTACCGGCTTGTAGGGCTTACCTTGCGGCAGCACCGGCGCTTCGAGTATTACTTCAACGCGCTCGAATAAATCTGGACGCTGACGCGCGGCTTCCAGGGTGACCGCACCGCCACGTGAATGGCCATGTACCCGCACCTGGGTACCGGTCGCAAGGTGCTCCAGCGCCTGGTTCAGCACTGCTGCGTCGTAGGCAATGGTGCCGGGGCGCTGGCTTGGAACCTTTATCCAGTCAGCTGTGCTGAAGCGTGGCTGGTTTATCGGCAAATGATAGTCCGCGCTGGTCAGCATGATTAGCTGAATATTGGGGTCGGCATAGTGCTCGGTGAAATAGAGAAAGTTTTCTACAAACCCATGCATCACGATCACACTGCCGCCGGGGGCATCGTCACGGCTGCGGGCTATTACCGCTGAACCGACCTGAAAAAGCTCGACGGGCAAGTCGACAGCCTGCTTCTGGGGCGATTCACGGCGCAGAAGCCAGCGACGCAGGCTGGTTACAATGAGTAGCACCAGCCCTATCAGGCCAATTAGAAATTGCATTGATCCAACTCCAGTGAAAATGATGACATTTCGACAGCATAGCGGATTGGCTCCACGTGCAGGGCCACCCGGCTGGGCGATTGTATACGACTGCTTTTTAAGGCGGGTTGTTCATGCCTCAAGGGCCGTCGTAGGGACCTACCTGGTCGGCATCCAGTTCATAGCTGGCATCGGCTAACTGGTTGCTGGTTTGCGATACTCGTAATACCCCCTCTATCCACAGCGGTTGGTAGATATCGCTGAGATCCATGCCGGCGGGGTAGTTCACCAGAATGATCTGGTTCGGTGGCGGCGGTGGAACGTGAATACAGGCACCGGCGTAGGGGACCAGAAAAAACTGGGTATAGCGGCCATTGGCATCGCTTTCAATTGGCACAGGGTAACCACCGATTTTGATCTCCTGCTGGTCCATCTCAGCAACCACCGTTGTGGAATACATGACGGCCGGCAGGCTATTGTCCTCTTGCCGTAAGCTGTTGCTGAAACTTCCGTTCGCGTCGGGTCCGTTGCCATGATCGATTTCGGGCATGTCCAGCATGGCCTGATAGTCTTCGGCGGGCAGCAGATCGAGCCAGTCGACCTCTTTGGGTTCAGCGCAGACCAGCGAGGGAGCAGTGAGCATAGTCAGCAGCAGTAAAGTACGGCACAGCATCATCGGAGCAGATCCAGAGAAGGAGAAAAGGGTCAGACAAGGTCGTGGGCAGAAGTGTTCCACAGGCAGGGCGGCAAGGCTACTCCGCCCAGCGATTACGAATCTCGATGATAGCCGCAATGCTATTGATAAAGCAGGTTACCAGCGCTGGATCAAAGTGCTTGCCACTTTGCTCCTGGATCAGTTGCACTGCAGCTTCTACTGTCCAGGCCTTTTTATAGGGTCGCACACTGGTTAGCGCATCGAATACATCGGCGATGGCGACAATGCGGCCCTCAATAGGAATTGCCTCACCGACCAGGCCCTTGGGATAGCCTGAGCCATCCCATTTTTCATGGTGCGAGAGGGCAATGCGTTTGGCCATTTGCAGCAGCGTGGCATCGTGATCGCCAATAATCTGCGCGCCGATCTCGGGATGCTGCCGCATCACTTGCCATTCCTGCTCGTCGAGCTTGCCGGGTTTCTGCAGTATGGCGTCAGGCACGCCAATCTTGCCAACGTCGTGCATGGGTGCCGCGTGCAGGATTTCATCGGCTTCCTCTTCGCTGAAGCCTGCCGCAAGCGCGATGATGCGTGAAAAATGGCTCATGCGGATGACGTGCAGGCCGGTCTCGTTATCCTTGTACTCAGCTGCCATACCGAGACACTGGACGATGTTGAGGCGCGTCTCGCGCAGCACGTCGGCACGCACCAGCGATAGGTGAGTGCGCACCCGAGCACGCACTATCGGGCTGCTAACCGGTTTGGAAATATAGTCCACTGCGCCAAGCTCAAAGCCGCGGATTTCGTCTTCCACAGTGCTGAGAGCGGTCACAAAAATAACCGGGATACTATCGGTGAGAGGGTTTGCCTTGAGCCGGCTGCAGACTTGATATCCCGTCATACCGGGCATCATTACATCGAGCAGTATCAAGTCCGGGCTTTCTGTCCCGGCTAGTGCCAGCGCTCGTTCGCCGTCACGGGCGAACAGCAACCGGTATTCGTCTTGCAGAATATGGCGCAGCAAATGCAGGTTGGACGGCTCATCATCGACCAGCAACAGGGTACGGCGGGCATCTCTCAATGGCATGGCATCAGTCTTCGATAACGGGCGCGGCAAGCTCGAGTTCGAGCTGCTGCACGGCTAGGTGAAAATCAAAATCGTCGAGTGCTTGCTGGATCAGCGTCAGCCGCGGCTCTGATACCAGACCGACGAGCTTTGATAGGCGACTCTCCAGCATTTCCCCCCGCTTCAGGCTGGCGATCAGATTGCTGAGTAGCTTATGACGTTGCTGTTGCTGTTGCTGCGTTATCGGCAGCTTCGCGACTGTCTGCTGATCTTCGGTTGGCGCCGGGATTGCAGCCTCGGCAGCCTGCAAGGCCTCATGTAGCTCATGCACTGCGTCGGTCAGGTCACCAAGGTTTTCCTCGGTTATACGTGACTCCATGGCCGTAGCAAGCACCTGCACCTGTTGCAGTCCCAGGTTGGCGGCGCTCCCACGTAGTCGGTGTAGTAAGGCCGCTGCGCCTTCGCTCTGTCCGGTCTTCAGCAGCTGTGCCAGCTGACCTGGTGTATCCTGGTTGCTCTGCAAAAAGAGACGAAGAGCCTGCTCCAAGGCATAGGAGCTACCCCAGCGCTGAGCACCCTCGGACCAATTGATCGAGCCTTCGGCGGGCGCTGGTGCGGCCATAGCAGGCTCGTCGGTGAGCTGCTCGGTGAGTTGCAAAGCTCGGCACACCTCGCGCTGCAGCGCGAGGCGGTCTACCGGTTTTGAGGCAAAACCATCCATGCCGGCTGCCTTGGCTGCCTCCCTATCCTTATCCAATACGCTTGCGGTTAGCGCGATGATTGGCGTTGGCGGCCTGCCCAGGTTTGTTTCGTAGCGGCGTATGATGCGCGTGGCTTCCAGGCCGCTCACCTCAGGCATCTGCATATCCATGAGGATCAGGTCAAAGTGCTGTTCGGTCATCCGCTCAAAGGCAGCAAGGCCGTTGGTAACGCAGGTAACACTGTGTCCGTCAGCGCTAAGGATCACCTCCATCAAGCGCAGGTTATCGGCAACATCATCGGCCACCAGAATCTTCAGCGGCGGTAGCGTGATACGCTTGCTAGAGCTGGAGGGTTGCAACGATTGCGCTTCAATCAGCGGTAGTTGGATGATGAAGCACGAGCCTACACCTTCCTCGCTTTCAACCTTTATGCTGCCACCCATCAACTCTACCAGCTGCCGGGAAATCGTCGTCCCTAGTCCGGTACCGCCGAAGCGCCGGCTCATCGAGGCGTCTGCTTGGGCAAAGGGTTCAAAGATGAGCTTGATTCGTTGCGGATCAATGCCGATGCCAGTGTCGCGCAAGCGTATGCAGATGCCGTCCTGCGCGGAACTGACTTGCAGCTCAACCTGGCCGTCGAGGGTGAACTTGATGGCATTACCCATCAAGTTGGTGAGTACCTGGCGTAAACGCATGGCGTCGCCGTAGAAGTAGTGCTGATCCAGTTGATAGTCAAACGTTAGCTGCAGACCTTTCTGCGTCGCCTCGAGGCGGAAAACGGCAAGCAGCTGCTGACAAAGCTCGAATAGCGAAAAAGACTGGTATTCCAGCTGTACTGCGCCTTTTTCCAGTTTTGCTGTATCCAGAATATCGTTTAGCAGACCCAATAGTGATCGTGCTGCGTTGTGCACGGTTTTGACGTGTTGTTGCTGAGCGGCTGGTAGCTGGTTGTCACTGAGCAACACGTCACTAAAACCAATGATAGCGTTCATCGGGGTACGAATTTCGTGGCTCATGTTGGCCAGAAAGGCACCTTTGGATTCCGCCGCCAGTTCGGCCCGCTCTTTGGCCTCAACCAGGTCGACTTCCATGCGGTGACGTTCGCTGAGATCGGTTGCCAGCATGATTACTTTGCGCGGCTTGCCGTCCGTATCAAGGATAGGGTTGTAATAAGCCTGTACATAAACCACATGCCCATCAATGTGGCGCAGACTGAACTCGCCGGCCACGTAGTCGCCTTTACTCAGCCTTGGCCAGAGTTGGTTACTTTCATCGCAGGGCTCGAACACCAGCGCGTGTGGGGCTCCCAGCAGACTTGAGCGCGCATAGCCGCTGAGGGCGAGAAAGCGCTCGTTTACCGAGAGAATAGTTGCGTCCATACCTAGCTCAAGCATGCCCTGTGCCTGGCTGATGGCATAGACAATGCCCTCGAATTCGGCGTTACGCTGCTTGCTGTGGGTAATGTCGATCATCACCCCGTCGATCCATTGTGCCGTTCCCTGCTCGTCGAAGATGGCACTGGCGCTTTCCGAAACCCAGCGCTCACTGCCATCGCGGTGGATAATACGATACTCAATATTGTACTTCTCACGCTTGCTGATAGCGTGCATTACGCGGTCATAGCAGCGTTGCTCGTCGTTGGGATGGATCAACGCGGCAAAGCTTTTACCGCCTGCCAGAAAGTCGTCGGCTGGCCAGCCAGTGAGTTGTTCGGCAGCTTCGCTGATAAACAGCATGGGCCAATCATCGCGCGGCAAACAGCGGAATGAGGTGCCCGGGATATTGGCAATCAGCGTCCGATATTGTTCTTCCCGCTGTTGCAGTGATTGCTCAAGACGACGCTGCTCACTGATATCACTGATAAACCCGACAAAGCGCACTACGTCGCCCGTCCCGGTTTGGCCAATGGCAACACGTACCGGGAACTCACTACCGTCACGCCGACGACAGGTGCTATCCAGGCTCTTACCGAGCAACTGGGGGCGCAGGCCTGCGTTGAACTCACGCAAAAACGCGAGATGACCTTGGTAGCTCTGATCAGTGAGCAGCAGGCGCATATTCTGGCCGACCAGCTCTGCCATTGACCAGCCGAACAGGCGCTCTGCGGCGCGGTTCATTTCGTGAATGGTGCCGTGCTCGTCTGAACTGACGATCGCGTCTACTGCGGTATCGAATACGGCGCGGGTTTGCGCTTCGCTGTCATGCACCTGGCGATATAGCTGGCTGAAACGAACGATACCGTTAACCACACCCACCAGCCCGCCGAGTATCAGTGTGGTCAAGGCAATGATCAGACCTAGCGTCAGGTGTTGGCTGTACTCTGGGCTGTAGTTTGCCGGCGCGATACCGATAAAACGCGCTGCTGCCATGCCGGCGTAATGCATTGAGGCAATCGCCAAGCCCATGATCAAAGCGGCAATGAATAGAGCTCTTGGTGATTTCTGTGACAAGCCGAAGCGAATTCGAAGCGCCAGGGTAGACAGGCCGGTGGCGACAACGATGGACGCGACAAACCAGGCAGGATCAAACAGCAATTGCGCGTCGGCGCGCATGGCTAACATGCCGGTGTAGTGCATGCAGCCGATACCCAAACCGATCAGAATGCCGCCGCGTGCGAGCTCGCTCCAGCCCAGCTCGCGGCGCGACAGTAGCGGTAGGGCGATTAGCGAAGCGGCCAGGGCAGGGAGGAACGACAGCAGGGTGATTGCCGGATCAAAGCGAACAGGCATGCCGATATCGTAGGCGAGCATGCCGATGAAGTGCATGGCCCAAATGCCACCAGCAAGTGCAGCGGCGCCGCTGACGATGGCGCCTTTACGCGCCGATTCGTTAACGGCAACGCGAGCCAGACCGGCAACCTGCAGCGCCAGCCAAGACGCGGCGATGGCGATCACGATCGACAGAAACATCAGGCTGTGATGATGCATTCCCTGCAACAGCGGGCCGGTATTTAACTCGGCGTTATAAAACCAGGAACCAATCAGCACTGCTTATCCCCGTTCTACGCGACGGCCAGCGGCCAAGCCGTCTACTGATGGAAGCATCAGCTACTTGCCGATGATTGCACAATGTAATCATAGTTCGCACACGGCTTATCTGACAGGAACGTAACCAGCTGTGTACAGCGCGTCAAAAGGTATCGGCTCCTTAAGCGTCTGCTTGAGGACCGTTTAGCAGCTGCTGCCAGTGATTGCGGATCGTGGCCAGTGATTCGTCGCCGCCGAGCTGACCGCGGAACAGTAGTACGCTACCCAGCACCGTTGAATATTGGATCAGCGCCATTGCCCGCGCAGTGCCGGGGGCAACCAGGGGTTCAAGCAGCTGCGCGCTCTGTTCGACGCGCGCGTTATCCACAGTAGCAACGATGTTGCGTGCATAGTCGTCGCGCTGCGCGTAGTCGCGGATTGCGAATTCAACCTTCATGCGCTTGAACTCGACGGCCGGTCCCTCAAACATCAGCGTGAGCACCCGATCTACTTCCTGCTCAGGTGAGAGGCTGGGATCTTTACCAGGCTGCCAGTAACGCAGGCCCCGCATGCGCAGGGCCTGCCACTGATCGAGAAACAAGTGGATAAAGCTGCCAAGGTCGTCGAAATGCCAATAGAAACTGCCGCGAGTGACTTTCAAACGTTTGGCCAAGGGCAGCACGCGCAGCTGATCGAAGCCGCCTTCCAGGATGGCCTCGGTCGCGGCATTAAACCAATCCTGCTGACTGAGCACTGCCCGACCTTTGGGTCGGCCACGCGGATTGGCTTTGGCGGGGGCAGGCATGGCAGCACTCTCATGGATAAGACAGAGCAGGCATTATAAGTCAGACGAAGGCGCCGTCATATTGCTTTCCATACACAATTGACAATACACATGTGTATTGAGATCTTGGTTGGCAGGACGCCCATGCGGCGATAGCGAACCGAGTCAGGAGTTAAGCCATGTACCAGCAAACCGAACGGGGCCTGGATCTGCAAAAACGGGTATCGGCCTTTATGGACGAACATATCTTCCCTAATGAGCAGGCCTACGAAGAAGAGATCCGCGCCAACGAGAAGGCTGGCAACGCCTACACCACAGTGAAACTGATGGAAGAGCTGAAGGCCAAAGCGCGCGCTGAAGGGTTATGGAACCTGTTTCTGCCCGAGGCCGAGCACGGCCCGGGGCTGAGTAACATGGAATACGCGCCTTTGGCTGAATTGATGGGCCGGGTACCCGGTATGTGGGCCTCCGAAGTGTTCAATTGCGGTGCCCCTGATACCGGCAATATGGAAGTCCTCGCACGCTACGGCACCAAAGCGCAGCAGGAGCGCTGGCTGACGCCGCTGCTTAACGGCGAGATCCGCTCTGCCTTTGCCATGACCGAGCCGCTGGTTGCCTCATCGGATGCAACCAATATTGAGACTCGTATCGAGCGTGATGGCGACGAGTACGTGATCAACGGGCGCAAATGGTACATCTCGGGCGCTGCCAATGATCGCTGCGAAATTATGGTGGTGATGGGCAAGAGCGATCCAGAACACCCCAATCGTCACCAGCAGCAGTCGATGATTCTGGTACCGATGGACGCCCCTGGCGTTACCGTGCTGCGCGATATGGGGTGTTACGGCTACATGGATCCGCCCTATGGCCACCCGGAAATTCTGTTTGAAAACGTGCGGGTTCCAGCCAGCAATATGCTACTGGGCGAGGGCCGTGGCTTTGAAATCGCCCAGGGCCGCCTCGGGCCAGGGCGTATTCACCACTGCATGCGCGTGATCGGTCAAGCCGAGCGGGCGTTGGCGCTGATGTGTGAGCGTTTGAGTCATCGCGTTGCCTTCCACAAGCCCTTGTCGGAACAGGGCGTGTGGCGTGAGCGCATTGCCGAGTCGCGGATCATGATTGATCAGGCGCGCTTTCTGGTGATGAACGCAGCGTATTTGATGGATACGGCCGGTAACAAGGTTGCAGCCAAGCAAATCGCGATGATCAAGGTGGCGGCGCCGAACATGGCGTGCCAGGTGATCGACTGGGCTATTCAGGCGCATGGCGCCGGTGGTTTCTCATCGGACTTCCCGTTGGCGCAGCTATACGTTTATGCCCGTCACCTGCGCACGGCCGATGGCCCGGATGAGGTGCACCGCAACGCGATTGCCAAGGCGGAGCTTAAGGCTTATCAGTAAGCGTGCTGGCGCAGTAAGGCTCGGTTTGTATTCTCAGTTCTGACGTTCTGATGTTTTTGTCGAGTCAGCTTTTCGCCTTGATGGCGAGCCAAGGGGGGCCGCTTGCCCGGCCCCCCTTAGCAATCCCCCGGGGCACCCGACTGCATGGCCCTTCGGGTCCGCTGCGTTGCTCGATCTACCGGGGACACGCGCAAACTCGCTTCGCTCAGACACCGCGCGCGCCTTTTTCCCGGTAGCTCTGCGCTACTCGCCCATGCAGACGGGGATTTTAGTCCGTGCAATGGTATTGGCCGTAAGGGTGGCTTGCTCTACAAAAAATCTTGAAGCGGGCACATGTATTCGTCCCGTTTACGCGGGCGAGTAGCACAGGACTGATGGGAAAAAGATGGGCGAGGTGTCTGAGGAGCACAGCGACGAGTTTTCGCCCATCCCCGTCAGGCCGAGCAACGCAGCGAACCCGCAGGGCCGCGTAGTCGGGTGCCCCGGGGGATTGCTAAGGGGGGCCGGGCAAGCGGCCCCCCTTGGCTCGCCATCAGGGCGAAAGGCTGACCATGTAAAAACTGCAAAGCTTCGTCTGAACATCTGCGTACAAGTGTGAACAAAAAAGGCGCAACACTCACATGCTGCGCCTTTCTCAATGCCGGCTTGATCAGCCTTCGATCAGCGCTTCTACCTCAGCAATCCGCGCTTTCAGCGTCGCCATATCAGCACAACGCAACGTCGCGTGGCCCACCTTGCGGCCGGCCTTGAAGGCTTTACCGTAGTGATGCAAATGGCATTGCTCGATGGCGGTGACCTCGGCCGGTTCGGGTACTTCACCGATGAAGTTGAGCATCGCGGCTTCGCCCAGAGTAGCGGTGGAGCCCAGTGGCAGGCCAGCGATGGCGCGTAGGTGGTTTTCGAACTGGCTACATTCGCTGCCTTCGATGGTCCAGTGGCCGGAGTTGTGCACGCGCGGGGCAATCTCGTTGGCTTTCAGGCCGCCATCGACCTCGAAGAACTCGAAGGCCATGACGCCAACGTAGTCCAGTTTATCGAGCACCTTGCTCACGTAGCTTTCGGCCTGCGCTTGCAGCGGGTGCGCAGTGCTGGCGATCGACAGCTTGAGGATGCCGTTCTCGTGGTTGTTGTGCACCAGCGGGTAAAAGCGGGTCTCTCCGTCGCGGGCACGCACGGCGATCAGCGACACTTCACCGGTGAATGGCACAAAGCCTTCGAGAATGCAGGGCACGCTGCCCAGCTCGGCAAAGGCGCCGGCAACATCGTCAGGCTGGCGCAAAACTTTCTGGCCCTTGCCATCGTAACCCAGGGTGCGGGTTTTCATAACGGCTGGCAGCCCTATCCGCTTTACTGCTGTGTCCAGATCCGCTTGGGACTGGATGTCGGAAAAGTCGGGGGTAGGGATGCCCAGGTCCTGGAACATCGACTTCTCGAACCAGCGGTCACGGGCGATGCGCAGTGACTCGGCATTTGGATAAACCGGCACGAACTGCGAGAGAAAAGCGACGGTTTCTGCAGGCACGCTTTCAAACTCGAAGGTAACCAGATCGACTTCTTCAGCCAGCTGGCGCAGGTGATCCTGGTCGCTGTAATCAGCGCGGATATGTTCGCCCAGCGCCTGCGCACAGGCATCTGGCGCCGGATCAAGAAAAGCAAATTGCTGGCCCAGCGGGGTGCCGGCCAAGGCCAGCATACGACCGAGTTGACCACCACCGATTACGCCGATTTTCATAGTCGATTCCTCAGGCCTGACGCGGGTCTGCGTTGCTCAGCACGTTTTCAGTTTGTTGGGCGCGAAAGTCCTGTAGCGCCTGGCTGAACTCGGGGTGCTTGCCGCCAAGAATGCTTGCCGCCAACAAAGCCGCATTGACCGCACCTGCTTTACCGATAGCCAGGGTCGCGACCGGCACGCCAGCGGGCATCTGCACGATGGAGAGCAGAGAATCAACGCCGGACAGCATGGAGGATTGGACTGGCACGCCGAGCACGGGCAAGTGGGTCTTGGCCGCGCACATGCCAGGCAGGTGCGCAGCGCCACCGGCTCCGGCGATGATCACTTCAATACCCTTGCCAGCCGCTTCTTCAGCATATTGAAACAGCAGGTCAGGGGTACGGTGCGCCGATACCACCTTTACCTCGTAGGGGATGCCCAGTTGATCCAGCATATCGGCCGTATGGCTCAGGGTGGACCAGTCGGACTTGGAGCCCATGATCACGCCAACCAGTGCGCTCATCTGTTTTGTGCCTCGCTCAGTGTTGCCGCCTGCTGGCGGTAAAAACCAACAAGCCACGGCAGAGAACTGACGTGGCTTGGAGAACACAGACCATGCAGCGCTGAAGCCGCTCGGCCTGAAAAATAGAATCTAGTGCTGGAGTATAACCCGATTGGGGGCAATACAGAATCCAAGCCTGCGCGGGATAGTGACTGCACCACGAACCGGACGGCTTTTATCGGCGCAGTCTGGCAAGGCCGAGTGCATACAGGCACAATTCCCGGAGTGGACCAGTTGGTCAAAATACACATGAACTTAAAGGAATAGCCCCATGCGTCGTACCTGGATGTTGGTATCGGCAGGCCTACTCAGTGTGCCGGTCAGTGCGCTTGAACTCGCCAAGTATCCGTTGGCATTCAGTGGTGAGCGTGGATTACAGGTCCAGCTGGCGCCCAGTGCCGATGGTGACCAGGCGCTGTTGCAGGTAACCGGCGTCAACAGCCCGATTGATGAGGTGGTGTTTCTGACGCAAGTGCAGGATCGAGGACAGAAAACGCTGGCCTACCGCACAACCTATGACGGTGAGCAGCGAGCCCTGGTGGTCAAGCGCGAAGACTGGGGTCGTGAGCAGTACTTCCTCTACCTGCCAGGTGAAGGCGAGCGGTCGCTGGTGCCGGATAGCGATTTGGCCAAGAGCGTCAGGCCACAGGCGTTGGAGGCGCTATATGAGCAGCAATACAGTGATGGCGTGCACGCCGAACTGGCCAGGTTCAAGCGCGCAGTGCATCAGCAGGATGCAACAGCCGCGCTGGCCGCCAAGGACGCTGAGGCCCAGCAGGACTGCGGTAGCACGGTCAGCACCGAGGTGTATTGGTCGCAGATTAGTGATGAGCAGCTACAGCAGCTGAGTATTGCCGGTTACTGCGGCGAGGTGGTCAGCCAGATGGCAAGCATTTGCCGTGCGGACGCCGACTTCAAGACCAAGGCAGCGACTATTCAGACCGTCAACTGCACCTTTGGTGACGAGTTGAAGTTGCGTCATGAGGGTGGCGCAATGTTGTTCAGTACCGAGCGCAACGCGCCCAATCAGGGCGACTTCATTAACGCTTATCTACGTAACCTCTGAACCGGCTAAGCCGCAGACATCTAGCCTGCGGCTGCTATGTCAGCGCTTGGGTGATACCGGGTAGCGTGCACGTGGCGTAGCCATAGGTATGGGGCCGTCGCCGATCTCGCGAAACTCGCCGGTATCTGCATCATAGGCGCGGATCTGGGCTGTTTCGATATCGTAGACCCAGCCGTGGATAAACAGCTCGCCACGGGCGAGGCGGGAGGCGACCGAGGGATGCGTAGCCAAATGCTGTAGCTGGGCCACCACGTTTTCTTCGGTCAACATGCTGAGTTTGTCATCGCCGCAGCCGCAGTTGTCTTCTACCACGATCTTGGCGACTTCCGCGTGACGCAGCCAGGATTTCACCGTGGGCAGGGCTTCAAGCTGGGCGGGGTCGAGTACGGCTTTCATCGCGCCGCAGTCGGAGTGGCCGCAGACGATGATGTGATGCACGCCGAGGGCCGCGACCGCAAACTCGATGGCGGTAGAAACGCCGCCCATCATCTGTCCATAGGGCGGTACGACGTTGCCTACGTTACGCGAGACAAAGAGGTCACCTGGGGCGCTTTGGGTGATCAGCTCGGGAGCAACACGTGAGTCGGCACAGGTAATAAACATGGCGCGTGGAGTCTGTTCAAACGCGAGTTTCTTGAACAGTTCCTGTTGCTCGGGGTAAACCTCGTGGCGAAACCGGTTGAAGCCGTCAACAATCTGCTGCAACGCTTCTTCGGCAGTTTCGGTTTTTTTCGGGTCGTTATTCATGTCGCAGTCTCAATCATCAGGTTGGGCTGTACAGGTAGACGATCAGTGTCTGTCAAACGGCACCAGCGTTACAGCGCTGCCGGTGCCGCTCTCGGGTTGCCGGTATCATCGCCGGCCACATTGCTGACGAATCAGGCTTCGATTTCGATCAGGATCTCGCCGGGATTGACGCGATCACCTTTGGCTACATTGACCGCTTTTACGGTGCCGCCAATGGCTGCCTGGATCTCACTTTCCATTTTCATGGCTTCGCTAACCAGTACCGCCTGACCGGCTTTTACGGTATCGCCAACCGCGACCAACACATCCACCACATTACCCGGCATGCTGGTGGTCACATGGCCCGGCTCACTGGCCTGCTTGCGCTTGCTTCCGCCGTCGCCGACGAAGGCGTTGAGCGGCTCAAACACGGCTTCTTCCGGCATGCCATCCATGCTCAGGTAGAAGTGACGTTTGCCATCACCTTTGACGCTGACACCGGTGATATCCACGCGGTAGGACTCGCCGTGTACATCGATGATGAACTCGGTCGGTACGCCTTCGCTGCTGGCGGCGGGTGCACTTTCGCCCGGCGGTGGCAGCAGTACTTCCGGCTTGAGTGTGCCGGCTTCGCGTTCTTCAAGGAATTTGCGCCCGATATCCGGGAACATCGCGTAGGTAAGCACGTCTTCTTCAGTTTTTGCCAGCTCGCCGACTTCGCCGCGCAGACGGTCCATTTCTGGCTTGATCAGATCTGCCGGGCGCACGTCGATAACATCTTCGCCGCCGATGGCCTGACGCTGCAGTTTCTGGTTGATCTTGCCAGGTGCCTGACCGTAACGACCCTGCAGGTAGAGTTTAACTTCGTTGGTGATGGTCTTGTAACGCTCGCCCGCCAGCACGTTGAACACCGCTTGGGTGCCAACAATCTGCGACGTTGGCGTCACCAACGGGGGAAAGCCAAGGTCTTCACGCACCCGAGGGATTTCCGCGAATACGTCCTGAATGCGGTCCAGTGCGCCTTGTTCTTTTAGCTGGTTAGCCAGGTTGGACATCATGCCGCCTGGTACCTGGTTGACCTGTACGCGGGTATCGACGCCGGTGAACTCACTCTCGTACTGGTGGTACTTCTTGCGTACGGCGTGGAAGTACATGCCGATTTCCTGCAGCAGCTCCAGATCCAGACCGGTGTCGAATTCGGTGCCCTTGAGTGCGGCAACCATGGATTCGGTGCCCGGGTGGCTGGTGCCCCAGGCCATGGAGGAGATAGCGGTGTCGATATGGTCGGCGCCGCTCTCGATTGCCTTGAGCTGGCACATGGCAGCCAGACCAGCGGTATCGTGCGAGTGGATGAACACCGGCAGGTCGAGTTCGGCTTTTAGTGCTTTCACCAGCTCACCGGTTGCGAAGGGAGTCAGCAGGCCGGCCATGTCCTTGATGGCGATGGAGTCGACACCCATCTCGGCCATGGCCTGGGCTTGTTTAACAAAGGCTTTGACCGTATGCACCGGGCTGGTGGTGTAGGCGATGGTACCCTGGGCATGCTTGCCGGCGGCTTTTACCGCTTCGATGGCAACGCGCAGGTTGCGCACGTCATTCATGGCATCAAAGATGCGGAAAACGTCGATACCATTGGCGGCCGCTTTGGCGACGAAGGCGCGAACGACGTCATCGCTGTAATGGCGATAGCCGAGCAGGTTCTGGCCACGCAGCAGCATCTGCAAACGGGTATTCGGTAAAGCCGCGCGCAGTTGGCGCAGGCGCTCCCAAGGATCTTCCTTGAGGAAGCGCACACAGGCGTCAAAGGTCGCGCCGCCCCAGACTTCCAGCGACCAGTAGCCAACCTGATCAAGCTTGTCGCAAATGGGCAGCATGTCTTCGGTACGCAGACGGGTGGCCAACAGCGATTGGTGGGCGTCGCGCAGTACGGTATCGGTTACGGTGATACGTTTACTCATTTCTCTCATCTCCTGATGAGCTGGAAGCCTGAAGCTTAAAGCTGGAAGTGCGCTTTACGCGGACTGCTTCCAGCTTGTTGGCTTCCGGCTTCAAGCTAAATTCATAGTCCGGCGTGCGCAGCAATCGCGGTAGCGATGGCCAGGGCCAATTCTTCGGGTTTGCGTTTTACTGAATAGTTCAGCAGTTCCGGGTGCGCTTCAACGAAGCTGGTGTTGAACACGCCGCTACGAAATTCGTCATTGCGCAGAATTTCCTGGTAGTAGGGCGTGGTGGTCTTCACGCCCTGCAGACGCATGTCATCCAGCGCACGCAGGCCACGATCCATCGCCTCTTCCCAGGTCAGCGCCCAGACAATCAGCTTCAAACACATGGAGTCGAAGTTCGGCGGAATGGTGTAGCCGGTGTAAATTGCCGTATCCACCCGCACACCTGGGCCACCAGGGGCGTAGTAGCGGGTAATCTTGCCGAAGGAGGGGAAGAAGTTGTTCTTCGGGTCCTCGGCGTTGATACGGAACTGAATGGCAAAGCCTTGATGGTGAATATCTTCCTGCTTGATCGACAGCGGCAGGCCCGAAGCAATGCGGATCTGTTCGCGCACTACGTCGATGCCGGTGATCTGCTCGGTAATGGTGTGCTCGACCTGAACGCGGGTATTCATTTCCATGAAATACACTTCGCCTTCGGCGAGCAGAAACTCCACCGTGCCGGCGTTCTCGTAACCCACCGCCTGCGCCGCTTTCACTGCCAGATCGCCGATATAGGCGCGCTGTTCCGGCGTTAGCTGCGGGCTGGGTGCGATCTCGATCAGCTTCTGGTTGCGCCGCTGGATTGAGCAGTCACGCTCGAACAGGTGCACGGTGTTGCCGTGACTGTCGGCGAGGATCTGCGCCTCGATGTGCTTGGGATTGACGATGCACTTCTCAAGGAAGATGTCAGCCGAGCCGAAGGCCTTGGTAGCCTCGGAAATAACCCGTGGCCATGCCTGTTCGAGTTCGGCCTTGTCGTTGCAGCGACGAATACCGCGACCGCCCCCACCGGAGGTTGCCTTGAGCATCACCGGGTAACCCACACGCTCGGCTTCGCGCAGCGCTTCGGCCATATCGGCCAGGTTATCTTCGGTGCCCGGAGTAACGGGTACACCTGCAGCAATCATGCTGCGGCGGGCCTGGGTCTTGTCGCCCATGCGGGTAATGACATCACCTGAGGGGCCAATAAACTTGATGCCGCGCTCTTTGCAGATGTGCGCCAGCTCAGCATTCTCAGAGAGGAAGCCGTAACCGGGATGCAGTGCATCACAACCGGTTTCGACGGCCAGGTTGACCAGTTGGCGTGGGTTCAGATAGCCCGCCAGGGGATCACTGCCCACATTGTAGGATTCGTCGGCACGTTTGACGTGCAGGGCGTAGCGGTCTGCGTCGGTGTAAACCGCGACCGAAGTAATGCCCATCTCTGCACAGGCGCGAATGATGCGAACCGCAATCTCGCCGCGGTTGGCAATCAGAATTTTCTTGATCACGTACGCTTTCCTCGTGGTGGTGATCGAGTGGTTGCTCGAAAACGTTTGCGTATCACCGCGCCGGTGCGTGGCCGGCGGGTAATACATTGCAAAATATTTCTCCAGTTACCCTAGGCGCGTTGCCGGCGCATGTGAAATGAATAATATTTGGCTTATCTATAAGTAATTGCTTATAGATAAGCTTTGAGCCATTATTTTCGTGGGCTGCGGGCCCGTTGCGGTCTCTTTTAATCCATCAATCAGGTTAGACCATCATGCGTAAGTCCTTACTGCGAATGACGTTGCGCCAGTTGCAGGTGTTTCGTGCGGTCTGCGAAAGTCGTTCGTATAGCCGCGCGGCTGAGGCCATGTCGTTGACCCAGCCGGCAGTCAGTCTGCAGATTCGTCAGTTGGAAGAGCAGGTCGGCCTGCCGCTATTTGAGTATGTTGGACGTAAGCTCTATTTGACTGAGGCGGCCGAATCCTTGATCAGTGCCAGTGACGATATCTTTGATCGTCTCGATAGTCTGGAGATGAACCTGTCCAGCCTGCAGGGCAGCCTGCGTGGCGAGTTGCGGCTGGCCGCGGCGAGCAGCATTCAGTATGTATTACCACATGTGCTGGCCGCCTTTCGGCAACGCTTTCCGGATATCAGTTTTCGTGTCGAGGTAGCCAGTCGCGCCCAGATTATTCAGCGCTTGGCTGATAACCGTGATGATGTGGTCTTGATGGGGCTGGTGCCGGAGGATCGAGCGCTGGAATTCTTCCCGGTTCTGAATAATCCGATTGTCGCGGTCGCCGCGCCGGATCATCCGCTGGCGGGTCAGCAGCAGCTGCCGCTGTCCACGCTGGAAGCCGAGATGGTACTGCAGCGCGAGGCGGGCTCCGGTATTCGTAAAGCCTGCGATGAGTTTTTGCAGCTCAAGCGAGTGCATCTGCAGCAGGTGATGCAGCTGGGCTCGACCGAAGCGCTGGTGCAAGGGGCAATTGCCGGGCTGGGTGTGGCCATGGTGCCGGGGCACGCAGCGGCACCCTTTATCCGACACGGCGAACTGGTTTGCCTGAACATAGCCGAGCTGCCGCTGATGCGCAGCTGGTGTGCGGTGCACGCCAGGGGCAAGCGTCTGAGTCCGGTTGCCGAGGCCTTTCTTGGCTTTTTGCGCGAGGAAAGGGCGCTGATTCGGCAGCTCGCGGAGCCTTTTGAGCCTTAGCACTCAACCTGAATAGTCAGAGCGCTTGCTTAGCGTGTGGCGTATATGCCGCGAGCTATTGCAGTCGTTGCGACCGGTGGTCATCGGTATGACCCATTAGCTCGGGAAAGTCGCAGACGCTCGCCTGCAGGCTCTGGCTTTCGCGGTAGTCTTCGATGGCTCGGCGGTAGGACATGCGTCGCTTGTCTTCCTGGCGTCGCCGCTCGCGTCGCACGTTATTACTGGAGCTGCTGTCACTAAGGTAATCTGGATTCAGGGCCATGGGGCTATTTCCCGTATCAGTGAATATCTGGCAACGGGAGCTATGATGAAGCAGAGGCCATGACGTGTTTATGACAGCAAAACACCGTCTGTCGACTAATGAGGAGTAGCGGATGTTCGAACTGGACCGGCACCTGGCGCAGGATATTGTTGATCGTGCCATGGCGATCCTTCCCTATAACATTAACGTGATGGACCGCCAGGGTCTGATTATTGGCAGTGGCGACAGCAGCCGTATCGATACTCGGCATGAAGGCGCACAGCTGGTACTCGCTAACCAGAGGGTAGTAGCGCTGGATGAGCAGGCGGCAGCGTGTTTGCAAGGGGTCAAGCCGGGAATCAATCTGCCGTTGCTGCACGCCGGCAGGCTGGTCGGTGTGCTCGGTATCACGGGTGATCCGGCCCAGGTTAAACCCTTTGCCGAGCTACTGCGTATGACTGCCGAGATGCTGGTCGAGCAGCGGGTGTTGCAGGCTGAGCAACATTGGCGCGGTCAGCAGCAGGAGGCCTGGCTGGTTAATTTGCTGGATTGCAGTTATCCGGTCAGCAGTCTGCTAGATGATGCCGAGCGCCTGCGTATGCGCTGGAGCTGGCCGCTGCAACCCTGCGTTATATCGCTGTCACCGGAGACGGATCACCAGCACGCGCAGGGGCAACTGGTTACCCAGATGCGCGCGCGGCATCCCGCTGACATCTTGCTCCCGTTGGGCCTGCACGATGTGCTCTGGCTGCGCAGCGGCAAGTCTCACGCGCCCAAATTGAGCTGGTTGGAACAGGTCGACAAACGTGATTGGCCGGTGGGTCGCTTATTGCTGGCTGAGGCGGTCGGCAATCTTGCGGACTTGCGCGAAGCGACCGAAGCCTTGCTCAATTTACGCGATTACGCCCAGGACCTGCGCCTATCAGAGCGCTTGATTCGGTTGAATGACTACCGCTTGGCGGTGCTGCTGCATCACTTGCAGCCTTCCTGGACCGTGTCTCAGTTGCTGGCACCCCTTGAGCTGTTGCGGCAGGCGGACAGCAATGGCCAGCTGCTGCTGACCTTGCGGGTCTGGTTGGCGCATAACGGTCACGCGCAGAGTTGCGCCGCGGCGCTGGCAATTCACCGCAACAGCTTGCGCTACCGTCTGGAACGCATCGCCGAGATTACCGGATTAAATCTCGACTTGATGGCGCACCGCTTGCTTTTGAGCATCGGACTCTCGCTTTTGCCAGAGCAGTAGGATGATCGAGGCTGTGCAAATGCCCATATAGGGCGCGTTAATTAGCCAGGTATGTTGTGCGAATGCATAGGGTAATTGTCTTGCGAGTGGGCAACAATGCTCTCTTGGCTCCGCCCAATAGCGGTTATAGCCCTCTCACCCATACCGCCACACACAATAAAAAGGAGTTCAGCCATGGGCCTCGTCCTGATTCTGGTCGCCCTGATCGCGTTTATCGTATTGGCTACCGCCCGACTTAAACTACATCCCTTTCTTGCCTTGCTCGGTGCTGCCCTACTTGCAGGCTTCGCCTATCAGGTGCCGACCATGGAGATCGTCAAAACGATCACCTCGGGCTTTGGCGGCATTCTCGGTTATATCGGTATCGTCATCGTGCTCGGTACCATCATCGGCGTGATTCTAGAGCGCAGCGGGGCTGCCATCACCATGGCAGAAACTGTGATCAAGCTGCTGGGCGAGCGTTTCCCGACGCTAACTATGTCGATCATCGGTTATCTGGTCTCGATCCCGGTGTTTTGTGACTCCGGTTATGTGATCCTCAACTCGCTGAAAAACGCGCTCGCAGCACGCATGAAAATCTCGGTCATTGCCATGAGCGTGGCCTTGGCGACGGGTCTCTATGCTTCCCACACTTTTGTACCGCCAACCCCTGGCCCGATTGCTGCAGCGGGTAACCTGGGGCTGGAGAACAACCTGGGACTGGTGATTCTGGTGGGTCTGGTGGTGTCCATGGTGACCGCACTGGCGGGGATGCTTTGGGCTAACCGCTTTATCGGTAAGGATATTGAGCTGGTCGATAATGGCACCCACGTGATGGACAGCGAAGACTACGAGCAGATTCGCGCCAAGTACGGTGTGCTGCCCAGTGCCACCAAGGCGTTTGCCCCCATCTTCCTGCCGATTGGCCTGATTTGCCTAGGTACCCTGGCCAACCTGCCAGCCAAGCCGGTGGGTGAAGGTATTCTCTACACCGTGTTGGCCTTCCTTGGTCAACCGGTGGTGGCGCTGGCTGTCGGCTTGGGTCTGGCGTGCACCCTGTTGCGTTCGGATAACAAGCGTGAAGAGTTTCACGAGCGCGTGGTTGAAGGCATTCAGGCCGCTGCGCCTATCCTGCTGATCACCGGTGCTGGCGGTGCTTTCGGCGCCATGCTGAAGATTACCCCGTTGGGTGATTACCTGGGCGCTACGCTGTCGGCGCTGGGGATTGGTCTGTTCATGCCGTTCATCGTATCTGCTGCGCTCAAGTCGGCGCAGGGCTCAACTACCGTCGCGCTGGTCACCACCTCGGCATTGGTTGCGCCGCTGCTTGGCCAGCTCGGGCTCGACAGTGAAATGGGTCGGGTGCTCTGTGTCATGGCTATCGGCGCGGGTGCGATGACGGTTTCGCACGCCAACGACAGCTTCTTCTGGGTGGTTACGCAGTTCAGTCGCATGAGCGTGAGTACCGCTTATAAAGCGCAGACCATGGGTACGTTGATGCAGGGCATTGCCGGCATCATCACCGTTTGGCTGCTCAGCTTGGTGTTGCTCTGATGAAATTGGTTATTGCTCCGGATTCGTTCAAGGAAAGCCTTTCTGCCAGCGCGGTCGCGCAAGCCATTGCTAGTGGCTGGTTGCGGGTTTATCCCGATGCAGAGGTGCTGTGCTGTCCGATGGCCGACGGCGGTGAAGGTACCGTCGATGCGGTGCTGGCGGTGACCGCCGGTGAGCGGCGCGAGTGCACGGTTGCGGGCCCGCTTGGGGCTCCGGTGCAGGCGCACTGGGGCTGGTTGCCGGATCAGCAGGCAATGATTGAAATGGCGGCAGCCAGCGGTCTGCACCTGGTCCCGGCAGCCGAACGTGACGTGCGTCTGGCCAGCAGTTATGGCACCGGCGAGTTGATTCGCGCGGCGCTTGATGCCGGTGCGCGGCGCATCGTGCTGGGGCTGGGCGGGAGTGCGACCAATGATGCTGGCGCGGGTTTGCTGCAGGCGCTGGGTGTGCGCTTTCTGGGTGCTGATGGTAACGAGCTGGCGCCCGGTGGCGCGGCGCTGGCGCGGCTGCAACACATTGACCTGACCGGGTTGGACACACGTCTGGCGCAGGTTGAGGTGATGGTGGCTGCGGATGTGGATAATCCCCTCTGCGGACCCAAGGGCGCCTCGGCCATCTTTGGCCCGCAAAAGGGCGCAACTTCGCTGCAGGTAGCACAACTGGACCGCGCGCTGGCGCACTTTGCTGATGTGATGGCTGCAACGCTGGGTGATGATGTGCGTTATCACCCCGGTGTCGGCGCGGCCGGAGGACTGGGCTTTGCTGCCAAAGCGGTACTCAAGGCGCAGTTTCGTCCCGGCGTTGAGCTGGTGGCCGAGCTGTGCGGACTGGCGCAGATGCTGCGCGACGCCGATCTGGTGATTACCGGTGAGGGGCGGCTGGACGGTCAGAGCCTGCATGGCAAGACGCCGGTTGGCGTTGCACGCCTGGCGCGCAGTGTCGGCGTGCCGGTGATCGCACTGGCGGGTAGTCTGGGCGAGGGCTACCAACGCTTGTACGCTGAGGGCATCGGCGCTGCCTTCAGCCTGGCTCCCGGCCCGCTGACTCTGGAGCAGGCAATGCAGGATGCCGGCGCCCAGCTTACCGCCAGGGCAGCGGACCTGGCGCGACTTTGGCAGATAGCGGGCGCGGCGACCGCGCGCGACTAGTCGACCACAACGTCTCGGGTATACTGCCAACCTTGATCTCAGGGAAGGACAGGTATGGAGCAGCGAGGCGAGCTGATCAGCTGGAACGACGACAAGGGCTTTGGTTTTATTCAACCCGAACGCGCAGGTGAGCGCGTCTTTGTGCATATCTCGGCGATGCGCGGTGATGCGCGCCCGGTGGTGGGTATGCCGGTCTTTTTTGTTGCCGGGCAGGATGAGCGGGGCCGCCCGCGAGCCGAACACATGCGCGGCGAAGGGCTAAGCCTGGATCGCCCGGCGATTCGGCGTAGACCAACAGCCGCAGCGACGTCTCGTACCGGGCGCAAGCCTGCATCGGTAGCCACTCCACGCAAGGCAAAAACACCAAAGCGGCGCCCAGCAAGCCATGCTGGCACGGTTCGCCAACTGCCACTCAAGTTGCTGATACTGGCGTTGCTTTGCGCGCTACCGCTGCTGGGTGCCATCAGTATGTTGAGCAAGCAGGCGATTGTCTGGCCGCTGGCGGTCTATCTGCTGATCAGTATTGCCAGTTTCGTGCAATACGCGATCGACAAGCGCAGCGCCGAAATCGGCCGCTGGCGCACTCCGGAAAATACCTTGCATATAACCGAGCTGCTCGGCGGTTGGCCCGGCGCCTTGATAGCGCAGCAGGTCTTTCGCCACAAGACGCGCAAGGCCTCTTTTCAAACGGTTTTCTGGCTGATTGTGCTGGTGCACCAAGTGTTCTGGTTCGACCACCTAGTGCTTGATGGTGAGCTGCTGAGAGCGGTGCTGGCGGGCTAGCTTCGGCGCTTGGCGGGCGACCCAAGGCCGCCGCCGTGCTGAGGGAGAAAGATGGGCGGGTTAAAAAACCACGCCCTGGCTGCGCAGGTAGTCGTCGTAGGTGCCGGAGAAGTCGGTTATGCCGTCCTCCGACAGCTCGATGATGCGCGTCGCCAGTGAGCTGACGAACTCACGGTCATGGCTGACGAAAACCAGGGTGCCGGGGAAGTTTTCCAGCGCCAGGTTTAGTGCCTCAATCGATTCCATATCCAAGTGGTTGGTCGGCTCGTCCATCAGCATGACGTTGGCTTTTTGCAGGATCATTTTGCCGAACAGCATGCGGCCCTGCTCACCACCTGAGATTACTTTCACTGATTTCAGGATGTCATCGTTGGAGAACAGCATGCGACCGAGTGTGCCGCGCACCAGTTGTTCGCCGCCCTGGGTCCACTGCGACATCCAGTCGAACAGGGTGTAGTCGTATTTGAAGTCGTCGGCGTGATCCTGAGCAAAGTAGCCAACATCGGCACTTTCTGCCCACTTGACCTCACCTTTCATCGGCTCCATTTCACCGACCAGGGTGCGCAGCAGGGTGGTTTTACCGATGCCGTTGGGGCCGATGATGGCGACCCGTTCACCCGCCTCAATCTGCAGGCCCAGATTCTTGAACAGGACTTCGCCATCGTAGCCCTGGCTGACATTTTCCAGCGTGACGGCCTGACGATGCAGCTTCTTGTTCTGATCAAAGCGAATGAAAGGGCTGATACGGCTGGACGGCTTGACCTCGTCGAGCTGAATCTTGTCGATCTGCTTGGCGCGGCTGGTCGCCTGTTTGGCCTTGGAGGCGTTCGCTGAGAAGCGGCTGACGAAGGTTTGCAGCTCGGCAATCTGCGCTTTTTTCTTGGCGTTGTCTGACAACAGGCGTTCGCGCGACTGGGTCGCTGCGGTCATGTATTCGTCGTAGTTGCCGGGGAACAGGCGCAGCTCGCCGTAGTCCAGATCCGCCATGTGGGTGCACACGCTGTTGAGGAAGTGGCGGTCGTGGGAAATGATGATCATGGTGCTGCTACGCGCCGTGAGAATGGTTTCCAGCCAGCGGATGGTGTTGATGTCCAGGTGGTTGGTTGGCTCATCCAGCAATAGCACGTCCGGATCGGAAAACAGCGCCTGGGCCAGCAGCACGCGGAGTTTCCAGCCAGGTGCGACTTCGCTCATCGGGCCGAAGTGTTGTTCCAGCGGAATACCCAGGCCCAGCAATAGTTCGCCAGCGCGGGACTCGGCGGTATAGCCGTCCATTTCGGCGAATTCACCTTCCAGTTCGCCGACCTTCATCCCGTCTTCTTCGCTCATTTCCGCTAGCGAGTAGATGCGGTCGCGTTCGGCTTTAACTTTCCACAACTCTTCGTGGCCCATGATCACGGTGTCGATCACGCTGAAGTCTTCGTAGGCAAACTGGTTCTGGCGCAGTTTACCCAGACGTACGTTCTGATCGAGCATGACCTGGCCACCGGAAGGCTCCAGTTCGCCGCCGAGAATTTTCATGAACGTCGACTTTCCGCAGCCATTGGCGCCGATAAGGCCGTAACGGTTGCCATTGTTGAATTTGACGGAAACGTTCTCGAACAGCGGCTTGGCGCCGAATTGCATGGTGATATTGGCGGTGGAGATCAAGGGACAGTCCTGCCGGAGGTAAAAGATGAATGAGCGCGCCTGATCAGGCGGGCGGCGCATTGTACTGGTTGTGCCGCGCGAGCGACAGGGCCGCACGTCTGGCTGGGTGCTGATTGCTTTGCCGGTGCCCCCCACGCTGATACTCTCAGAGCCAATTATCGCGGAGACAACGCCATGCCTGTAACCCTCGTTTCAGCCGATTTGACGGCACTGCCGGATGTGGCCGATTTGTTCAACCAGTACCGTCAGTTCTACCAGCAGGAGGACGATCTGCCACGCGCCACGGCGTTTATCCAGGCGCGGCTGGTGCAAGGCGACTCGCTGATTCTTTTAGCGCGATCCAGCGCGGGAGAGGCACTTGGCTTTGCCCAGCTTTACCCGAGCTTCTCGTCCATTGACTGTGCCGCGAGCTATCTGCTCAGTGATCTGTTCACAGCGCCCTCGGCACGCGGCCAGGGCGTGGGTCGGGCGTTGCTGTTAGCTGCTCGTGAGCAGGCGCTGGACAGTGGTCGTACCAGCCTGACGCTGGAGACCGCGGTGGATAACCTGACTGCGCAACGATTGTATGAGTCAGTCGGTTTTGTCCGCGAGCAGGGCTTCTTAACCTACATTTGGGCGCTATGAGTTTATTGTGGGCGGTGCATTTTAAATAACGCTTCCGGTCCAATACTGAAGTAGTCCGCCGGACCCCCGCCACGCAGAATAGGCTGCGCTGCGGCGGTATCGTATACGCCCTCTACCAGCAGATGCCGGGCGATATGTACGGCAACTACTTCGCCGAGGACCAGCCAACTCTCAACCTGCTCGCCTTCGCTGGTCTGGAGCTGAATGATCTGCGTCATGCGGCATTCAAAACTGACGGGGCTTTCGGCCACACGTGGCGGTTTTATCAGGCGCGAGGGCGCTGCGGTCAGACCACTCAGAGCGAATTCATCTACGTCCGGCGCGACCGCTGCGCAGCTTTGATTCATCGCCTCGGCCAGCGGCAGTGTCGCCAGATTCCAGACAAACTCGCGCGTCTGTTCGATGTTGTTCAGGCTGTCTTTTCGGCCAATGCTGGAGAATCCGATAATCGGCGGTATGTAATTGAATGCATTGAAGAAACTGTATGGGGCAAGATTCAGGTTGCCGGCGCTGTCCTGACTGGAAATCCAGCCGATCGGCCGGGGCCCGACGATAGCATTGAAGGGGTCGTGGGGCAGGCCGTGGCCCTTGCTCGTCTCGTAATAATAGGGATCAGACATGGGCGGCTCCTGGTGAATAACTGAAGTGCCCAGACTAGACTAATTGGCATGTGGGCAGTTGCTTCTTTTCGGTTGGGCTCATGTCGGCATTAAGTGCTGATATGAGCGTAGGAAAAAAGTAGATGGAGCCGGGCCGGATGTCTATAGGCCGGCTCCAGATCAGTTATCAGTAGCGCTCAAGCCAATGCGCGTAGGGCGCTGGCAAGGTCCAGGATGGCTTGTCGATTTTCAGTTCACGGGCCGCCTGATAGGTCCAGTGCGGGTTGGCCAGATGCGCCTTGCCAACCATGACCAGGTCCAGCTGGCCGTCCTGCACTGCCTTCTCGGCGATGTGCGGCTCACCAAAGCCCCAGGCGGAGGATACCGGTACGCCGGCTTCGTCACGGACTCGCTTGGCGATGGGGCCCATAAAGGCGGGTGCCCAAGGGATGTTGGCCTTGGGTGTGTCGAAGCCCATGCTGACGCTCATCATGTCCATGCCGGCGGCCTTGAACTGACGTGTCAGGTCGATCGACTCGTCCAGCGTTTGCTCATCGCGCCCGTCAAACTCGATGACACCAAAGCGGATAGTCAGCGGCAGATTCTCTGGCCAGACCTCACGCACGGCTGCCAGGGTTTCCAACAAAAAGCGACAGCGGTTCTCGAAACTGCCGCCGTAGGCGTCTGTACGCTGGTTAGCGTGCTCGGAGAAAAAACTCTGTGCCAGGTAGCCGTGCGCAAAGTGCAGCTCCAGCCATTCAAAGCCGACAGCCAGCGCACGCTTGGCGGCGGCAACGAAGTCACTCTTTACCCGGGCGATATCGTCCAGCGTCATGGCTTCTGGCACTTTGGGCAGGTTGGCGCCAAAGGGCAGGGCAGACGGAGCGATAGTCTGCCAGCTGCGCGGGTCGTCACTGGCGATGTGATCGTCGCCTTCCCAGGGACGATTGGCGCTGGCTTTACGGCCGGCGTGGGCAATCTGAATGCCGGGTACTGCGCCGTTGGCTTTGATACCGCGAACGATGGGTGCGAAAGCATCGGCCAACTGGTCGTTCCAAATGCCGGTGCAGCCGGGTGTGATGCGGCCTTCGGGTGAGACCGCTGTGGCTTCTACGATAACCAGCCCCGCGCCGCCACGTGCCATGCCGGTGTAATTGGCAACATGCCACTCGTTGACCAGGCCATCAGTGGCCGAGTATTGGCACATGGGTGGCACCGCAATGCGGTTACGCAGGGTTACGTCTTTTAGCGTGAAGGGTTGGAATAGTGCAGCCATGGTGGCTCCCGAAAATAAGCAATGAATGAGTGTGTTGATTCAGTTGTTCGATAATATTGGAACTATGGATCATAAGTAAAGCCTTGTGTATGATTCCGACTATGCGACCTTTCAAACATCCCCCAGTAAGTGACTTCAGCCTCGAGCGCGTGCTCTACGCCTTGAGTGATCCAGTGCGGCTTGACGTTGTGCAGCGTCTGGCTGAGGTTGAGGAGGCCAGTTGTGGCGAGCTGGACGGCGGCCGACCCAAGTCGAGCATGTCCCATCACTTTCGGGTGCTGCGCGACGCCGGGCTGGTGTGCACCAAGGGCGTAGGTACCACCCATATGAATTCGTTGCGCCGTGGCGAGCTGGACGAACGCTTTCCGGGATTGCTCGAGGCCATTTTGGCTCAGCACGCTTCACCCAAATAAGTGATGGCGAATGAGCAGTGGTTCCTTTACCGCTGCGTAAACCGGATCTATTGTGATTAGTAGATAGCCGGATGCTGTTTTCAGGAGTCACGGATGGCCCAGAGTCAACGCACTTTCCCCTATGCCGACCTGCTGATTGTCGTCGGGCGGCTGCCTTTCTGGGCCAATCTCGTCTGTGCCCTGCTCAGTTGGGTGGTGCTGCGACACTACGCCAACAGCCCGCTTCCGCTGCTCTCTGGCAGCCAGTCCGCTGGCATTCTGGCGGGTCCCTTTTTCCGCCAGCTGGCTATGGTTGTGCAGTATGTGCTGTCTTTGGCTTTTGTCGCTGCGGCCCTATTGGCAGTATTCAATTGTCTCAGGCTATTGCGCCATCGCCGCGCTGTGCTGACGCAGAATCCGGCAGCATTGCTGAATAACATGGCTTGGCCCGCATTCTTTCAACTGTTGGAGCAAGCCTGGCGTCGTAAGGGCTACCGTCTACTGGGCTCCTCTCTTACCGCAACCGATGCCAGTTGTGACCTGCTGTTGCAGCATTCGGGCGAGCGCTATCTGGCACATTGTCAGCATTGGCGCGCCAGTAAGCTGGGTGTAACTCCGTTGCGGGAATTATTCGACCGCATTGTCACCGAAGGCGCTGTGGGAGGGTTTGTGGTCACCTGCGGTGAGTTCAGCGATGAAGCGCGTGCCTTCGCCGCTGAGCGTCAGCTTGAGCTGATAGATGGCGCACGCCTGCAGCGCTGGTTGTTGGCCAGCCGGCGTTAACGCCAGCACTGCAGGCTCACCCCCTATTCAAAATAATCACCTGGTTTTCAGCGCATTGCTGATCAGCCCAGTAAGGCGACTGATTTGATCTGTGCCCAGATTGGTTGCCCTGGGTACAGACCCAGTTGCTCGCTGGAGTAGCGAGTGATGCGCGCCAGCAAGGGTGTGCCCTGCAGGTCCAGCCTGACCAGCAAGTGTGCCGGGTTGTCTGCCGCAGCCAGCTCGACAACCTGAGCGGGAAGCAGATTGAGGATGCTGCTGTGCTCCGGCTGGCTCAGGCTAAGACTGACATCGCGGGCTTGCACACGCAGCCGCAGCTGTTGGCCAGGGGCAATGGGTTGATGAGCGACGAGGATGCTGAGTTGGCTGTTTGGCAGCTGCAGACTGAGCAACTGGTAGTCGGCATCATAGTGGGTGACCAGGCCGTTGATGACCACACCGGCGTTGTCGCCCTGGGCCAAAGGTAGGTCCAGGCGCGGTAGCAGTGTGTTGAGCTCCCCGCTGGCCAGCGCCTGGCCGTTTTCAAGCAGCACCATATGGTCAGCCAACTGTGCGACCTCGTCGATTGCGTGGCTGACATAGATGATGGGTATTTGTAGCTCGCCGGGCAGACGTTGCAGATAGGGCAAGACCTCCGCTTTGCGCTGGGCATCCAGCGCACTCAGGGGTTCGTCCATCAGCAGCAGGCTGGGGCTAGTCAGCAGAGCGCGAGCAATCCCGACGCGCTGCCGCTCACCCCCCGACAGCAGCGCGGGCATGCGCGCAAGCAGGTGTTCAATACCTAGTAGCTCAATCGCCTGATTCAGTCTGATGCGCCGCTCACCCGCGGCGATGCGCTTGAAGCCAAACAGCAGATTGTCTTCGACGCGCAGGTGATCAAACAGGCTGGACTCCTGAAACACATAGCCGATCGCGCGCTGGTGTGGCGCGACAAATACACCACGCTGGCTGTCTTGCCAGCATTCGCCATTGAGCGTTAGTTGTCCTTGTGGTGGGTGTTCCAGACCAGCCATACAACGCAGCAAGGTGGTCTTGCCGGAGCCGGAAGGGCCGAACAGCGCAGTCACTCCGTGCGCCGGTAGCTGGAGCTCTACATCCAGCGTGAAGCTATCCAATGACAGGCTGAAGCGAGCTTCGAGCATAGGTGTTCCTTAGCTGATCGCGCGGGCGCCAACCCGACCACGGCGTTGCAGGGTGAGCAGTATGGCGAAGGAAAACACCAGCATACCGGCGGCCAACCAATGTGCCTGAGCGTATTCCATGGCTTCCACGTGATTGAATATCTGCACTGACACCACCCGCGTCTGATCCGGAATATTACCGCCAATCATTAGCACCACCCCAAACTCGCCGATGGTATGGGCGAAGCCCAGCACGCTGGCGGTTACCAGACCGGGTCGCGCCAGCGGCAGTGCGACGTGAAAGAACCGGTCAAGTGGTCCGGCGCGCAGCGTCGCCGCGACTTCCAGTGGCCGTGTGCCTATGGCTTCAAAGGCATTCTGGATGGGTTGCACCACAAAGGGCAGCGAATAGAACAGCGAGCCGATGACCAGGCCGGTAAAGGTAAAGGGCAGAGTGCCGAGCCCCAGGCTTTGCGTTAACGCACCGACCGGCCCCTGTGGGCCCATCGCGACCAGCAGATAGAATCCGATGACGGTAGGGGGCAGCACCAGTGGCAGCGCGACCAGCGCGCCAATCGGCGCCTTCAACCAGCTGCGGGTACGTGCCAGCCACCAGGCTAGCGGGGTGCCGAGGAGCAACAGTAACGCTGTAGTGATGCTGGCAAGTTGTAGCGTTAGCCAGATGGCGGCGAAGTCGGCGCTGGTTAGCGGCATGGCTGCAGGACCCTAGAGCTGGTAGCCGAAAGAGCGGATGATCTTGGCAGCGCGTTCACCGCGAAGATAGTCGACCAGTGCTGTCGCTGCAGGATTGGCTGCTGCTTTGCTGAGAATCACCGCGTCCTGGTGAATGGGATCATGCAGCTCGGCCGGGACCAGCCAGGCTGAGCCGTTACTGAGTTGGCCATCGCGGTAGACCTGCGACAGCGCGACGAAGCCCAGTTCTGCATTGCCGCTGGCGACAAACTGATAAGCCTGTCCAATGCTCTGACCCTCCACCAGCCTTGGTGTCAGCTGCTCAAGCAGGCCCTGCGCTACCATGACCTGGGTGGCCGCCATACCGTAGGGGGCCGTTTTTGGGTTAGCGATAGCCAAGTGCTGGAAGCGGTCGCTGCGTAGCACGGCGCCGGAGTGATCCACTAGATCAGGCTGGGCAGACCATAACGCCAAGGCGCCGGTAGCATAAGTGAAGCGTGAGCCGCCCAGTGTTGCGCCCTCGCTCTCCAGTTTGGCTGGTGTGCTGTCATCGGCGGCCAGAAAGACATCGAAAGGCGCGCCATGCGTTATCTGGGCATACAACTGACCGGTCGATCCAAAGGAGGCTTTCACCTGATGGCCGGTGTCCTGCTCGAATGCTGCGGCAATGACCTGCATGGGCGCGGTAAAATTGGCTGCTACCGCCACTTGAACCTCTTCTGCCAACACCTGAGAACTGGGCAGCAACAGGCACAGCAGCAGGGTCTTAAGCGTGTGGCGCATGGTAGCTCCGATAGCATAGGAAGAATGGCTTGGCGAACCGCTATATTATTGGTTATATAACGAATAACAAGCCCTGATCCGTCGCAGCACGGCTGTGCTGGCGTGTCTGCGGGTATATCCTTGGCAAATCGAAACACAATACAGCGGCGATATCGATGAAACTCGAAGGACAGCTCTGGTTTGCCCATGAGGGCCAGAATCTGGCGGGGCAGGGGCGTATCGAGCTGCTGCAACAGATTGCCGACACCGGTTCCATCAGCAAGGCGGCCAAGGCTGCGGGTATGAGCTACAAGACCGCCTGGGACGCGGTGGACGCGATGAATAAGGCGACCGGCTCGCCGCTGGTCGAGCGCTCGGTGGGCGGCAAGGGCGGTGGCGGCACACGCTTGACCGCCAAGGGCGAAGAGCTGGTGGCGGCTTTTTTGCGCTATCAGCAGGAGCATGAGCAATTTCTCGCGCGACTGGCGGAGGGCACTAGCCTGGAGCCTTATCTGCAGGTAATGCAGCGCCTGCGTTTGCGCACCAGTGCACGTAACCAGCTGTATGCGCGGGTAGTGCGGGTTGAACCGCTGGCGCTGAACGACCGGATCAGCCTGCAGCTCGATGGCGGTCAGCCACTGGTTGCCCTGATTACGCGTACCAGTAGCGAGCGCTTGAACCTGAGTGCAGGCTCTGAGGTATTCGCACTGATCAAGGCGCCCTGGCTTTGCCTGGCAGCAACAGGGCCTGGCGATAACCGGCTGGACGGACAGGTAACGCAGCTAGCGCAGAGTGAGCATGGTGCAGAGCTGCAGGTACAGCTCCCAGACGGGCCGGTATTGGTCGCTTCGCTGCGGCAGGATCAAGCGTTGCCGAGCACGGGTGAGGAGGTCAGTCTCTGGGTTGAGCCGGAACAGATTATCCTGTGTGCCGTATGAGTCTTTCCTGAAAACGTCTTTGAGGTGCCAGCATGTCATCAGATACTTCCCCTGCAGCGCAAGCCAAAGCGGCTGCCAATCACACCCTGCGTTTTCACCGCGCCAGTCTGCACTTGAGCTCCGTATTCGGCGATGGCTGGTTCGCGCAGAAGGCAGAGGCCTTTGCCCGCTTCTTTGGTACGCCGGTTTTTCTGATCGCACAAACGCTGATCGTTGCGCTGTGGATTGGTATCAACGCCAGTGGGCTGGTGCACTTTGATCTTTACCCTTTCATTCTGCTCAACCTGGCGTTCAGCCTGCAGGCAGCCTATGCCGCGCCGCTGATTCTGCTGGCGCAGACACGGCAGGCGGATCGTGACAAGGCGCTGGCGCAAGCCGATGCGCAGCATCGGGAGGCACTGGCGGAGGCGGCGGAACAGCGCGGTCAGCATGCCGCCGCGCAGTCTGATGCCTTGCTCGCGCTGATGGAGCAGAACACCCGGCTGACCGAGCTAACGCACCATCTGAGTGAGCGTATTGAAGCCTTGACGCTGGAAATACATAACGGCGTGATCAGCCAATCCAGGCAGGATTCCTGAGCTAACCGCGCCTGCGCATCAGTTGCAGTACCAGCATGCCCAGCAACAACCCCCAGAAAGCGCTGCCGATATGGAACAGCGACAAGCCCGAGGCGGTTACCAGAAAAGTCAGAAAGGCGGCCTCGCGCTGTGACTCTTCGTGCAGGGCGCTGGCCAGGCTGTTGCCAATAGTGCCGAGCAGGGCCAGCCCGGCGATAGCCATGATCAGGGCCTGCGGAAAGGCGGCGAACAGACTGGCGACAGTGGCGCCGAATAGCCCGGTCAGCAGGTAGAAAAGCCCGCCCCAGATGGTTGCCCGGTAGCGCTGGCTAGGGTCGGGATCGGCATCCTTGCCGGCACAGATAGCCGCACTGATGGCGGCCAGATTGAAGGTGTAACCACCGAACGGTGCCAGCAATAGCCCGGTGATGCCGGTCGTGGTCATCAGCGGAGAGGCCGGCACCTGATAGCCGTTGGCGCGCAGTACTGCCATGCCGGGGACGTTCTGTGAGGCCATGGTGACGATGAACATGGGAATACCCACGCCGATCAGCGCGGTCAACGAGAAAGCCGGTGTGGTCCATACCGGCTGCGCCATGGACCAGTCCAGCGCATCCATATGCAGCTGACTCCCCAGCGCCGCGATGACGACGCCAACCAGCAGGGCCAGTGGCACGACGTAGCGCGGTAGCAACTGGCGGCCCAGCAGGTAGGTGATCAGCATGGCGCCGACCATCAGGGTTTGCTGCTCCAGCGCCACAAACAGATTCAGACCGAAGGGCAGCAACACGCCAGCCAGCATGGCACCTGCGAGTGAGGCAGGGATAAGCCGCATGATGCGATCGAACCAGCCGAGCAGGCCGCAGAGTGTGATTAGCGCGGCGTTGAACAGAAATACGCCAATGGCTTCATTCAGGCTGAAGCCCGGTAAGCCCGTGGCCAGCAGCGCGCCGCCCGGTGTGCTCCAGGCAATCAGGATGGGTGAGCGGTAGCGCAGCGACAGGCCGATACTGGTGAAGGCCATGCCCACACCCAGTGCCCACAGCCAGGAGCTGATTTCATCCGGTGACGCGCCTGCCGCTTCGGCGGCCTGGAAGATAATCACCGCAGAGCTGGTATAACCCACCAGCACGGCTATGAAGCCAGCGGCAATGTGAGACGGGTTGAACCAGGCCTTGAGCATGTGACTATCCTTGATAAGCGGCTGTGCGTTATAGCGCACGACAGGCCGATGCTAGCATTGTGCGCTATAACGCACAAAAGAAAATTGCTAAGCTGTTTTCCCCTTTTATAACCGGACTGTCCATGCAGGAAATCAATCAGTATCTGGCCGATACGTTGCGTCAGCTGCGCCATGATCGTAGCTGGAGTCTTGATCGCGCCGCCAGTGAGTGTGGGGTCAGCAAGGCCATGCTGGGGCAAATCGAGCGGGGTGAGTCCAGCCCGACAGTGGCGACACTGTGGAAGATTGCCAGTGGTTTCGACACCTCACTGTCGAGTTTTCTGGAGCCTGCTCCGGCCGAACTGCGCGGCGTCACTCTGCGCAGTGCCGATGCGCTGCGTCAGCGGCCAACTGCCGATGCCATGTTAATGGCACCGCTGTTTCCCTTTGATGCGCGCTACGGTTTCGAGCTGTTCGAGTTCACCCTGCTGCCGTGCTACGAGCGGCTGTCAGAACCGCACAGCCAGGGTGTGGTCGAGCACGTGGTGGTCGTGCGTGGGGTGATGGAGTTATTGGTGCGAGGCGTTTGGCAACGCCTCGGTGAGGGGGAGGCGGTACGTTTTGCCGCCGACCAGCCACATGGCTATCGTAACCCCAACAGTGCCCCTGCGGTGTTCCACGACCTGATTCACTATCCGCCTGGTAGCGACTCTCAGTCGCGGTAAAAAACCTGCACCAGGTGATAGCCAAACTGGGTTTTTACCGGCCCGTGTACCACTTTCAGTGGCTTCTTGAAGATGATCTGGTCAATCGCCTTGACCATCTGCCCCGGTCTTACTTCACCCAGATCGCCACCACGTTTCTTTGATGGGCAGGTGGAGTGCTTCTTTGCCAGCACATCAAAGGCTTCGCCGGCGGCAATACGCTGCTTGAGTGCGGCGGCTTCGGCTTCGGTTTTAACCAGAATATGGCGGGCCATGGCGACGGGCATGGGGGCATCCTCAAAGGTAACAGGCAGCGAATTATGCCTGATCAGAGCGCCGCTATGCAGGGGCCTGGCTATATGAACTTTATATGAAGTCTCTAAATATACGATTTACCGTATATATGGGAATCCGTATATTGTGTTTATTCCCTGCTGTGAGTGCGCCATGTCCACCCTTACCCCTGTTGTGCTGTTTAAAGCCCTGGCTGATGACACTCGGGCACGTATCTGCCTGTTGCTGGCGCAGCGCGGTGAGCTCTGTGTCTGTGACCTCACCGCAGCGCTTGCGGCCAGCCAGCCCAAGGTCTCGCGTCACCTGGCACTGCTGCGCAGCGCCGGTTTGCTGAGTGACCGGCGTGCAGGGCGCTGGGTTTATTATCGATTGGCGGTCACGCTGCCGAGCTGGGTTACTGAAGTGCTCGATCACAGCGCCGCTGGCAACGTAGCTTGGCTGGCCGAGAGTATTGCGCGTTTGCCGCCCTCCGGCTGCTGCGACTGATTGGGTCCATACTCAAGGTAGTGCGTCGTTGTACGCGTCGCTTTCTTTGCCCGTTTCAGGAGACAGATTATGAGCATCAAGGTAGGTATCAATGGCTTTGGGCGTATCGGCAAACTGGCGCTACGCGCCGCATGGGACTGGCCGGAGCTGGAGTTTGTGCAGATCAACGATCCCGGCGGCGACGCCGCGACCCACGCACATCTGCTGAATTTCGATTCGGTGCATGGCCGCTGGCATCACGAAGCCCGGGGTGCTGAGGGCGCCCTGGTGATCGGCAACCGTCATTTGCCGCTCTCCGCCAATCGTGCAATTGCCGATACCGACTGGTCCGGTTGTGATCTGGTGATTGAGGCCAGCGGCGCAAACAAGACCAGCGCTGTGCTGCAGGGCTATCTCGATCAGGGCGTGAAGCGCGTGGTGGTCAGCGCGCCAGTAAAAGAGAGCGCGGTGCTGAACGTGGTGCTGGGGGTAAACGACCATCTGTTTGATCCCCAGGTGCATCGCATTGTGACGGCGGCCTCCTGTACCACCAATTGCCTGGCGCCGGTAGTCAAGGTGATTCACCAAGCCATGGGTATCAAGCATGGATCGATTACCACTATCCATGATGTGACCAACACCCAGAGTATTCTCGACCAGCCGCACAAGGATCTGCGTCGTGCGCGGGCGTGCGGCATGAGCCTGATTCCGACCAGCACCGGCTCGGCGACGGCCATCGCCGAGATATTTCCCGAGTTGCGCGGCAAGCTGAATGGCCATGCCGTGCGCGTGCCACTGGCCAACGCGTCGCTGACCGATTGCGTCTTTGAGGTGGCCCGGGAAACCAGCGTCGAGGAGGTCAACCAGCTGTTCAAGGCTGCGGCGGTCGGCGCTATGCAGGGCATTCTCGGTTATGAGGAGCGGCCATTGGTTTCCATCGACTATCGTACCGATCCGCGCTCCTCGATTATTGATGCATTGAGCACCATGGTGGTCAACGGCACTCAGGTAAAAATCTATAGCTGGTATGACAATGAGTGGGGTTACAGCAATCGTTTGGTCGAGCTGGCACGCTTGGTCGGGCAGGCGGGCTAACCGATGCAGCGGCTGTCGCAGCTTTCCGCCGAGGTGCGGCAGTATCTGATCGTAACCGGCAATTATTGGGCTTTCACCCTGACCGACGGCGCTTTGCGCATGCTGGTTGTGCTGCACTTCCATCAGCTCGGCTATAGCCCGCTGCAGGTGGCCGGGTTGTTTCTGTTCTATGAAATTTTTGGGGTGGTTACCAATCTGCTGGGCGGCTGGCTGGGTGCGCGTGTTGGCTTGAATCGCACTATGAATCTGGGGCTGTTGTTGCAGGTAGTTGCTTTGCTGATGCTCACCGTACCGGCGTCTGCGCTTACTGTTGTTTGGGTAATGGCAGCGCAGGCACTATCGGGCATCGCCAAGGACCTGAACAAGATGAGCGCAAAAAGCAGCATCAAGCTGCTGCTGCCGGATGATCAGCAGGGCGCGCTCTATCGTTGGGTGGCGCTGCTGACCGGCTCGAAGAATGCGCTCAAGGGGCTGGGTTTCTTTCTCGGCGGGGTGCTGCTTACAACCCTGGGGTTTGCTGGCGCGGTGCTTTTGCTCGCCCTGCTGCTGGCGCTGGTTTGGCTACTCAGCCGACGGTTGCTCAAGCGTGACCTGGGGCGCGCCAGTGGCAAGCCCAAGTTCCGTGAACTGCTGTCAAAAAGCCGAACCATCAACCTGCTCTCGGCGGCTAGGCTGTTTCTATTTGCGGCGCGCGATGTCTGGTTTGTGATCGCACTGCCGGTCTATCTAAGCAGTGTATTTGGCTGGGACTTCTGGCAAGTAGGCGGTTTTATGGCTTGCTGGGTGATCGGTTACGGGCTGGTGCAGACGCAGGCGCCGCGCTTCACCGAGCGCAGAGACAGGCTGCCGGACGGCCGCGTCGCGGCCTACTGGGTAGCAGGGCTTAGCGTACTGCCCGGACTGATTGCCCTGGGTTTGCTGTGGCAGGGTGCAAATGTCTGGATATTGCTGGGTGGGCTGCTGCTATTTGGTGTGGTGTTCGCGGTCAATTCATCGCTGCACAGTTACTTGATCGTGGCCGGTGCCCGGCGCGATGGCGTGTCACTGGATGTTGGGTTTTACTACATGTCGAACGCCCTGGGACGGCTACTGGGTACGCTGCTTTCAGGGTGGGTCTATCAGAGCGCCGGACTGGTGGCTTGCCTGGGGTGGTCTTGCGGGCTACTGATAACGGCAACGCTGATCTCGCTGGCGTTACCACGTGCGGCGCCTATTCGCTGACTTCACCGCGCGACTTGTTCGAGAGGCGCAGGCCACGCAGGCTGCGCTTGACACTTTTCAGGTGATTGACCAGTTCTGGACCGCGACGCATCGCCATGCCCATTGCCAATACGTCGATGACCACCAGGTGGGCGATACGCGAGGACAGCGGCGTGTAGATGTCGGTATCTTCGGGCACATCAATCGGGATATGAATGCGGCCCAGCTCAGCCAGCGGTGTGCGGCTAGGGCAGAGGCTGATCAGGGTCGCACCGGTTTCTACCACCAGGTTGGCGGAGTGCAATAAATCCTTGGTGCGGCCGGTCTGCGAAATAGCCACGGCGACGTCTTCAGGGCCAAGGGTGACGGCGGACATGGCCTGCATGTGCGGGTCGGAATAAGCCGCAGTGGATACTTGCAGGCGGAAAAACTTGTGCTGCGCGTCACTGGCGACCGCGCCTGAGGCACCAAAGCCGTAGAATTCGACGCGGCGGGCTTGGGTCAAAGCATCAATTGCGTGCTCAATCGCCTGCGGATCAAGGCGTTCGCGCACATCCATCAGGGTAGCCAGCGTGGTATCGAAGATCTTGTGTGACAGGGTGTCGACGCTGTCATCTTCGTTAATCGAGAATTGGCCGAAGCTGGCCCCAGCAGCTAGGCTCTGCGCCAGCTTGAGTTTCAAATCCTGGAACCCGGTACAGCCGATAGCCCGACAGAAGCGTACTATGGTCGGCTCACTGACACCGACATGCTGTGACAGGTCGGCCATGGACGAGTGCATTACCTGTGCCGCCTGCGCCAACACGTAGTCAGCCACCTTGAGCTCGGACTTTCGGAGCAGGTCGCGGCTGGCGGCTATGTGTTGGAGTAGATTCACGATGGCTTCATGTTAGGCTGCGAGTGAGTGGCTGCAGTGGTGTAGTTAAACATCTGTTTCTGGTGCCCGTAGGCGATCAATCTTGTAGTTATACTACAAAAACGCTGTGGGCGCTGTTTTCCGGGAGAGTGATGTGGCGGCGCAAGACGGTATCAGCTGTGACATGGTGGTGTTTGGCGGCACCGGTGACCTGGCAATGCGCAAGTTGTTGCCGGCGCTTTACTACCTGCATCGCGATGGTCATCTGCACGAAGGTACGCGTATCTATGCACTGGCAAGAGCGCAGCACTCGGCAGAAAGCTATCGCAAGTTTGCCAAGCGCCATGTCAGCCAGTATGTGGCGCGTAGTGACTTCGAGCAAAGCAGCTGGGAAAGCTTTGCTGCGCGTATGGATTACCTGTCGCTGGATGTCAGTCAGCGTGTCGAATTCCCCAAACTGACAAAATTGCTGAAGAAAGACAGTGAGCGCGTGCGCGTGTTTTATCTCGCCACCCTGCCGAGCCTGTTTGCACCCACGGTAAAACATCTGGCCTCGGTTGGCCTTGCTGATGAGTATGCGCGCGTCGTATTGGAAAAGCCGCTGGGCGAAAGCTTGCTTACCGCTAACCAGATCAATGATCAGATTGGCGCAGTGTTCGATGAGTCGCGGGTCTTCCGGATTGACCATTACCTGGGCAAGGAAGCGGTCCAGAATCTGCTGGCGCTGCGCTTTGGCAACGCCTTGTTTGAGCCGCTCTGGCGCAACGCGCATATTGATCACGTGCAGATCAGTGTGCTGGAAAGCGTTGGCGTGGAGAATCGCGGCGACTACTACGACCGTGCTGGCGCCATGCGTGACATGGTGCAGAACCATCTATTGCAGTTGTTGTGCCTGGTGGCCATGGAAGCGCCGGTGCACTTTGAGCCCGAAGCGGTGCGTAACGAAAAGCTCAAGATTCTTGAGGCGCTACGGCCGATTACCGGCATGGATGTGCAGGACCGTACCGTGCGTGGTCAGTATGCGGCGGGTGAGCATGCTGGCGAGCGTTTGCCAGCCTATTACTTTGAAAAGCGCGTAGACCATGACAGCAATACAGAAACTTTCGTTGCGCTGAAAACCGAAATTGATAACTGGCGCTGGGCCGGGGTGCCCTTTTATCTGCGCACGGGCAAGTCTATGGCGCAGCGTAAATCGGAAATTGTTATCCAATTCAAGCCGGTGCCCTATCGTCTGTTCCCGCGTAGCGGTGATAACCCGGAAAACAATCGGTTGGTTATCAGTCTGCAGCCGGATGAAGGTATTCGTCTGTCGTTAATGGCCAAATCGCCAGGACGCGGCATGGGTTTGCAGAACGTAGATCTGGACCTGGATTTCGCCGATGCCTTCAAGCGTCGCCGCTGGGATGCCTACGAACGGCTGCTGCTGGACGTGATTCAGGGTGACGCCACGCTATTCATGCGTCGCGACGAGATAGAAGCCGCCTGGCGCTGGGTCGATCCGATCATTGCAGGCTGGCAGGACTGCTATCGCTCACCAAAACGTTACCCGGCCGGTAGCTGGGGGCCTGATGCGGCCGACAGTCTGCTGGAACGCCAGGGGCACGCCTGGCTGGACCAGCGTAACTAGGCGTTAAGGCGTTTTGGGCAACTCAGTAGCGGCTACTGAGCATTGGCATCTCATTGCTGCTGTTCAGCAGCATGCTGAATTCATCAGCTGGAATCGGCCGGCTGATCAGGTAGCCCTGTACCTCATCGCAACCATTGGCCTTGAGGAAGGCCATTTGGCTTTCGTGCTCTACACCTTCAGCCACTACCGTCAGTGACAAGCTATGCGCCATCGCGATGATAGCGAGGATGATGGCATCGTCACTGTGTTTTTCATCCAGCTCGGCGACAAAAGCGCGATCGATTTTCAGGGTGCTGATCGGGAAGCGCTTGAGGTAGGCCAGTGAAGAGTAGCCGGTGCCAAAATCGTCTACCGAGAGCGTGATGCCCAACGCTTTCAGGGCGGCAATATTGGCCGAGACCGTGGGGCTATGCTCCAGCAGCATGCTTTCCGTCAGCTCCAACTCCAAAAGGTGCGCGGGTAAGCTGGTAGCCTGCAGAATCTGGGCGACATCCTGAGCGAAACCCTCCTGCCGCAGTTGTTGTACCGACAGGTTGACCGAAACGGCTACCGCTGTTGGACCCTCCCGGTACCACTGGCTCGCCTGTTTGCAGGCTTGCCGCAGCACGGTATCGCCCAGCGCCACTATCATGCCGGACTCTTCTGCAATGTTGATGAATTCGCCCGGCATGACCAGGCCCCGTTCAGGGTGTTGCCAGCGCACCAGAGCTTCGGCACTGCGGATGCGATCCGTGGCCAGGTGCAGCTTGGGTTGGTAGTAGACGATCAACTGGTCGTCTTCGAGTGCCTTGCGTAACTGGTTTTCCAGCTGCAATTGGTCGAGGCTGTAGGCGCGTAGCTCGTGGGTGAAAAACTGCGCGTTATTGCCGCCGAGTTGTTTTGCATGCTGCATGGCCTGATTGGCTTGCGTAATCAGCAATAGGCTATCGCTTGCAGTAGCCGGAAACAGGCTGATGCCAATGGACGCGGTCATGACCAGTTCCTGTTCGCCCAGCAGCATGGGTTCGCGCAACCGGTGCAGCAGGGTATTGGCCAGCATTGAGAGGGCCTGCTCGTTCTCCGGATGTTCAACAATCACCACAAATTCGTCGGCGGAAAGGCGCGCCAACAGGTTTTGCGGTTGTACCGCTGCACTCAGTCTTTTAGCTACCTGCTGCAGCAGGCTGTCGGCCAGCGCGTGCCCCAGAGTAACGTTGATCTGCTTGAAACGATCCAGGTCAATGTGCAACAGCGCAACCTGCTGTTTTTGCTGACGGGCGCGGCTGGTGGCGTCCTGCAGACGCTCGTTGAACAGTTTACGGTTGGCCAGTTGGGTCAAGGCATCGTAGTTGGTCAGGTACTGGAGCTGCTCTTCGGTTTGGCGATGTGTTGTCAGGTCTGCGAAGAAACCGACGTAATGAGTAATCTGTCCGCCGCGGTCTCTTACCACCGTCAGCTGTAGCCAAATGGGGAAGTGTTCGCCGCTGCGCCGCTTGGCCGTGAGTTCGCCCTGCCAGCGGTCTTTGCCATTGAGGAATTGCTTCAGGTTCTTGAATTGGCTTTTCAGCTTGTGTCCGGCCAGCTCTAGAATATTCTGGCCTACGGCGTCTGCGCTGGAGCGGCCGGTGATGACGCTATAGGCCTGATTAACAGCAAGTATTTTCATATCCGGGGCAAGAATGAAGATGCCCTCAGATGTCGCCTCGAACACCGTAGATGCCAGCTGCGATTGCTCGTGTTGATACTTGCGTTCGGTGATGTCGCGGCGCGTACCTATCATGCGGATGGCGCGGCCGTCGGCATCGCGCTCGACCACTTGCCCGGCATCCTCAACCCAGACCCATTGGCCATTCTGGTGCAGTACCCGGTATTCCATACGATAGGCGTCGGTATCGCCTTTCATATGACGCACCAGTGTCTTGCGTACCATGGCGGCGTCAGCTGGGTGCAGGCGCGGCTTCAGGTCGAGCAGCATGCTCATGCCTTCATCCTGCTCAATGCCAAAGATGGTATCGATTTGTGAGTGAAACACCTGATCGGTCAATAAATCCCAATCCCAGAGCCCCAGCTGACTAGCCTCCATGGCCAGACTAAGCTGCGTTTTGCTGGCTTGCAGCGCTTGGGTGGCTTGCTCCAGTTCGGCTGTCCGCTCCTTGACTCGCGCCTCCAGGTCGTCGTGACTGTCGCGCAGTGACTGCTCGGCATTGCGACGCTGGTTTATTTCCCGGGTCAGTTGCTGGTTCAATTCTTCACTGCGTTGTTGTGTGCTGCTCAGGTTGGCAACCAGGGTTTCGTTGCGCAGGTTGCTGACCAGTGCTTCCAGTACTGAACGGTGGATAAAGGCGGCGCAGAGCAGAATACAGACAAACAGAATCATGCCCATCACGGCCCAGGCTTGACTGTATTCATTGTTTTGCGCGAACAGAAACAGCACCGGCGGCAGCCAGGCGGGGATAATGAAGGAGGCGAAGGCCGGAAAGCGGCTGGCGTAAATGACCCCAACGCATAACGCAACGCCGCCAGCCAAGCTGTAAACGGGCGCCTGGAGCGAAAAGTCGCCCAGCGGCGTCAAGCCGAGATAGACCCAAGCCAGGCAAAGGCCCGACGCGATATTGCCAAGGTGGAAGTACAGGCGCCAACGAGCGCGCAGACGATCTCTGGGCTGGCATGCATGGTAGCGGTTGACCAGCCGTTGCCGTAGTAGGCCCAATAAAATGATGATCGCCAGCCAACCAAGCAGGCTGGTCGCGCTGCGGTGTGGCCACAGCAGCGGCACAATCAGCAAGGCGGCACAGAGGATTAGCCACTGCGGCAGGCGCGAGTACGCGTACAGCTGGTTCATTTGCTGTAACCGTAGGTCGGCAGCAGAAAAAGAGGCTTGGTTGGCGCGGTAGCTCGTCATGACGAGGTGGAATTCCCGGAACGCTGCGCGTTTCTTTTTATCATTGAAAACTCTGGTAGCTAACAACGGGTTTAGCTACCCAACCTTACACCAGCGTTCTGCTCCGGCACAGCCCCACGTAATTAAAAAGCTGTTACGAGCGCGTCTGGCACGGCAGATACAGCTTACGCTTTCGAGCATTGAGTGGTCGCTGGTAGAATACCGCGATGGATATCTCCCACCTGCTTAATTCTTTAAATGACGCCCAGCGCCAGGCGGTCTCCGCCAGCCTCGGTCAACAGTTGGTGCTGGCTGGTGCCGGCTCCGGCAAAACCCGCGTGCTGGTGCACCGTATTGCTTGGCTGGTCGAGGTCGAAAAGGCCTCGCCCTGGAGCATTCTTTCGGTCACCTTCACCAACAAGGCTGCCTATGAAATGCGCGGGCGTATCGAGCAAATGCTCGGTATTTCGCCGCAGGGCATGTGGGTCGGCACTTTTCATGGGCTGGCGCATAGGTTATTGCGGGCCCACTGGCGCGAGGCCGGGCTGGCCGAGCAGTTTCAGATTCTCGATAGTGATGATCAGCTGCGGCTGGTTAAGCGAGTGATTCGCGAGCTGGGCCTGGATGAGAACCAATGGGCGCCCAAACAGGCACAGTGGTGGATCAACGGACAGAAAGACGAAGGCCTGCGTCCGCAGAATATTCAGCCCGCCGGCGATCTGTATCTAACTACCATGGTGCGTATTTATACCGCCTACGAGCAGGCTTGTGCCCGCGCTGGTGCGGTCGATTTTGCTGAGCTGCTGCTGCGTTCGCTGGAGCTGTGGCGCGACAATCAGACCCTGCGTGAGCAGTATCAGGCGCGCTTCAAGCACATGCTGGTGGACGAGTTTCAGGATACCAATGCGGTGCAGTATGCCTGGCTGCGGCATTTGGCCGGCAAGAGCCCCAGCCTGATGGTCGTGGGTGACGATGACCAGTCGATCTACGGCTGGCGCGGCGCACGCATTGAAAACATCCAGCAGTTTCAGACCGATTACCCGAACGCCGAGATGATTCGCTTGGAGCAGAACTACCGCTCTACTGCGACCATCCTCAAGGCAGCCAACGCACTCATCGACAATAACGCGGGTCGCCTTGGCAAACAGCTGTGGACCGACGGCAACGACGGTGAGCCTATCTCCCTTTACGCTGGCTTCAACGAGCAGGATGAGGCCCGGTTCATCGTTGAACGCATTGAGCAGGCGGTGCGCGATGGGATGAGTCGCAGCGAGATCGCTATTCTCTATCGCTCCAACGCCCAGTCGCGTGTATTGGAAGAGGCACTACTGCGCAGTGGCGTGCCATACCGCATATATGGCGGTCAGCGGTTCTTCGAGCGGGCTGAGATCAAAAATGCCATGGCGTATCTGCGGTTGATCGGTAACCGTGGTGACGATGGTGCACTGGAGCGCATTATCAATGTGCCTACTCGCGGCATAGGCGACAAGACAGTAGAGATGCTCCGTCAGCACGCTCGCGAGCAGGATGTTTCCATGTGGCAGGCTGCCTGTGATTTGCTCGATAACAAGGGCCTGCCTGGTCGCGCGGCCAATGCGGTGCAGGCATTTCAGGTGCTGATCGAGGAGCTTAGCGAGCGTGCCGAAGGCGTACCGCTCTATAGTAAAGCGCAAATCGCCATGGAAAACAGCGGCCTGCTGCGCTTTCACGAGCAGGAAAAAGGCGAAAAAGCACAGGCGCGCGTCGAAAACCTGGAAGAGCTGGTCTCAGCTGCACGAGCCTTCGAAAACGATATGGCGGATGAAGACGAGGAGGGCGATGTGCTGCTGGCGTTCCTTGCGCATGCCTCGCTTGAGGCTGGCGAAACCCAAGCCGACCGTTTTGAAGACAGTGTGCAATTGATGACGTTGCACAGCGCCAAGGGTCTGGAATTTCCACTGGTATTTATGGCCGGGGTAGAAGAGGGGCTCTTCCCGCACAAGATGAGCCTGGAAGATCCCGGCCGTTTGGAGGAGGAGCGTCGTCTGGCCTATGTGGGTATTACCCGGGCTATGCAGCTGTTAGTGATTACCTGGGCTGAGACACGTCGCTTGTACGGTAGTGAAACATTCAACAAACTCTCACGCTTTGTCCGCGAAATACCGGTTGAGCTGATTCAGGAAGTGCGCTTGGGTAATCAGGTTAGTCGGCCATTTGGGCCTGGCAAGACCGGGCTCTTTGCCGCTGACGCCAATGAGAGCACCGGCTTCTCCCTGGGCCAGCGGGTAATGCACTCTTTGTTTGGTGAGGGCGTGGTACTCAATTACGAGGGTCATGGCGCGCAGGCGCGGATTCAGGTCAATTTTGATGATGAAGGCAGCAAGTGGCTGATGGTGGCTTACGCCAAGCTCGAGCCGCTTTGAGCGGCTCGTGCAGCTGAAAACGGGAAGCTAAAAAGCTGGAAGTTGACCGTGCAGGTGGTGGTGTCGTTGTCTGTTTGAGGCTGGGTGCGAGCTGAGCGCGCTACGCTGGTGCTTCAAGCTTCAAGCTTCAAGCTCAGATACTGTCACATAATAAATTAATCGAATGCTGCGTGGCGCCTTGTCGCTGGCAGCCTGAAGCTTGGAGCCGTTTTATGGAACGTCGTAAGTTATTGACCGCCGCCGGGCTGGGTTTAGGTGCTGCAGCTCTGGCAGGTTGCAAGGATGAGGCTGCTTCCGCAGCGGGCACAGCTGGCGCTGCGCAAGCCGAGCAACGCTTTCGCTGGAAGATGGTCACCTCCTGGCCGGAGAACTTTCCTGGTCTGGGTACCACTGCGCAGCGTTTCGCCGACACGGTCGAGCGCATGTCGAATGGTCGGTTGAGTATTCAGGTTTTTGCCGCTGGTGCGCTGGTTCCTGCGCTGGAAGTTTTTGATGCGGTTTCCAGCGGCACTGCCGAGCTGGGTCATAGTGCTGCCTACTACTGGAAAGGTAAAAGTGCGACGGCGCCCTTTTTTACCGCAGTACCTTTCGGTCTGAATGCTCAGGAAATGAATGCCTGGCTATATGAAGGTGGCGGCCTCGAACTCTGGCAGCGTGCCTACGAGCCGCTGGGTGTATTGCCTTTGCCTTGCGGTAATACCGGCGTCCAGATGGCGGGTTGGTTCAATAAAGAGATCAACAGTCTGGATGATCTGCAGGGTCTGAAGATTCGCATGCCCGGATTTGGCGGCGAAGTCCTGTCCCGCGCCGGTGCTACCACCGTCAATCTGCCCGGCAGTGAAATCTTCACCTCGTTGCAGACGGGCGTGATTGATGCGACTGACTGGGTTAGCCCCTACAACGATCTGGCGTTTGGACTCTATCAGGCAGCCAAGTATTACTACTACCCCGGTTGGCAGGAGCCTTGCGCGGTGCTGGAGCTGACCATCAACCAGCAAAAACTGGCTGAGTTGCCCAGTGACCTGCAGGATATCGTCAAGCAAGCGGCGCGTTCCACCAATCAGGCCATGCTGGATGAGTACACCAAACGTAATGCGGATGCGCTGGATACCCTGGTCAATGAGCACGGCGTTGAGCTTCGTCGTTTACCTGACTCGGTCCTGGATCGCCTGCGCGATATCTCCATGGATGTGCTGGAAGAAACCGCTGCAGCCAACCCGCTGAACCGCGAAGTTTGGGACTCCATGCAGGCGTTCCGCGGGAAGGTGAACGCCTGGCACGCGATTAGCGAAAAGGCTATGTATGATCTGCGTAGCCAGTAATACAAGTAGCAATTGAATCGAAACCCGCCGAATAGGCGGGTTTTGTTTTTCTGCACGTTCACTGCTTTTGGCTTCATAGCGTAAGTAGTTTTTGACTACATCGCTACAGCTTGGGTATGGTTGTTGCTTGCAGGTAATCAACGAACAGCCAAAATGGCGTCAAACACTAATAATAAGTCACTCCTGCCGGTATGGTTCCGGGGCGCATCTCAATGGCGCAAAGGCGGTGGTCGAGAGGTGAATAAAAGTGAGCGAACTACCTGAGCAGTACGCCGATCAGTCCTTTGCGCAGTGGTGGCAGCAACAGGGTGAGTGGGTGGAAGAACCCAATGAACGGCGTGATGGTCTTAGCGGCGTGCAGTATCTGCACACGCCGGATGGCAAAACGCTGTATAGCAAACGCCAGTGCGGGCACCTCAGCCGGTCACTGCGTTACCCGTCAGGTCGCCCTACGGTGGTACGTGAGCATCGGGCGCTTGAGGCTTATCGTGCCGCCGGGGTGCGTGTGCCCAAGCTGGTATTTGCCGGGTCACGTAAAGAGGAGGGCGTTTGGCAGGGGTTGCTGATTACTGAAGAGTTGAAAGGCTTTATTAGTATGGATCAGTGGTACGCCGATGACGCGCCCGTTCAGCACGGTAATGCGACTCACCAGCATATGCTGCGTGAGCTGGCAAAAACCCTTAACTTGGCGCACATGGCTGGTTGGCAACATGGCTGCCTTTATTCCAAGCATGTGTTCATTCGCGTGCGCAGTCAGGGCGTGGAAATTGCGCTGCTAGACCTGGAAAAGGCGCGCCGTCGTCGACGTAAGCACGCTGCCGTACGCCATGACCTGAAGCAATTTTACCGTCATCGCGGCCCCATGCCCGAGGCTGACTGGTTCAAGCTGGTTGAGTATTACCAGCAAGTCGGCGTTGTCGAGCCCAGCCAGCAACTATTAGGCGCCAAGACGCCCGTCGCCCCCCGATAACGTTTCGCCTGCGCTGGCTTCAGCGTTTATAACTGTTCTATGTCGGCTAACAGCGCCTCTGCTCTTTTGAGTATGGCGCTGCGTTGTTCTTCGGTTTTTTTGTGCCAGTTGGCGTAGACCATGCGATTGCGCGGGTTGTCCGAAAAATCAGCCTCATGTCTGCTCATGAAGTGCCAGTAAAGTGAGTTTAGCGGGCAGCTGCTGGGCTCGCTGATCTGTTTTACCTGGTAGGTGCAGTCAGCGCAGTAGTCACTCATTTTGTTCACATAATTCCCGCTCGCGGCGTAAGCCTTCGAGCCGACAATGCCGCCATCGGCAAACTGGCTCATGCCCCGCGTATTGGGTAGCTCGACCCATTCGATGGCATCGATATAGATACCCATATACCACTGGTCTACCTGATCGGGATGAATGCCGGCCAGCAGGCAAAAGTTGCCTGTGATCATCAGGCGTTGGATGTGGTGGGCGTAGGCAAAATCCAGTGATTGCGAGATGGACTGCTGTAGACATCGCATGTTGGTTTTGGCGCTCCAGAACCAAGACGGTAGCTCGCGCTCGGCGGACAGGGCATTGAAGCCTGCATAGTCGGGCATGTTGGCCCAGTAGATGCCGCGCACAAACTCGCGCCAGCCGAGTATCTGGCGCACGAAGCCTTCGATTTGGGCGATGTTGATAGCCTCAGTCTGCGGATCTCGATAATGCGCAATGGCGCTGTTTATGACGCGTTGCGGATCCAGCATTTTGCTATTGAGGGCGAATGACAGGCGCGAGTGATACAGGCTCCACTGGCTTGCCTGGTCTGAGCTCTCGAGCTTGCCGGTCATCGCGTCCTGGAAGTAACCGAAGCGCGGCAGGCCATGGCGGCAGAAATGCTCGAGCAGATCAATGGCCTGTTGCCGATTGGTTGGCCAGGGAAGCTGCGCGCTGGTTTGGCCCATGGTTTTGATCTCGTGCCGCTGCAGGCGCTCAAGTATGTGGCTCACGTCATTGGCGAACATTAGAGGTTGGGGGATATGCTTGAGGTCCTCTTTCTTGAGCTTGTTGCGGTTGTCCTGATCATGATTCCACTGTCCGCCCTCCGGGGAAGAATCATCAGCCATCAGCACGTGAAAGCGAACGCGCATCCTGCGGTAGAAGGCTTCCATCTGATGACGTTTGCCCTGAGTGAAATGCTCACGTAGCTCGTTGTCGCGCAGAAAGAAATGTTCTGACTCGAATGCGCTGACGTCAATCGCGCTGTCTTCGGCAAAGCTGGCGAGTTGCTGGCGCAGGCGGTATTCGTCGGGTAGCTGATAGTCGAGGTGCTGAATCTCATATTTTGCTATCAGTTGCTCTAGCAGCGCGGGTAGGCTGGGGTAGTCCTGTGTGTCGTCCAGATCAAGATGCAACACCTCGTGGCCCGCCCCTTTCAAGGCCGTGGCAAACGCGCTCATGGCGGCAAAAAAAGCGCAGATTTTCTGCACGTGATGGGTCACGTAGGTGGCTTCCTGGTGCAGTTCAGCAAGCAGGTAAAGCGTGGTTTCATCTTTCTGCCGAAACCAGGAATGACGCGCATTGAGCTGGTCGCCCAGGATGAGTCGCAAGCGCTGATAACGTTTAGCCATGCACGGGTGCCTTATGGTTATGCCGTTGGTGGTCCGCTTACTGCTGCGTTTAGCAGCAAACGAGAGGAGTTCTTCTCAGCGGTTTATGGGTTTATCCTGCCACAGCTTTCAGGCTGACGCCGAGCCGGTCTTTGTGTGTTCTGGTGTATGCTAGCGGCATGATCAGTGAACGCGAACCCTCCGGGCTAAACTCAGCTGCGCCAGATCGCATTATCCTCTTCGATGGCGTCTGCAAGCTCTGTAATGCCTGGGCAAACTTTATTATCAGCCATGATCACCAGCGGGTTTATCGGCTGTGTAGTGTGCAGTCCGCGTCTGGTGAGCGTTTATTGCGGCAGTATGGCTATCCGACGGATCGTTTTGAGACCATGCTGGTGTTGCAGCAGGGGCGCTGCTCTGCCAAGAGTCAGGCTTTCTTGCAGGTGATGAGCGGGCTGGGTTGGCCTTGGCGCGCCCTGGCGGTGTTGCGGTTGATCCCCGAGCCGCTGCGTGATTGGCTGTATGACCGCATCGCGCTTAATCGTTACCGACTCTTCGGTAAGTATGACTATTGTCGCTTGCCCACCCCTGATCACGCGGAGCGTTTTGTCGATGGCCATTAATGCCCTGATGCACACCACCTTTATCTGTCGTCTGGGTTTGGGGTTTCTGTTTGTTTACCACGGTTTACTGCCGAAAATTCTGTTTCTCAGTCCGGTAGAAGTCAGCCTGGTGGAAGCCAGCGGGTCGGGGGTGTCAGCCAGTATCGCCTCGCCTCTGGCGGGTGTGCTGGAGATCGTACTGGGACTGCTCATTGCCTTACGTTTGGGGGGTAAGGCACCAATCTATCTTGCGGGCCTGTCGCTCATCGCTTTGCTGGTCTACGTGGCAGTACTCAGTCCGGCGCTGCTGGTAGAAGCCTTCAATCCGGTGACAACCAACCTGCTCGGGCTCTTGCTGTGCTATTTGATTCTGCGGTTGGAGTCGATGCCATTGCCGTCCCGTGCGGCGGTTTGATCATTCCACAAGGAATCTAGCCGGTCGGCCGTGGTCCTAAGCGTGTGTTATTACCCACCGAGGAGCTGTTTTTGATCGCCGTCAGACCCCCAAAGTTGTGGATCGCCTTGCTGCTGGGTATCTTCCTGCAGCCCTTTGTTTTTCTCTACGTCAATCGCCCTAGGCTATTCTGGTCCTACCTTTTTGCGGCACTGCTGATCGCGGCGGTCGATTGGTATTTTGTGCTCAGCCTGCACCTGCTGTTCAGTGTCATCTGCCCGTTGCATGCCTGCTGGCTTGTGCGTCGCTGCGATACAGAGCAGCCGCGGCCCTGGTATAGCCGTATATGGGTGGTGATCGGGTTTTATCTGGGACTGCTGCTGAGTATTTTGCTGGTCCGTGCTTTCCTCTATGAGCCGTATGCCGTGCCTTCAGCATCCATGCATCCAGCCCTGGTGGAGGGGGATGTGGTGGTGGTGCAGAAATGGGGTTATGCCCAGTCGGCACTCTTTGGTTACGCGCTACCGGGTTCTGCCGCAGTGGCCCCAGAGCGGCTGCAGCGTGGCAATGTGTACGTTTTTTACCCGCCGGATCGGGATAACCTGTTTGTGAAGCGTCTGATGGCGTTGCCTGGTGACGTGATTGCATTGACCGAACAGGGTGTGGTGATCAATGGCGAGACCTTACCAGAGGCGCTATTAAGCGATACCGAGGAGTTAACTCGATTTTCGGAAAGCCTGGATGGTCTCGAATATCAGGTTCAATACCTCAAGGGGTTGCCGAAACAGCCCATTCGTACCTTTAAGGTGCCAGCGGGCCACTACTTTTTCCTTGGCGATAATCGAGAAAACTCTGCCGACAGTCGCCACTGGGGTAGCGTGCCGGCACAGCGGATTGTTGGCGAGGTTGTTGCAATCGTACCCAAATGAGACTGGCGGCAAGTCGTTTAACGGGCCATCAGCCCCGGTAGCCAGGTGACCAGGCCCGGCCAACAGGCCGCGATTATGAGCATCAGTATTTGAATCGCGATGAAGGGCAAAACGCCGCGATAGATCGCGGATGTTGGCACGCTGGCTGGCGTCACGCCGCGCAAGTAGAACAGCGAGAAGCCAAACGGCGGGGTTAGAAACGAGGTCTGCAGGTTCAGCGCGATCATCACCCCAAGCCACACCGGATCCAGCCCCATGCTCAGCAGCACCGGTCCAACAATGGGCACCACCACAAAGGTAATTTCGATAAAATCGAGAATGAAGCCAAGGAAGAAGATCACCAGCATGACCACCAGGGTAGCGGTAAACACGCCGCCGGGTAATTGCGCGAACAGGTGATGGATCAGATCGTCGCCGCCGTAGCCGCGAAATACCAGCGAGAAAATTGAGGCGCCGAGCAGAATCATGAATACCATGGCACTGATCTCGGTAGTGGCCTGCGCCACCTCGCGCAGCTTGCCTATCCCCAGTTGACGCTTGCTTAGGGCCAGCAGGCTGGCGCCGAGTGCGCCAACGGCGGCAGCTTCGGTCGGTGTTGCCACGCCGGCGAGAATGGAGCCCAGCACGGACATGATCAGCAGCAAGGGTGGTAGCAAGCTTATCAGCACCCGACCCCAGGATACCTCCGCCCGCTCTGCCCGGGTTAATGCCGGCAGTTTGTTTGGTTGCCAGATGGCCACGCCAACCAAATACAGCAGATACAGACCCACCAGTAAGAGACCGGGCAGCAGTGAGCCAATAAACAGATCGCTGACGGTGACGGTTTTAGGTGAAAAGATCCCCATGCGCGTCTGCGCCTGTTGGTAGGCGTTAGACAGCACGTCGCCCAGCAGCACCAGAATGATCGAGGGTGGAATGATTTGGCCCAAGGTGCCGGTGGCAGCCAGGGTGCCAGTGGCGATTGAGGGATCGTAACCACGGCGTAGCATGGTAGGTAACGCCAGTAGACCCAGAGTTACCACGGTTGCGCCGACAATTCCGGTACTGGCGGCAAGCAATGCACCGACAATGCAGACGGAAAAGGCCAGGCCGCCGCGCAGGCCACCAAACAGCCGCGACATGGCATCAAGCAGGTCTTCAGCGATCCGCGATTTTTCCAGCATGACGCCCATGAACACAAACAACGGCACGGCAAGCAAGGTTTGGTTATTCATGGTGCCGAATAGACGGCTGGGCAGTGCGCCCAGAAAGCTTGGCTCAAACACATCCAGAGCGATACCGGCGCCAGCGAACAGCAGGGACATGCCGCCAAGCGTAAAGGCCACAGGGTAGCCTGCCATCAGGGCCAGACAGATACAGATGAATAGCGCCACCGCCATGTATTCCACACCCATTACAGATGCTCCTCATGGCTGATAGGTAAATGTCTTGGCAGGGCGCCGAAAATGACGGCGAGGGTCTTGATCAGTTGCGATATCGCCTGCAACAACAGGCTGGCCACCAGTAATAGAATGAAGCTTTTCTGGATATAGACCCATTGCAAGCCACCGGCGTCGGCAGAGCGCTCCTGGCGTTGCCAGGCCACACTGACGTAATCCCAGCAGTTGAAGGCTAAAAACAGGCACATGGGTAATAAAAACAGCAGCGTACCGGAGAAGTCGATCAGCGCTTGGCCGTGTGAAGAAAAGCGGCGAAAGAAAATATCCACCCGTACGTGCGCATCCCGTTGCAGGGCCCAGGCAGCCGCGCCCATGAAAGCCAGTGAGTGACCATACATGATCAGTTCCTGGGTGGCGGTGGCGCCAATATCGAAGCCGTAGCGCAGCACAACAATGAGGCAGGTCAGCAAGACCATGAATACGCTTAGCCAGGCGACACTGCGGCCTAGCCAATGGTTAATGTAATCAATGGCACGTGCCAGCGTCAGGCTGGCAGAGAATTGCGGGCTGGGCATATCAGCGGGCACTCGGTCGGGGTGGCCGCGCAGTTATTCCGGCCCCAGCAGCGGGTCAGGACGGGATAACGCGGGTCCGGCCACGGTCATCAATGGCAACGAAGACAAAGGTAGCTTCGGTTACTTTACGGCTTTCATCATGGGCCAGATCTTCGCTCCAGACTTCGACCAGCATCTTGATCGAGCTGCGGCCGATATCCAGTACGTCGCAATGAAAGGCCAGCTGGGCACCCACAGGCACCGGAACCATGAAGCCCATGCGATCAATTGCCACGGTAGCGACGCGACCACGAGCGATGCGCGCAGCCGTGCTAGTGCCCGCTACATCCATCTGGGCTACCAGCCACCCCCCATAAATGTCGCCAAAGCTATTGCAATCGCGGGGCAGGGTGGTGATTTTCAGAGCCAGTTCACCCTGTGGAACCGGGTCCATATCTAAGTCGTGCATTGAACACTCGAGTCGTGGTCTATTTGTATTTGTTGTGCTGGCCAGCAAAGCAAGTCGAAAAAAAAACTGGCTGAGCCGCTTATGGTAAGGGATTGAGGCGGGTGTCTCAATCATTCTATTGTTGCGTGTGGCGGAGTTGAGTACCAGTTGGTGTGTTTCACACAATTGTCATAATTCGGGAATAGAGTTGTCACATCACGCTTTGATACTGAGTCGCGTGTTGCAAACACTACCTCACTAGGAGAATGACATGAAACTCAAGCGTATGTTCGCTGCTGTGACCTTCGCTGCTGCCGGCCTGGCTGCCAGCTCAAGCTTTGCTGCCGTTGACCAGACCCTGGAAGATTACCAGCGCGTTGGCGGTGTTTCCGGCAACCTGTCCAGCGTTGGTTCCGACACACTGGCTAACATGATGACGCTCTGGGCCGAAGAGTTTAAGCGTCTGTACCCTAACGTCAATGTCCAGATTCAGGCTGCGGGCTCCTCTACTGCGCCGCCAGCACTGACTGAAGGTACATCCAACCTGGCTCCCATGAGCCGCATGATGAAAGACAGCGAAATCCAGGCATTCGAAGAGCGTTATGGCTACAAGCCTACTGCTGTTCCTGTTGCTATCGACGCCCTGGCTGTATTTGCGCACAAGGATAACCCGATCGAAGGCCTGACCATGGCTCAAGTTGACGGTATCTTCTCTTCAACTCGATTGTGTGGCGGCGAAGAGCTGACTACCTGGGGCCAACTGGGTCTGACTGGCCAGTGGGCTGATCGCGACATCCAGCTGTACGGTCGTAACTCGGTATCTGGTACTTACGGTTACTTCAAAGAGCACGCATTGTGCAAAGGTGACTTCCGCAGTGGCGTAAACGAGCAGCCTGGTTCGGCTTCTGTTGTTCAGTCTGTTAGCCAGTCGCTGAACGCAGTAGGTTATTCCGGTCTGGGTTACAAGACGTCCAGCGTTCGCGCTGTTCCGCTGGCCAAGGCTGAAGGCGACGAGTTCATCGAAGCCAACGAAGAAAACGCTATTGCTGGTACTTACCCGCTGTCACGTTTCCTCTACGTTTACGTGAACAAGGCACCAAACGACGAGCTGGCCCCGCTGGAGCGTGAGTTCGTCAAGATGATGCTGTCCAAGCAAGGTCAGGAAATCGTCTTCAAAGATGGTTATGTGCCTATGCCCCAGCGCGTTGTCGACAAGGTTCACGCCGAACTGGGTTTCTAAGCATCAGTAGTCGGTTGGGCAAGGACGCCTAAGTGACAAGGGGCGTGTCTATGACACGCCCCTTTTTACCGTCATAACCATGTAACCATTTTGTCACATTGACCCTGTAGGGTGTGCGCCATGACTATGCAATCATCACCCAAGACGTCCCGCGTCGATTTCAATACGCCAGCGATGCAGCGCCATCGGGCCGTGCGTCACTTCAAGGATCATCTCACCCGCTGGTATGTCGCGGTGGGTGGCCTTGGCGTGATTGCTGCCGTGTTGCTGATCTTTCTCTATTTGCTCTCTGAAGTGCTACCGCTGTTTGGCGGTGCAGACATCGAGCAGCAAGAGCGCTACTCCACACCCTGGCTAGATGTGGCTGATCCGCCGTTGATGCTGGCGATGGAAGAGCAGGGCGAGGTGGCGATTCGTGTCTCCGAATCCGGTCAGGTGACATTCTTCAAAACCGCAGACGGCAAGCTGATTTCTGAACAGAGCCTGCCCATACCCGAAGGCGTGACGGTATCCAGCTTCAGCGTGGAAAGTCCGAACACTCGCCGGTTTGCTGTTGGTCTGAGCAATGGTCAGGTCATCATCGGCAAGCACAACTATAAGGTGACCTACCCGAACGATGTTCGGTTGATTACCCCCGAATTGAAATTCCCCTACGGTGCTGAGCCGCTCATTCTGGATAAACAGGGGCGTGCGCTGGAGCACGTAGCCATGAGTGGCAACGACAGCGGCCTGACATTGGCAGCTAACGTAGGGCGCGAGCTGCTGGTAACGTCCATCAGCCGCCAGGAAAATATGATGACCGGGGAGGTGACTACCTCCCAGAGCGAGCTGACCCTCAACCCGGCGCAAGGCGAAGTGGATAATATCCTCATCGATCCGCTGCGCCAGTGGATGTATGTGGTCAACGGCGGTCAATATGTGGACGTGCTGTCGCTGCGCGCGCGCGGCGAGCTGAATGGACGCTACAAGGTGGTCGCCGCCAAAGACGCAACGGTTACTGCCAGTAACCTGATGCTTGGCGGCATCTCGCTGATTATTGGTGATAGCCAGGGCGGCTTGCAGCAGTGGTTTATGGTGCGCGGCAATGGTAAGCCTGCACTAACCCCGGTCAGAAGCTTTGATCAGCAGGCCGGTGAAGCGATACAGCTGATTCAGCCAGAGGAGCGCCGCAAGGTATTCCTGACGACAGACGCTGATGGATATCTGGGTATCTATAACTCGACTGCGCATAATAATCTGCTGGTTGAGCCACTGGACAAGCAGCCAATACGATCTTTTGCTATTGGTCCGCGTGCTGATCACCTGCTGGTTGAGCATGACAACGGCGAGTTGAGCTACTGGAACGTCGATAACGAGCACCCGGAAATCTCCTGGTCATCGCTGTGGGGCAAGGTCTGGTACGAAAGCTATCCGGAGCCTGATTACGTCTGGCAGTCGACATCGGCTACGTCCGAATCCGAGCCCAAGCTCAGCTTGGCGCCCCTGACCTTTGGTACCTTGAAAGCAGCGTTTTACGCGATGATTTTGGCCACGCCGATCGCCATCGCCGCAGCGGTCTATACCGCTTACTTCATGGCTCCGGGCATGCGTCGCAAGGTCAAGCCGATCATCGAGTTGATGGAGGCACTGCCGACCGTCATTCTGGGTTTCCTCGCGGGCTTGTGGCTGGCGCCGTTACTGGAGGACAACCTGCCGGGCATTGTTTCCTTGCTGGTTCTCCTGCCCGTGGTATTTATTAGTGTGGCGTATCTCTGGAGTCGTATGCCAGAGCGAGTGCGCCTGACGGTTCCGGATGGCTGGGAGGCGGCAATATTGATTCCTGTCACCATGCTACTGGGGTGGGCCTGCTTTGAGTCCAGCGTCTACATAGAGGCCTGGTTCTTCGGGGGCGATATGCGGGTTTACCTGACGCGTGATCTGGGCATCGATTTTGACCAGCGCAACTCGCTGGTGGTGGGCCTGGCCATGGGCTTTGCGGTTATTCCCACCATTTTCTCGATCGCCGAAGATGCTGTATTCAGCGTGCCGCGCCATTTGACGCAAGGGTCGCTGGCCCTGGGTGCCACGCCCTGGCAGACCATGAGCCGCGTCGTCATCCTGACCGCCAGTCCGGGCATCTTCTCCGCCGTCATGATCGGTATGGGGCGCGCCGTAGGTGAAACCATGATCGTACTTATGGCAACGGGTAATACGCCGATCATGGACTGGAATATCTTCGAAGGTATGCGCACGCTGTCAGCCAACATCGCGGTAGAAATGCCGGAGTCGGAAGTTGGCAGTACGCACTATCGCGTACTCTTTTTGGCCGCACTGGTGTTGCTCAGCTTCACCTTCCTGATGAACACGGCAGCAGAGCTGATTCGACAGCGCCTGCGCAAGAAATATGCCTCACTCTGACCTACAGGAATGCACACAGTGAAACAGAGTAACTTCACAACCTGGTTCAAAACAGGCAGCCCCTGGGTCTGGATGAATGCCGGCGCGGTCGCCATCGCGGTGATCATGACCCTCGGCCTGCTGTTCCTCATTGCCGTTCGTGGTCTTAGCCACTTCTGGCCGGCCGACCTTATGGAGGCCGAGTACACCATTCCAGGTCAGCCAACGATTACCTTGATCGGTGAGGTGACCACCCGCGAGCAGGTACCGACTGAGCGCCTTAAAGGTGCCGGCTTGCCGGTTGATCCGGAAAAGTCCGAGTTTATGGAGCGCGAGCTGCTGAAAGTCGGTAACCGTGATCTGTACGGCGCAGACTTCCGTTGGATCGTGGCCGATTGGCTGACCGACGAGCGCTACCCGGAAGACATCATTGCGATTGAGCGTCGTGAGTGGGGTAACTTTTACGGTTACCTGCTGAGCGTCAATCAGGATGGCAAGGTCGTCGAGGGTGAGCAGGCCCGTCAGACGTTAGAGGCCGCTGTTGAACGGGCGGAGAGTATCTACGCAGAAATCCGCGCGCTGGAAACCGGTGATATCGGCAAAATCAACTCAGAGCTGGAGCGCTTGCGTTTGCGCGAACGCGGCTATGAGCTGGATAACGCCTTGACGGCTGATCGTCAGGCACAGATCGAGGCTGAGCGTGCCGTACAGAACGCGCAGTACGCTGAACTGGAAGCCAAGCTGGTTAATTTGTATACCGCCTTCAATCGGGATAGCCTCATGGCGCGCGCCATGGACGGTCAGGAAAAGCGCATCAGCCTGTCAACGGTGGTCCGCGTATTCCGGCCCAACGCCATGGGTATTTCCGATAAGATTGGGCATTATTTCGCCAAGCTGTGGGAGTTCGTTAGTGATGAACCCCGTGAGGCCAATACCGAGGGCGGTGTATTCCCGGCAATCTTCGGTACCGTGATGATGGTGTTGCTGATGTCGATCATCGTGACCCCCTTTGGCGTATTGGCTGCAGTTTACTTGCGCGAATATGCCAAGCAGGGCGCGGTAACCCGGATTATCCGGATCGCGGTTAACAACCTCGCCGGTGTGCCGTCCATTGTTTACGGCGTATTTGGTCTGGGCTTTTTCATCTACTTTCTTGGCGGCAACATCGACCAGTTGTTCTTCCCTGAGTCGTTGCCAGCACCAACCCTGGGCACCGGTGGTTTGCTATGGGCCTCGCTGACCCTGGCGCTGTTGACCGTGCCGGTGGTCATTGTGGCTACTGAAGAAGGGCTAACGCGCATTCCACGATCGCTACGCGAAGGCTCGCTGGCGCTGGGTGCGACCAAGGCCGAGACGCTGTGGAAAGTGATTTTGCCGATGTCCAGTCCGGCGATGATGACCGGTCTGATTCTGGCAGTGGCGCGTGCTGCCGGTGAGGTGGCCCCGCTGATGCTGGTCGGCGTAGTCAAACTGGCGCCTACGCTGCCGGTAAACGGCAACTACCCTTATTTGCACTTGGACCAGAAGTTTATGCACCTGGGCTTTCATATCTACGACGTCGGCTTCCAGAGCCCGAACGTTGAAGCGGCTCGCCCTCTGGTTTATGCCACCGCTTTGTTGCTGGTTGGTGTGATTGCCTCGCTGAACTTTGCGGCGGTAGCGATTCGAAATCACCTGCGCGAAAAATACAAAGCGCTGGAAAACTAATAACCCTTTCAACGCGGACTCAAGACTATGTCTAACAGTACCAAAACCCATGCAATGGATATGAGCGCCCTGGGTCGCCCTCATGAAGAAATGAGCATGGACCAGGAAACCATCGCGCTGGAAGTGCCTGGCCTGAGCCTGTTTTATGACACCAAGCAGGCGTTGCATAACGTCAGCATCAAGATTCCTCGTAACCGCGTAACGGCCTTTATCGGTCCGTCAGGTTGCGGTAAGTCGACCCTGTTGCGCTGCTTTAATCGGATGAACGACCTGGTCGATAGCTGCCGTGTCGACGGCGAAATCCTGCTGGACGGCCAGGATATTTACGCCAAGGGCGTGAATGTCTCCGAGTTGCGTCGCCGCGTTGGCATGGTATTCCAGAAGCCGAATCCCTTCCCAAAATCGATTTACGAGAACGTTGCCTATGGCCTGCGTATTCAGGGCGTAAACAACAAGCGTACCCTGGATGAGGCCGTCGAGTGGTCGCTTAAAGGCGCCGCACTCTGGGATGAGGTGAAGGATCGTTTGAATGAGTCGGCGCTCGGTATGTCCGGTGGTCAGCAGCAGCGTCTGGTTATTGCCCGCACCATTGCGGTTGAGCCGGAAGTGCTGTTGCTGGACGAGCCTGCCTCGGCGCTGGACCCGATCTCGACGCTGAAGATTGAAGAATTGATCAATGAACTCAAGTCGAAGTTCACCATTGTCATCGTGACCCACAACATGCAGCAGGCGGCGCGGGTGTCCGACTACACTGCCTTCATGTACATGGGCGAGTTGATCGAGTTTGGTGATACCAACACCCTGTTTACCAACCCGTCGAAAAAGCAGACGGAAGACTATATCACTGGCCGTTACGGCTAACCGGGGATTGCACCATGCCAGATAAAGAACTGTTTAAGCAGCACATATCCCAGCAATTCAATTCCGAGCTGGAAGAAATTCGCACCCAGCTGCTGGAAATGGGTGGGTTGGTCGAGAAACAGATAAACGATGCGATTGTGGCGCTGATTGAAGGCGATGCGAAGCTGGCCGAACAGGTCCGCGAGAAGGACGACGCCATCAACCAGATGGAGTTGGATATCGATCAGGAGTGCATGCGCATTCTGGCGCGCCGTCAGCCAGCTGCCAGCGATCTGCGTCTGGTGATCAGTATCAGCAAGATCATCGTCGATCTGGAGCGTATCGGTGACGAGGCTTCCAAGATTGCGCGTCGTGCCATTGATCTGGTTGAAGCTGGGCAGGCGCCCAAGGGCTATGTCGAGTGTCGGCATATTGGCCATCATGTGCGGCGCATGGTGCAGGAGGCGCTGGATGCCTTTGCTCGTATGGATACGGATCAGGCGTTTTCCGTAGCGCGCGAAGATAAATCAGTTGACCAGGAGTACAAGTCGGCTATGCGCGAGATGATCACCTTCATGATGGAAGATCCGCGTTCCATCTCTCGGGTGCTCAACATTCTTTGGGTGCTGCGTTCACTCGAGCGTGTGGGCGACCATGCGCGCAACGTGGCAGAGCATGTGATCTATCTGGTCAAGGGTACCGATGTGCGTCATATCGGCCTCAAGCGCATGGAAGCTGAAGTGCGCCGGGAAGATAATCCAGAATAAGCTCGGCTGCAGCAGCTACAAAAAAACCGCCAGATGGCGGTTTTTTTAGTGGGTTGGTTTGACTCAGTTATGGCTGAGTACCCACTCGGCCAGTATTTTGGCCTCTTCGTCGGTTACCTGGTTTGGCGGCATGGGAATCGGGCCCCAGAGTCCGGAAATGCCATTTTTGATGTGGCCAGCAACCGTTTCCACTGCACCTTCCTGTCCGGCGTACTTCTTGGCGACCTCGGTGTAGGCTGGGCCGACCAGCTTGGTGTCGATTCTGTGGCAGGCGACACAGGCCTTGCTGTTGTACAGATCTTCACCTGCACTAGCGAATACCGTACCGGCGGTCAATAAGGCGCCGGTAGTCATTACCGATAGCAGTATGCGTTTCATAAGGAAGTCCTCACGAGCTTAACGGAATAGGCAGTTTGACCTGCTTGTAGTGAGCGCTTTGCGAGCGTCTTTCTGAGAGTAAACATGGACGTTATTTAGCCAAATGGCAAGTGACGCTTTGTCACGTCTCGGCGCTAGCGCAGTGGACAGGGTGATCTCATAGCTGGTCCGATAAACCAGGCTTGCATCGTGGCAGTGGCGTGCCTTGCATGCGCAGCCGGCTGTTACTTCAGCCGATTAAAACCTTAAGTTTCCAGCAATTTTACCGAAATAGTGCGGTGTAAATGCTTTCAATAGCGGCTCTTTGCTGCAAAGCTACTGAGGTATTTATGGCGCTCTGCGCTAAGCTAGGAGCATTACTAGAGGAATCAAGAAACCATGGCAAAAGTGTCAGTCCTGATCGTCGATGATGCACCTTTCATTCGAGATCTGGTGAAAAAGGCTCTACGTAGCTACTTCCCCGGTTTGCAGATCGAGGAGGCCATCAATGGCCGCAAGGCGCAGCAGGTGCTGGAGCGCAGCTCGTTCGATCTGATTCTGTGTGACTGGGAAATGCCGGAGATGGGCGGTCTGGAGCTACTCCAGTGGTTTCGCGCGCAGCCGGATAGAGCGAAAGTACCCTTTGTCATGGTGACCAGCCGCGGCGATAAGGAAAACGTAGTTGAAGCCATTCAGGCTGGCGTGACCGACTACATTAGCAAGCCCTTCACCAACGAACAGTTTATCACCAAGGTAAAAAAAGCGTTGCAGCGCGCAGGTAAGTTGGACTTGTTGCAGGGACGGCAGGCACCTACACCCAGTACCGGCATCGCGCAGGGGTCAGTAGCAAGCCTGACCGGTGGTCGGAATACTGAGGCACCGGCGGCAGCCCGGCCGGCGCAGCCAGCCAAGCCAACCAATCCTTTTCCCGGCGCCCCGACTTCGCCACCCCCTGCGGCGGCTCAGTCCGTGCGCGGCCAGGCTCAGCTGCGATTGCCTGGCCAGCAGTTTGGTTGTGTCATCAAAACCTTAAGCCTGCGCGATGCACTGGTGGTTGTGCGCCGTGGCGAGCGTATGCCGCTGGTATTTGAAAGCGGGGTGCTGGATCTGGAGCAAGACAGTGATCAGTCGGTCGCGCGTCTTAACGTCTATATCCATGCGGTTGCCGCGTTGGAACCCAATGTAGACTGCGAGTGGGTCAAGGTCACGCTCAAGTTTGTAGATCAGGATCCGCAGAAACTCGATTACCTGTCGCGATTGGTCGCCTCAGGCACGGCACAGCAGCATTACAGCCCCGGGGCCTGATGCCCTCAGCTCGAGCGACGAGCAGGGAAGTGGCAGATAAAGGTGCTGCCTTCCCCCAGGCGGCTCAGAATTTCCAGCCGGCCCTGATGGCGCAGCAGTACGTGCTTGACGATGGCCAATCCCAGTCCCGTTCCTCCAGTATTGGTACTGCGACTGGAGTCAACGCGGTAGAAACGTTCGGTTAATCGGTTGAGGTGCTGCGGCGCGACACCGACGCCATTATCCGTTACAGACAGGTGCTGCCCGGCATCGTCACTCCACCAGTGCAGTTTGATCTCGCCTTGCTCAGGCGTGTATTTCACGGCATTAAAGGCCAGGTTTGAGAAAGCACTGCGTAGCTCGCCTTCAACGCCATGCAGACGGGTGTTGCCCTCAATCTCCAATGTTACCTGGTGACCTTGTTCGCCTGACAAGGCTTGGGCATCCTTGCGAATGCTTTCCAGCATCGGCTTCACGTCAATGTACTGATCGTCGCTGGTATGGTCTGAAGTCTCAAGGCGCGCTAACAGCAGCAAGTCATTGAGCAGGCTCTGCATGCGGCTGGATTGCTGCTGCATCTGCTGCAATGGTCGCTTCCAGCGCGGATTCATGTCGGCTTCGCTATCGAGCAGCGTTTCCACGTAGCCCACTACGACCGTAAGCGGCGTGCGTAGCTCATGCGAGACGTTGGCCACAAAATCCTTACGCATTTGCTCAAGATTGTGTAGTCGGGTTACGTCGCGCACCACCATCAAGCGCTCGCCCAGGCCATAGCGAGTAACGGCATACTGCAGTTGGGTGTTCAGGTTGATGGGCGAGTGAATTTCCAGCGGCTCGCGAAAGTCGCCACTTTCGAAATACTCGATAAAGCGCGGATCACGTATCAGGTTGTTGACGTGCTGGCCGCTATCATCCGGCGTGCGCAGACCGAGCAGCCGCTCTGCGGAGTGGTTCCACCATTCCAGGTGACCCTCTTTGTCGATCATCACGACGGCATCACGCAGAGCGGCAGTTGAGGATTGAATGCGGTCGATGACAGCCTGCAGACGCGCACGCATGCGCCCGTCGCGTCGTTGCAAATGATAGATGCTATCGAAAATTTCTCCCCAGACGCCTTTGGCTTCTGGTGGTGGCTCATTCGGGTGTGTGCTGAGCCACTCATAGAAGCGCGACATCTGACGTAGAGTCCAGGCCAGATAGAACCCCAGGCCCAGCGCCAGGGTCCAGGCTGGCTGCTCAATGATCCAGCCAACCAGCAGGCAGACCAGTACCAGCAACAGAAGCTGGCTCAATACCCGGCTGAAACTGTTTTTACCCACAGGAACTCCTTCGCCTGCTAAATGACGCCGGCACCAGGCGGCAATTGATCCGCGAAGCAGTCACATGCTCACGCCTTGGTAGAGAATCGATAGCCAGTGCCGCGTACGGTTTGTACCAAATGCTCATAGTTACTGCCAAGTGCCTTGCGCAGTCGGCGAATATGCACATCAACAGTTCGCTCTTCCACGTACACATTGCCGCCCCATACCTGATCAAGCAATTGGCCGCGAGTATAGGCGCGTTCCTGATGGGTCATGAAAAATTGCAGGAGTCGGTATTCGGTGGGGCCGATTTCGGCAGCGCTATCATCGATGGTTACGCGGTGGCTGACGGGGTCCAGATGCAGGCCGGATACTTCGATAGGAGCTTCGTTGTCTACCGGGCCAGCACGGCGCAATACTGCCTTCAGGCGCGCCACTAGCTCGCGGGGCGAGAAGGGTTTGGTGATGTAGTCGTCGGCGCCTACTTCCAGCCCCTGGATCTTGTTGTCCTCTTCGCCTTTGGCGGTCAGCATGATGATCGGAATATCGGTGGTCATTTCATCACGCTTGAGCCGGCGCGCCAGCTCGATACCTGTGGTGCCGGGCAGCATCCAGTCGAGCAGGATAAGGTCCGGTTTGCTATCGATGATGCTGGCATGCGCCTGCTGGGTATTCTCGGCTTCCAGGCAGTCGTAGCCTGCCATCTCCAGTGCAACCGCGATCATTTCCCGGATTGGTGCTTCGTCATCGACGATCAGAATGGTTTTGCCTGACATGATTTACCGTCTCGTTGCAGATTGCTGACATGCGTCGATTAGATAACATTTTTATTTCATTTGTGTGACCAGTCAGCGTCGAGACGATGAAGATTGAGCCTTTATTGGCGTCCTCGGCGCGGCTACAGCCAGTAATCCAGAGCCAGTCCGATGAAAACCAGCATGCCCGCCCAGTGGTTAGCCAGGAAAGCGCTCAAGCAGGCCTGAGCGTCGCGTTCGCGGATCAGCCAGTGCTGCCAGACAAAGCCGAGCGCCATGCCGCCCAGACCGAGATAATAATAAAGGCCAAGCTCGAAGCGAGAACCGACCAGAAGCAGGCAGATAAGTGTTAAGCCCTGCAACATGCCAATAATGGCACGATCGGCTTCGCCAAAGAGGATCGCGGTCGACTTGATGCCAATGCGCAGGTCGTCTTCGCGGTCACACATGGCGTACTCGGTATCGTAGGCGACGGTCCACAGCAGGTTAGCCAGAAAGACCAGCCATAGCTCCGGCGGCAGGCTGTTGGCCTGGGCGGCAAAGGCCATGGGGATAGCCCAGGAGAAAGCCGCGCCCAGCACGACTTGTGGATAGAAGGTAAAGCGTTTGCAGAACGGATAGATGGCGGCCAGTGCGATGCCGCCAAATGACAGCATGATGGTTAGCTTGTTGGTGAACAGCACCAGAGCGGCGCTGAGTATTACCAGAACGGCAAAAAGGATGAGCGCCTGCTTGGCGCTGATGCGGCCGGTCGCCAATGGGCGCTGTCGGGTGCGGGTGACATGGCCATCGAGATTGCGATCGGCATAGTCATTAATGACACAGCCGGCGGCGCGCATCAGAATAACGCCGAGAATAAAAATCACCAGGTTGGCGGTCCCAGGCATACCTTCGGCAGCCAGCCAGAGCGCCCACAGGGTTGGCCATAGCAGTAAGTAGGTGCCAATGGGGCGATCCAGCCGCATCAGTTGAATGTAGTCGTTGGCTTTTGGATGCAGCCGCCCCAAGGGTTTAATCAGCAGGCCTAGCAAGGGATCACTCCAGATAGACAGTGGATCAGGTGCCGGCGCGCGGCCAGCCCTGCAAGAATACTTCACAGACCAGAAGCTGCAACTGGCCATCGGAAAAGTGTGAACGTCGTGCCCAAAGCCCGTTGGCCTTGTACTCGGCTGGCAGCCAGTGCGCTGGGTACTGACTTATTTCAATTGGGCCGCGGCTAATTTGCGGATTACGAAACAGCAGGTGTCCGAGGCTAGTGGTGCCCAGATTGTTCAACTCCATCGCGGCACTGCCGAGCGCGCTCAGCGGTGCGACCGTGCGCGCGAACACGCGCGCTGCGCCATCCGTATGCAGTAGCACTTCGCGCGCCCATACCGCCTCGCCTGGTGTCACACCCAATGCCAACGCTTCATCCTGGCGCGCTGGCTGCTGGCACTGTTCAAGCAGTTGCACGTGAAAGTCCTGATTGCCTGCCTCGGTCAAGCGCTGGGTAAGCGATCCCTCAGCGCAGAGCCAATTGAACAGGGGGGCAGGTGGCGGAGCAGGGTGGGAATCAGTGGTAAACCAGTCGGGCAGCATTGCGACAGGATCTCTCCGGCAGGCGTTTGGGCAATGTCCAGCAGTGTAGCATGAAACAGCGCTGCGCCGCGCTGGCACGGGGTGATCAGCGTGGCCAGAGGCGGCGTTCCAATAGGCCTGGCCTTGGACTTGCATCACAATTGCGGTAGTGTCTTTAGCAGCATATTTTCAACTGATACAGGTAGCAGCAATGAAGAAGTGGCAGTGTATCGTGTGTGGTTTTATTTACGACGAAGCCGAAGGTTGGCCGGATGAGGGCATATCGGCAGGTACGCCTTGGGAGGATGTCCCCGTAGACTGGATGTGTCCCGATTGCGGAGTAGGCAAAGAAGATTTCGAAATGATCGAGATCGGTTGATAGCGCTTCAGGGAGAGACATAGGTGAGTGACGAGGCTCCGCTGGTTATTGTGGGTACGGGTTTGGCTGGTTATAACCTGGCCAAAGAGGTGCGCAAGCTGGACGCAGATCGCGAGCTGGTCTTGGTGACCGCTGATGATGGGCGCTTTTACTCCAAGCCCATGCTCTCTAACGGTTTTGCCAAGGGCAAGAAGGCTGACGAGCTGGCGATGCAAGATGCCGCTGCGATGTCCGAGCAGCTCAGCGCGCAGATTTTCACTCACACGCAAGTGACAGCTATCGACGCCGAGCGCCGAGTGTTGCAATTGGGCGAGCGCCAACAGCCTTATTCCGACCTGGTACTGGCGTTGGGCGCAGCGCCCCGCCAACTCCCGTGGGCTGACGCCTTGGGTGAGCGGCTGCTATCGGTCAATGATCTGCAGGATTACAGCCGCTTTCGGTCTGCGCTTGAGGGCAAACACGACGTGCTGATTATTGGCGCAGGCCTGATTGGCTGCGAGTTTGCCAACGATTTGTTGTCCGGCGGCTACGCCGTCACGGTGGTTGCGTCCGATCCTTACCTGATGCCGCAATTGATCCCTGAGCCCGTAGCCGCAGCCGTGCAGGCCAGGCTGGAGGCGCTCGGCGCGGTCTTCCATCTGGGTTGCGCCATCGAATCGCTGGCGGTGGCTGAGCACGGCGTGAGTCTGCGCCTGGATGACGGCAGTGAAATCCGGGCTGATCAGGCCCTATCGGCCACAGGGCTGACCCCACGATTGGCGTTGGCAGAGACCGCAGGACTGGAAATCGGCCGAGGTATTATCGTTGATCGCGCCCTGGCTACCAGCCAGCTGCATATTTATGCGCTAGGTGACTGTGCCGAGGTGCAGGGCCTGAATCTGATGTACGTAATGCCGCTGATGACGGCAGCTCGTGCACTGGCTAAAACGCTGTGCGGTACAGTTACGGAGGTGAGTTACCCGGCCATGCCGGTCATGGTGAAAACGCCTGCTTGCCCCCTGGTGGTTGCGCCACCACTGACAGCGGCGTCGGGTCATTGGAGAACCACTGGCGAAGACGGCGATCTGCAGGCGCTGTTTCATGATGATCAAGGTCAGCTACATGGCTTTGCCTTAACCGGCAGCAAGGTTGCTGAAAAGCTTAAGTTGACGCGTGAATTGCCGGGCTGGTTAGTCGCGGCGCAGGCCTGAGCCAGGCGCTTTGTCCTTTGGTCGGGAAATTGCGTGTTCCAGCGCCTCTTCCAGCGCCCGATCACTGGCGTAATTCAGTCAGTCGTGCCATGCTGATTATGCGTGGCAGAGCGGCTGGGCCGGTGGTCCTGTGGCTAAATCACTTCCGCTGCGAGGATAGTGGCGGTAACAACAAAAACAACAAAAACAACAGAAAAAATGAGGCTTCATATGCGTAAACCGGATCTCGCGGCGGCGATTGCCGACAAGGCTGACTTGAGCAAGGACCAGGCAAACCGAGTGCTTAACGCCGTACTGGATGAAATCACTCAAGCTCTGAGTCGCCAAGACTCAGTCACCTTGGTCGGTTTTGGAACCTTCCTGCAACGTCACCGTGGTGCCCGCACCGGCAAAAATCCACAAACCGGCGCGCCTGTACAGATCAAGGCGAGCAATACGGTTTCTTTCAAGCCTGGCAAGAGTCTCAAAGACGCTGTCAACTGATCGTACCGAGTGACGGAGGTCGTTACTCGACCTCCGTTGCAGCAAAACTAGCAGTTCTGCTGCTTAGTTCTCCGGCTGATACTTGCTTACCAGCACCCTCAGCGCATCGCGCGCCTGCAGTACCTTTCCTACTACCTCTTCAGCCTCGCCTTCAGTCAAGCCCAAGCGCTCGAGCAGCGTATCGGGTATCGGCATTTCCGGGCCTGAGCCAATACGATGGCGGCTGAGCAGTGCTAGTGTCAGATAGACCAGGTTGGCATAAACATGTTGCTCGCCCCGATAGTGAGGGTTGTGCTGTTGGCGCAGGGCAACGCTGACTTCCTCAGGCATATCCCAATAACGCATCAGCCAGCTACCAATCTGATCACGGGTGACGCCAATCAGGTGCTGCTCTATGAGGTGCGGCGCTACATGCGGGTTGGCCTCTACGTGACGGCAGATCATCTTGAAGTAGGGTGGGAAAATGTAGGCCAGCACCAGATAACCGAAGTTATGCAGCAGGCCTGCCAGGTAATTCAGGCCGAGTTCCGGGCGCTTCTCGCGCGGCATGGCTTTTGCCAGCCCCTCAATGACGGCGGCCGTATAGATCGACTGTTCCCAGTAGGGAGTGCTGCGATCGGGTGCATCCTTGGGTAGCTTGAACGTTTTGCCCAGTGAAAGCCCGACCGCTAAGTTGATTACCAGATCAAAGCCCAGTACCCGGCCAATGGCATCTTCTACCGATTTTATCTTGCCGGGTGCGGCGTAGTAGGGCGATGCGGCCCAGCTAACGACTTGAGCAGCCAGGCTGGGATCGGTCTCTACTACGTCGGCCAACTCGTCGATACCGGCTTCGGGATTAACCCGCAGCTTCATGATTTTGTGTGCGGTCTCCGGTAGTGGAGGAATCTCGATGGTTTCTTCCAGGCGCTGCTTCATGCGCAGGGCGGTGAAGTTCTGCACTGCCTCGGATAGATCCTGGGTGTCCTGCTCAGGGCTTGCGGCTGGATTTTGCAGGCTGCTCAGGGGGATCGAGAAGCGCGCCATGCTCGCTTTGGCCATCAGGGTCTTGGCGTCGTCCTGGCTGATCTGCAGACACCAGCCGGGCAAGCCGCTATCGAGGGTCAGACAGGCTTGCTCCAGCAGCGCTTGCTCGCAGACACAGGGGGAGTTGAACAAGATGGGTAAGCCGGGCAGCTCGCTGAGCTGGTGTTTGCTCAAAATGCGCTGCAGTTCACTATCGCGCACTGGTTGCAGCTCCCGGCCAAGCAGACTGCTTAGCCGTTTAAGGTCAAGCAGGTGGTCCTTGGGAATCAATGAAAGCACAGTGCCCAGGCTGTCGCAAAGCAGGCTTGCCTGTACTTGCTGTGCTACCGGACCGGCATATTCCAATGGTCGCAGCTGATAGCCAATGCCTTGTTGTTGCAGTAATTTTTCGATCAGGTCAGGCAGGCTGGTGCTGTGGGTGTCGCGTGCGGCTTGATTGCTCATTGCTCTTTCCTTGATCCGTTGGTTGAGACGGGCTCATGGCTTATAAGGCTTTTTCCAGATCTTAGCATGCCCGCTGACAGGCTGAGCAGAATCGCCCTCAGACCTGGGCAAAATGCTGTCCCTGGGCGATCCAGCGGTCCAGCAGTGGCTGAACATGTGCCGGGTATTCTTTGGCTAGCTGTTGCGCTGCCTGTTGGACTGCCGGAAGCAGGTCGGCATCGCGCATCAAATCCGCGACGCGGAACTGTACTAGCCCGGTCTGGCGAGTACCTAGTACCTCACCCGGGCCACGCAAGGCGAGATCTTTTTCTGCGATCACGAAGCCATCGCTGCTCTCACGCATGATGCCCAGACGTTCGCGACCCAGCGCCGATAGGGGGGCGTGATAGAGCAAGACGCAGTGGCTGGCGGCGCTGCCACGCCCGACCCGTCCGCGCAGCTGATGCAGTTGTGCCAGCCCCAGGCGTTCCGGGTTTTCAATCACCATGAGACTGGCATTGGGCACATCGACACCGACTTCGATGACGGTGGTCGCCACCAGCAGATGCAGATCGCCGCCTTTGAAAGCAGCCATGATCTCGGCTTTTTCCGCCCCTTTCATGCGACCGTGAATAAGGCCTATGGACAGCTCCGGTAGGCTGTTGCAGAGGTCTTCCCAAGCGCCTTCGGCGGCCTGTGCCTGTAGCTGCTCGGACTCTTCGATCAGGGTGCAGACCCAATAGGCCTGTCGTCCCTCGGCGCATCCAGCGCGTACCCGCTCGATCACTTCTGGCCGGCGGCTGTCAGAGACCAGCACGGTGTTTACCGGGGTGCGGCCGGGTGGCAGTTCGTCCAGGATCGAGGTATCCAGATCGGCGTAGGCGCTCATGGCCAGCGTGCGCGGAATGGGGGTAGCGGTCATGATCAGTTGATGCGGCGAAAAGCCGCCGGCGGCGCCTTTGTCACGCAAGGCCAGGCGTTGCTGCACGCCAAAGCGATGCTGCTCGTCGATGATCGCCAGGCCCAGGTTGTGGAACTGCACTTCATTCTGAAACAGCGCGTGGGTACCGACCACCATGGCGGCTTCGCCGGTGGCAATCATTTGCAGCTGGTTGGCGCGTGCTTTGCCTTTTAGTTTCCCGGCGATCCATGCGACGGACAGGCCGAGGGCAGAAAACCAGCGTTGGAAGTTATTGAAGTGCTGTTCGGCCAGAATTTCGGTCGGCGCCATCAGCGCGACCTGCCAGCCCGCTTCCTGCGCCTGCAATGCGGCCAGCGCAGCGACAACCGTCTTGCCGGCGCCAACATCACCTTGAACCAGCCGCAGCATGGGTTTGGGCTGGGCCAGGTCGCCCAGCACCTCGTCAGCTACTCTGGCCTGGGCACCGGTCAGTGGAAAGCCCAGTTGTTGCAGAAAAGCTTTGGCCAGGGTGCCTTCGGCCTGCATAACGGGAGAGCGATGCTCGCGCATTTGCGCGCGCAACCGGAGCATGGCCAACTGGTGTGTCATCAGCTCCTCAAACGCTAGCCGGTGTTGAGCCCAATGACGACCATCCTGTAGCGCTTCCAGGTCGATGTCGGGTGGCGGGCGGTGGAGTATCTGTACGGCTTGATGCAATGAGGGTAGCTGGTATTGCTCGGCCAGGGCAGCAGGCAGCCACTCGGGTAGATGATTGCCGTTGGCCAGCCAGCCGAGCGCAGACTCGCTAAGGCTACGCAGGCGCTGCTGTGACAGACCCTCAGTCGCCGGATAAATCGGTGTGAGCGTCTCGTTGACCGGCAGCGGCTCGGAGCCATCCAGGTTCTGCATCTCCGGATGATAGATTTCCAGCCCGGAAGCGCCGGGACGTACTTCACCATAACAGCGCCAGCGACTACCGCGGCTGAGGTTGGCCTTTAGCGCGGCCGAGAAATAATAGAAGCGCAGGCTAATGGTGCCGCTGCCGTCCTGGATGCGACAGAGCAGGCTGCGGCGTCGACCCATAACCACATCGGCGGCCACCACCACGCCCTCGATAACCGCATCGAGCCCTGGGTTCAAAGCGCCAATGGGGGTGACGCGCGTTCTATCCTGATAGCGCAGCGGTAGATGAAAAAGGACGTCCTGAACGCTGTTCAGGCCTAGCTTACCCAGTTTTTCTGCGAGCGCCGGGCCGATGCCCTTGAGCACCGTCAGTGACGTATGTTCGGCGACGCTACTCACTTTGGCGGCTGGCCCACCGAGCATAGGCGGATCGAGTCGCTGAGCATCTCGACGGCTTTGGGGCGAGGAAAGCTCGCACGCCAGGCGATGGCGACCGTGCGGTAGGGGGCCGGCGCAGCGAAGGCTTTGGTCACCAGCAAATCCGAGCTGTAGTAGCGGTCATCGGCCGCAGACATCGGCAGTACGGTCATGCCAATACCGGAGGCAACCATGTGGCGTATGGTTTCCAGCGAGCTGGATTCAACCGTCGTGTGCTTGTGCTGCTCGTCCCCTTTGCGCACGGTGGGGCAGGCTTCCAGGACCTGATCGCGGAAGCAGTGCCCTTCGCCGAGCAGCAACAGCTTGTTGTCGTCGAGTTCGTCCAGGCTGACGTTGGTACGCTCGGCCCAAGGGTGGCTGGCGGGAATCAGCAGGCTGAAGGGCTCATCGTAGAGCGGCATGGTCAGTACATCGGGTTCCTGAAACGGCAACGCGATGATGATGGCATCGAGCTCGCCATTGCGCAGCTTGTCGCGCAGTACGTGGGTGAAGTTCTCTTCGATATACAGCGGCATTTCCGGCGCTACCTTGTGCAATTGCGGCACCAGGTGCGGGAACAAATAAGGCCCGATGGTGTAAATAGCACCGACCTTGAGCGGGGCGGCCAACTGGTTTTTGCCAGCGCTGGCCAGCTCGCGAATCGCCAAGGCTTCTTCGAGTACCTTTTGCGCCTGCCCGACGATACGCTGGCCGATGGGTGTCACCCTCACGGCACTTTTGCTGCGCTCAAAAATCATGATGCCCAACTCGTCCTCGAGCTTTTTCACCCCAACACTGAGCGTTGGCTGGGACACATGGCAGCGCTCTGCTGCGTGGCCAAAATGCTGTTCTTGGGCGAGTGTCACTATGTAGCGTAATTCGGTCAGGGTCATCGTGTTGCGGCCTGGGCTGGTAGCGGTGAATCGTTAAACGCTAGCATAGCCCTTTGATCGATAGAGTAAAACAATCAGAAGCGTCCGGTTGTGAGCTTATATGTGTGGCACGCTTGATATTATCCGGGCCGCATCCCAGCTTGCGGTTCAGCGGTTCCAGAACCTAGAGTGTGGCAGTCAAACGTTATCAACGAGGTGGTTATGAAGCAGGTCGTTATTGCTGGCTGCGGTGATGTGGGAACGGCGTTGGCGCATCAGTTATTGGCACGTGGCTGGCAAGTATATGGGCTGCGGCGTGATCCGGGGCAGCTGCCAGAAGGTGTAGTGCCTATTGCTGCCGACCTGACCCAGGCTGAAAAACCGGCAGACTGGCCAGCCAAAGTCGACTATCTGGTCTACTGTCCGGCCGCTGGCAAGCGTGAACCGGAGCTATATCAGCAGCTTTATGTTGATGGTCTGGAGCATGTGTTGGCTTGGATAAAAAGCAGTGGTCAGCGGCTTAATTACCTTTTGCAGGTATCCAGTACCGGGGTTTATGCGCAATCGGAAGGGGAGTGGGTAACCGAGAACAGTCGGGCCCTTGCCGACTCGCCAACGTCCCGCAAGCTGTTGGCGGCAGAGGATATCGCGCTACGTAGCGGGGTGCCGGCGAGTGTGGTACGTCTGGCTGGTATTTATGGGCCGGGTCGTAATCGTTTGATCCAGCAGGTGCGTGATGGCCTAAAGGTGCCCGCAGAGCCGCCGCAATATACTAATCGTATCCATCGTGATGATGCGGTGAGTCTTTTGGCTCATCTGTTGGCTCTGGCCGATAAGCGTGAGCTGCTGGCGCCCTGCTATTTGGGTGTGGATGACGAGCCGGCCAGCCTGTTCGAGGTGACCAGTTGGCTGGCAGAGCAATTAGGCACACGCTTGCAAGCGGACGGCCCGGTTTCTACTCGCACCGGCAGCAAGCGTTGCAGCAACGCGCTGGCTCGAGAGTTTGGCTGGCAGCCAGCGTATCCCAGCTTCCGCGAGGGCTACGCCGAGCTGCTGAAGATCTGAACCAGTAGGCGTCAGTTCTGCTCGGCGGCGCTGACGCGCCAGACAACATTGCCGACGTCATCGGCGACCAGCAGTGCGCCCTGTCCGTCGATGGCGACGCCAACCGGGCGGCCCTGCGCCTCGCCTTTCGCGTTGAGAAAGCCGTCTAGTACGGTGTAAGGCGCATCATTTGGCCGACCTTCCTTGAAGGGGACGAAGAGCACTTGGTAGCCACTATGGGGTTCGCGATTCCAGGAGCCATGCTGGCCGATGAACAAACCCTCTGTGAAAGGCGCGGGTAGGCGGCTACCGACGGCATTGCTCAGCCCCAGCGATGCCGTGTGCGCGCCGAGGGCGTAGTCGGGCACCAGTGCCTTGGCGACCTGGGCTGGATTGCGCGGGGTGACACGTTCGTCCAGGTGCTGACCGTAGTAGCTCCATGGCCAGCCATAGAAGCCGCCATCCTGGACTGATGTCATGTAATCCGGCACCAGATCATTGCCTAGCTCGTCGCGCTCATTGACCACTGTCCATAGGGTGCTGCTATAAGACTCCCACGCCATGCCTACCGGGTTACGCAGCCCGCTGGCGTAAATCCGCTTACTGCCGGTGGTGGGATCTATCTCCCAAATTGCCGCGCGGCCCTGCTCTTGCTCCAGCCCGTTCTCCGCGACATTACTATTGGAGCCCACTGTGGCGTAGAGCTTGCTGCCATCAGGGCTGGCGATCAGGTTCTTGGTCCAGTGATGGTTCAGTGTGCCTGCGGGTAGCGCGGTAACCAGCTCGCCCGGCGCGCTGATCTGCGTTTGGTCGGCGTGATAGGAAAACCGCACCACGCCATCTGTGTTGGCGACGTAGAGATCGTTGCCAACCAGCGCCATACCGAAGGGTGAGTGCAGGTTGTCGATAAAAACGGTGCGTTGGTCGGCAACGCCGTCGCCATTGCTGTCCCGTAGCAGGCTGATACGGTCGGCACTTGGGGTGGTCGCCCCGGCTTTGGTCATTACCCGGTTAGCGACCCACTCCTTCACGCCGCCGCTGCCCTCTGGTTTGGCTGGTGCATTGGTTTCAGCAACCAGTACATCACCGTTGGGCAGCACATGTAACCAGCGCGGGTGATCAAGGCCTTTGGCAAAGGCAGCGACTTGCAAGCCTTTGCCAGCTTGGGGCGTTGCACCCGTCGGCCAACCCACCGCGGGAGCAATATTCACCGTCGGCAACAGGCTTGAGTTTGGCTCTGGCAGGGCGGGGTGGGGGCCCATGCCAGCTTTGATCGGCAGTGCCTGCTGAGCGCCACAACCGGTTAGCGTCAGCGCAAGGCCGAAAAGAGAAAGGTAAACGCGCGGGGAATTATTCACTGGATTTCCTTGTCGGTGTAGGGACAGCAATAAAGACACTGCAGCTTGTTAACGGTATTTGGCAATCATTTAGTAATGACCTGTCTGCGGTGATGACGTTCACCCGGCTGAACCAATTTGCATGAAACCAGATGGCTATTCGGCCGTCTGCGGCACTCGCAAAACGAGGAGTACTATATGAATAAGTCAGCATCAGCCCATTGGCAGGGCTCTCTCAAAGAAGGCAAGGGCACCATTTCCACCGAAAGTGGGGCGTTGAAAGCTAATCCCTATGGGTTTAACACTCGGTTTGAGGGTGAGCCGGGTACTAACCCGGAAGAACTGATTGGTGCTGCCCATGCTGGCTGCTTCTCCATGGCGTTCTCCATGCTATTGGGCGAGGCGGGTTACACGCCAGACAGTATTGATACCAAGGCCGTCGTCACGCTAACCAAGCAGGATGATGGCTTTGCGGTTACCGCTGTGGCGTTGACTATGAGCGCCACGATCCCCGGTATTGACCAGAAAGAGTTTGATGAGATTGCTGGCAAAGCCAAGAGTGGTTGCCCTATCTCCAAGCTGCTGAAAGCGGATATCAGCCTTGATGCGAAGCTCGGCTGAGCCGGCGTCGCCAGCTGCAAGTCTTAAGCTACAAGTAGGCTTTAGGTGGCGGCTGGGTCGTTGAAGAGCAGCGACGGCTCTTGTTGCTGCTGTAGGCAAAAAAACCGCGCGGGTTCGGCCTGCGCGGTTTTTTTCTTTCAGCTTGCGGCTTGTAGCTTAAAGCTTGCCGCTGTGGTGGGCGTTAGCCGACCACCATGATGCCGTCCATTTCTACCGGCACACCCTTGGGCAATGCGGCGACGCCGATCGCAGCGCGAGCTGGATAAGGCTTCTCGAAATAGCGCTCCATGATCTCATTGACCTTGGCGAAGTTGCCCAAGTCGGTCAGGAAAATGTTCAATTTGACGATATCCTGCAGCGTGCCGCCAGCAGCCTCGGCAACCGCAGTGAGGTTGTCGAATACGCGACATACCTGCGCTTCAAAACCCTCAACGACCTCCATAGTAGCCGGGTCCAGAGGTATCTGGCCTGATAGATAGACAGTGTTGCCGACCTTGATGGCCTGGGAGTAGGGTCCGATTGCGGCAGGTGCCTGCTCGCTAGTGATAACTTGCTTGTTCATGAGTGCTCCAGAGAAAGTCAGTTCTTAAGGCGGGTAATACGCATCACACCATTGAGTGAGCGGATGCGCTTGATCATTTGTGACAGGTGCAGGCGATCGCGCACGCGGATAACCAGCTGAACCACGCTGATGCGACCGTCGCGCTCATCGACGCTAATTTTGTCGATACTGGCGTCAGCCACGGTAATACCGGTTGCCAGTTGAGCGATAATGCCGCGCTGATGTTCCAGCTCTACCCTCAGTTCTACAGTAAATTCGCCACTGACGTCTTTGTCCCATGTCAGGTGCATGGTCTTTTCGGTGTTATGCCGACTATCGACCAGGTTTTTACAGTTCTCCTGGTGGATTACCATACCCTTGCCAGATGACAAGTAGCCGACGATGGGATCGCCAGGAATGGGATTGCAGCAGCGCGCGAAGCTGACAACCAGGCCTTCTGTGCCGCGGATCGCCAGCGGGTTTTCGCCACTGCCGGTATCGTCCTGGCTCTGGTCAATGCGCTGTTTTTCAGTGTCTTCTGCGGCGCCGTCAGCAGCTAGCAGGCGGCGCGCGACCACGTAGGCCATCCGGTTGCCCAGACCGATATCCGATAGCAGGTCTTCCAGGTGCTCCATGCCGCAATCATTCAGTACCTGGTCGATACGCGGCTGTGGAATATCTGCCAGGTGGGTATCAAAGCTGGTCAGCACCTTGTCGAGCAGCCGTTCGCCGAGGGCAATAGACTCGGAATGGCGCTGATGCTTGAGGAAGTGACGGATGTTGCTGCGTGCCTTACCGGTGATGACGAAGCTCAGCCAGGCTGGATTGGGACGGGCGCCAGGGGCGGTAATGACTTCGACGGTCTCGCCGCTTTGTAGTGGCTCAGATAGTGGCGCTAGTCGGCGATTAACGCGACAGGCGATACAGCTGTTGCCCACATCGGTATGCACAGCATAGGCAAAATCGACCGGAGTAGACCCCTTGGGTAGCTCCATAATGCGACCTTTGGGGGTGAAGATGTAGACTTCGTCCGGGAAAAGGTCGATCTTGACGTTCTCAATGAACTCCAGCGAGTTGCCGGCGTTCTGCTGCAACTCCAATACGCTTTTCAGCCATTGGCGAGTCCGCGCGTGATTGCCATTGATCACGTCATCCTTGGATTTGTAAACCCAGTGCGCGGCGATGCCACTGTTGGCCAGCTCTTCCATCTCTTCGGTGCGGATCTGAATCTCGATGGGCACGCCGTGCATACCGAACAGCGTGGTATGCAGGGATTGGTAGCCATTGGCCTTGGGGATGGCGATGTAATCCTTGAAGCGTCCGGGGAATGGCTTGTACAGGCTGTGCACTGCGCCCAGTACGCGGTAGCAGGTATCTGCCTTGTCGACGATGATCCGGAAGGCATAGACATCCATGATCTCGGTGAAAGCTTTGCGCTTGCCGCGCATCTTCTGGTAGATGCCATAGAGGTGTTTCTCGCGGCCCATTACAGTGCCTTTGAGTCCTTCACGCTCCAGGCAAGCCTGTAGTGAATCGAGAATCTTGTTCAGCAGTTCCTTGCGGTTACCGCGTGCGCTGCGTACTGCGCGGTCGATCAGTTGCGATCGCATCGGATACATCGACTTGAAGCCGAGGTCTTCAAACTCGGTGCTCAGGCTGTGCATGCCCAGGCGAGCCGCAATGGGGGCGTAGATTTCCAGAGTTTCCTTGGCGATACGCCGGCGTTTTTCCGGGATCAACGCGCCAAGCGTGCGCATATTGTGCAGACGGTCAGCGAGCTTGACCAGAATTACCCTAATATCGCGGGCCATGGCCAGTGCCATTTTCTGGAAGTTCTCAGCCTGCGCCTCGGCCTTGGTCTCAAAGGTCATTTGGGTCAGCTTGCTGACGCCATCCACCAGCTCGGCCACTGTCTCGCCGAATTGGGTAACCAGTGCGTCCTTGGGAATGCCCGTATCCTCGATGACGTCGTGCAGCATGGCGGCCATCAGGCTCTGATGGTCCATGTGCATGTCGGCAAGAATATTGGCTACTGCAAGGGGGTGGGTGACGTAGGGCTCACCGCTGCGACGGGTTTGACCGTCGTGCGCCTGCTCGGCGTAAAAATAGGCCCGCCGGACCAGGTTGACCTGTTCCGGCTCTAGATAGCTAGCGAGGCTGTCGGCAAAAACTTCTATTGCAGACATGTAGTCCTCCTGCGCTCACCGTGGCGAGCGTTGACCTCAGGAGTCCACGGCCTGCGCAAACTGCTTACTCGGCTTCGTCTGATTCCAGCGAGTACAGCGGCTCTTGCTGGTCCTGCAGTGCTTCTTCAGCCATGATTTTGTTGGTAAACAGGCCTTCTGCAATTTCGCGCAGGGCAACGACGGTCGGCTTGTCGTTTTCCCAGGCTACCTTGGCTTCTTTGCCACCGGTGGCCAACTGACGTGAGCGCTTGGAGGCCAGCATAACCAGCTCAAAACGGTTTTCTACATTTTCCAGGCAGTCTTCAACGGTAACGCGGGCCATGGTGTTACTCCGAAACGGGTATCTATGAAATCGGGGTGCGTGCCTATTCGGGACGCAGGACCAAACAGTGTACTGAATTGCGCCTCACTCTGACAAGAGCGCTTGTAGCAGAGCAGTGTGGCGCGACTGTTGCGCGTCCAGTCGCAGGTGTCTTGCGCGCACTATGGCTCTGAGATCGTCCAGTGCGGTATGGAAGTCGTCATTGATCACCACCGAGTCGAATTCCACGTAGTGGCTCATCTCGGCCACGGCCTCCGCCATTCGCTTGTCGATCACGGTTTCATCATCCTGGCCGCGCTGGGTCAGGCGCTCGCGCAGCGCGGTCTGGGACGGCGGCAGGATAAAGATGGAATGGGCATTGGGCAGCTTGCGGCGCACCTGTTGCGCACCCTGCCAGTCAATTTCCAGGATCAGGTCATGCCCCTCGGCCAACGTACGCTCAACCGTCTGCTGCGAGGTGCCGTACAGGTTGCCAAACACCTCGGCGTGTTCAAGAAAGTCGCCGTCACCTACCTGCTTTAGGAATGCCTCGCGGGAAGTGAAATGGTAATTGACCCCGTCGTGCTCTCCCGGGCGCATGGCCCGAGTGGTGTGCGAAACCGATACCCGCAGGTTGCCGGTCAGCTCGATCAGCGCCTTAACCAGGCTGGTCTTGCCCGCGCCTGAAGGGGCAGAAATGATGTACAGGGTGCCGGTCGCTTGGCTCATCGAAAACAATATCCTGCGGGTCGGTGAAAAAGGGGGGTGGGCGAATTATAGGGATATTGACGGCTGTCGTCATGGATAACCTTTGCGCGGCGCAATCCGCTAAGCTGTTGCTTACAGACGAATCGCAACGGGAAACGCGCAGCAGATGATTTCTAAATGGCAATGGCTGCTAGCGCAGCTGAGCCGCACCCTCTGGGTGCGGGCTACTCTTTACGTCGTGCTGTCCATTGCTGCAGCGCTGCTGGCAGTGCTGGTCGAGCGCCTGTTGCCTGAACCGCTGCCCATCACGATAGGCGCCTCCGCGGTTGATAGCATTCTTGATATTCTCGCCTCCAGCATGTTGGCGGTGACAACCTTTTCGCTCAGCGTCATGGTTTCCGCCTATAGCGCAGCTACCTCTGAGGTCACGCCACGTGCCACGCGGCTGCTGATGCAGGACACCACGACACAGAATGTGCTTGGCACCTTTATTGGTTCTTTTCTCTACAGCCTGATTGGGATTATTGCGCTAAGCACGGAGGTTTACGGCGAAAGCGGTCGTGTCATCATGTTTGGCATGACGCTGCTGGTGGTCGCGCTGATCGTGATCACGATTCTGCGCTGGATTGAGCATCTATCGCATTTTGGCCGGGTGGGTGACACCACGGCGCGGGTCGAAGTGGTTGCTGCTGGCTCACTCGATGACCGCATAACCAACCCTTGTCTGGGGGCACATGCGCTGCGTGATGACAGTATCCCCGCCGGTGCGCACGCGCTCTACCCGCGGCATTGCAAATACTTGCAGCACCTGGATATGGCAGCTTTGGCTGACTGTGCTCAAGCGCATGACGTGAACCTTTACGTTACCGTCTTGCCTGGCGGCTTTTGCCACCCCGCCGAGCCCTTGTTGTGGTTGCAAGGGGAGCTTGGTGAGGCGTGTGAGCAGTCGCTGCATGACTGTTTTACCTTTGGCGAGCTGCGATCATTTGACCAGGACCCACGCTTTGGCTTTTCGGTGCTCTCGGAGATTGCTTCTCGTGCACTCTCACCCGCGGTAAATGATCCGGGTACTGCCATCGATATTTTAGGCCGGGGAGTGCGCCTGCTGTCTGCCTGGGTAAAGTATCGCGAGCCGCAAGAGCAGGACGAAGTGCGCTACCCGCGTGTCTGGCTAAAGCCCTTGCAGCTGGATGATCTCTTTGACGATCTGTTTGGCCCGATTGCGCGTGATGGGGCAGCCCGCATCGATGTCCAGCTGCGTCTGCACAAGGCGATGCAGGCGCTGATCGCGCTCGATCCGGTTTTCTCCACTCCGGCAAAGCGCTTGAGCGGTGAAGCGCTGGCACTATCGGAGCAAGCCATGGTGCTGGATCTGGATAAGGCGCGCGTGCGCAACCTGGCTGTGGCTGAGCGGGTTTAAGTGCTCGAATGGGCTGAGGGGCGTTTGTTATCCACAGGCATTCAGGGGACGCAGCAGCGTCGGCGCTAGTACTACGAAGCGTATACAATAGCGCGCAGATTTTAACCTAGAGCGCATAGAGAGATTACCTGATGACGTCACACCGGCCTCCGTCGGAGCCCCGCAGCACCGACTATGCTTCCACCCGCGTGGGTCGAAATAAGGTGAGCGGCAAAGGCGCCCAGCACCAGGACGCCATATACCGAGCCATCAGCGACGCCGTCATCGAGCATCGCCTCAAGCCGGGTGCGCGTCTGCGCGAAGATGCCCTGGCCGAGGTGTTTGGTATCAGTCGCACCGGTATTCGCAAGGTGCTGCAGCGCTTGGCGATGGAGCAGTTGGTCACCTTGACGCCGGGTAAGGGCGCAAGCGTTACGCGGCCTTCAGCCGAGGAAGCGCACGAGGTATTTGAGGCGCGGCGGCTGGTTGAGGGCGGCTTGCTGGCCAAGCTGACGCGGCGGGTCAATGCCGATGAGTTGCAGGAATTGCGCGCGTTAGCCGATCAAGAACAGCAGGCTCTGCATGAGCGTGAGCAGAGTGACGCCATCAAGCTGTCGGCGGCGTTCCACAATCGCCTTGCCGCGCTGGTGGGCAACCAGACCTTGACGCGCTTTGTTGATCAGCTTTGCTCGCGCTCATCACTGATTCTGGCGATGTATGGTCATGCAGGAAATCTGGGGTGTGAATGCGGCGACCACAGCCAGCTGATCGACCTTTTGCAGGCCGGTAAAAGTGATCAGGCAGCTGAGTTCATGGGCCGCCACCTCGATTCAATAGAGGCGTCATTATCCATAGACGACGCCCCCGAAGAGGCGCCGGATTTACGCAATATCTTTTCTGCTTACCAGTAACTCGATACTGAACACCCGAGTGCAGTGCATCGGGTGTTCGATGCGTTTAGTCTTACTGGCGAAAACGCTGACATGGCGCCCAATACCGCATCAACAGGTAATAGCAAAGTCCGGCTGGAATCAGACTGGCGTACCAGGAAACAACGGCAATATTGAGTGCGACCACCGCGCCCACGGCGGTGGCAATCAGTGCAGCATAGTTCACGCCACGGTAGGGTCCTTGAGCATCGTAGAGGTGCTCAAGGTTCAGCGTACGCTTGCGCAGTAGATAATAGTCGACCACCAGAATCGCAAAGATCGGGCCGAGGAAGGCCGAGTAGGTCTGGACGAAAATCTGCAGGCCGGCAGCCGAGTCATCGCTTACCAGCTTCCACGGAAAAGTCGCAAAGGCCAGCAGGCCGACGATCACAGTGGCGGGGCGGAATGACAGCTTGAACACATCCATCAGTACGTAGGTTGGCGGCACCACGTTGTTCAGCACGTTGGTGGTGACCTGCGCAAAGGCAATGAACAGCAGCGTGGTCATCAGCAGTGGTGTGTTGTCGACCGCATTGGCGAATACCTGAATCGGATCGGCCACGCCCGTGGCTTCTGACACCATGTAACCGATCAAGCCCATGAACAGCGTGCAGGGCAGGATCGACATGGAGTAGAGCGTGGTCAGCAAGCCGGGACCGCTGCCGTGCTTGTGTTCACGGGAGTAGTCGCTGACGTTGAGGATCATGGTGCTGTAGATACCGAGAAACAGCATGGTAGCGCTCCAGAAGGGCAGTCCCCAGGAGCCCTGCATGGTGAACAAGCTGGTCGACAATTCATCGCCGTAACGCTGCACCGTGCTGTAGAACATGTAAACCAGCGACGCCAGAATAAAGGCGCTACCCACGTTTTCCAGCCACTTGATGCCCTGAAAGCCCATCACCGACAGTCCAATCTGCAAGAACTGGAAAGCGATAAAGAAGAACACCAGATTATCGAAGCCGAATAAGGTGGCTGACACCATATTCAATGCGCCAGCGCCAATCCAGCTCTGAAAACCGTACCAGACAATCGCCGGCACTGCCCGCACCAGGCCTGGCAGGCGGGTGCCGCCAAAGCCGAAAGCGCTGCGCGCCTGTACCATAAAGGGGATGCCGTATTTGTAGCCGGCGGCGCCGTTGAGTACCAGCGCGACGCCGATCACGAAACAGCCGATGGCGATCGCTAGGGTGGCCTGAATCAGGTTGAGGCTGCCGACCACGCTAGAGCCCATGGTGAAGGTGCCGATGGACACGCAGCCGCCGAACCACGCCAATAGGTATGACAGGCGGCCCATAATGCGGGTCTGCTGGGGAGCCAGGGACTCAGCTCCCGGGGCTTTGGACTCGGTCTGTGATTGCGCTTGCAGGCTGCTCTGCGCTGCGGTGGCGTCGGTTTTCATGAGACTGCCTCGTGACGTGAGTTTTTCATTGTTATCTCCGTGGATCGCGCGATCCCGATTTTATGGGTGACGCTGTAATACCGCATCCGCTGCACGGATGCGGGCTTTCAGGTCGGTTTGAGATTGGAATAGTCCGCAAAGCGGCCGGTAAAGGGTTTTGGCAGCGGGAAGGCCAGGTCACCAAACTTACTGGTACCCAGCCCCAGGCCGACTACCGCTTCTGCCAGTTTGATGGCCGCAGTAACGCCTTCGACAATCGGCAGGCCGACGGCTTCGCTGATCTGTGGTGTCAGGTCGGCCATGCCGCCGCACCCCAGTACGATGGCGCCGATGTTGTCTTCACGCTTGGCACGCAGGCATTCTTCGATGATCAGTTCCAACGCCCGATCCGGATTGTCTTCCAGTTCCAGTACGGGGATGTCGGCAGCGCGTACACGGCGGCAGGTGTGGCTAAAACCGTAGTTATCCAGCAGGTGTTCGGCGATGATGGCGGTGCGTGGCAGTGTGGTAACCACCGAAAAACGGGTGCTGATCAGGCTGGCGATATGGAAAGCCGCTTCGGCAATGCCAATCACTGGTGCGCGGGTCAGCTCGCGGGCGGCGTACAGGCCGGGATCACCAAAGCAGGCGATGATGTAGGCGTCGGTTGCTTCGCGCTCGCCAGCCAGAACTTCTTCTACTACGCCCAAGGCGCTGACCGCCTCATCGAAATGGCTTTCAATGGATACTGGGCCACTGCTTGGCTGCGTGGCGGTAATGCGTGTGCTGGCCGCCGCTACGGACTTGGCGGCACTTTCGATGGTCGCCGTCATGGCTTGGGTAGTATTGGGGTTTATGACGCGAATATGCATTGAATTGGCTCGTATCTATATTTGTACACAAGGTTTAAGAATAATTGTATACAATCTATTGAGTCAAAAAGCCAAAATACTTCATGCTTATTGCATGCGATAAGCTTGCCTGACGAGCCACGCTGGCAAGCATTTTGCACAGCTTACGTAAAGGACATGCCGTTATGACATCCAGCCCTGACTATCCCCGTGACCTTATCGGCTACGGGCGCAATACGCCCGAGGCCAACTGGCCTGGGCAGGCCCGAATTGCTGTGCAGTTTGTTCTCAATTACGAAGAGGGCGGTGAAAGCTGCGTGCTGCACGGTGATACGCATTCGGAGAGGTTTTTGTCTGAAATCGTCGGCGCAGAAGCCTTTCCGGCCCGTCATTTGAGTATGGAGTCGATTTATGAATACGGCTCACGGGTGGGTGTTTGGCGCATTCTCAAAGAATTTGAACGGCGCGATCTGCCGCTAACCGTTTTCGGTGTGGCTATGGCGCTGGAGCGCAACCCCGAGGCGGCGCAGGCGTTTCGTGAGCTGGGTCATGAAGTGGCGTGCCACGGCTGGCGCTGGCTGCATTATCAGGATGTGCCCGAAGCGGTGGAGCGTGAGCACATGCAACGCGCGATGGACATTTTTCAGCGTCTTTACGGCGAAAAGCCAGCGGGTTGGTACACTGGTCGTGACAGCCCCAATACGCGCCGTCTGGTGCTCGATGAAGGCAGCTTCCTTTACGACAGTGACTACTATGGCGATGACCTGCCGTTCTGGACGCGAGAAGCCGATAGTCAGGGTGAGCTGCACAACCACCTGATCGTGCCCTACACGCTGGATACCAACGACATGCGCTTTGCCTCGCCGCAGGGTTTCAACACCGGCGATCATTTTTTCCAGTACCTGAAAGACGCTTTTGACGTGCTCTACGCCGAAGGTGAAGAACTGCCGAAAATGCTGTCTATCGGCCTGCACTGCCGTTTGATTGGCCGGCCGGGACGTTTCCGTGCGCTGCAGCGTTTTCTTGATTATATCGAATCCCATGATCGGGTCTGGGTGACACGGCGCGTCGACATCGCCCGTCACTGGGCTGATCACCACGCCATTTGAGCCAAGGAGCCAGCATGTCCAAGCAACCGACAGAACCGCGTACTTATTACGCCCCGACCGGTGGTCATCCACCGCAGACGCAATTGACCACCGATCGTGCGGTCTTTACCGACGCTTACGCGGTGATCCCCAAGGGCGTCATGCGCGACATCGTCACCAGCCATTTGCCGTTCTGGACCGGCACCCGTCTGTGGGTGCTGTCGCGCCCGCTGAGCGGCTTTGCCGAGACCTTTTCCCAGTACATCATGGAAGTGCAGCCCGGTGGCGGCAGTGACAAGCCGGAAACCGACCCCACAGCCGAAGGCGTGTTGTTCATCGTTGAGGGTGGCATGACCCTGACCCTGAACGGCCAGCAGCACGAGATGAAGGAAGGCGGTTACGCCTTTATTCCTCCGGCCAGCGATTGGCAGGTGCGCAACGATTCTGGCGCCGTGGTCCGCTTTCACTGGATACGCAAGGCTTACCAGAAAGTCGAGGGTATCGACGCACCAGAAGCCTTCGTTACCAACGAAAATGACATCGATCCACTGGTAATGCCCGGCACCGACGGCGCCTGGAGCACCACGCGGTTCGTGGATATGAGCGACATGCGCCACGACATGCACGTCAATATCGTCAACTTTCAGCCCGGCGGTGCTATTCCCTTTGCCGAGACCCACGTAATGGAGCACGGCCTCTATGTGCTGGAAGGCAAGGCCGTTTATCTGCTGAACAAGGACTGGATCGAAGTTGAGGCCGGTGATTACATGTGGCTGCGTGCTTTCTGCCCGCAGGCCTGCTATGCCGGCGGCCCTGGTCCGTTCCGCTATCTGCTGTACAAGGATGTAAACCGCCACATGAAGCTGCCGACCTTTGCTCGCTGAGGAGTGATAGATATGGCTGCTGCTATGTTGGAGTTGCGAGCCGAGCCACTGACCCCGGAGGCCTTCGCGGCCTTCGGTGATGTGATCGACTCGCGCAGCTCGGATCATTTCATGATCAACTCCGGGCGCACCCGGCGTCATCACGACCTGGCCAAGGTTGAAGTGGCGGGCGAGTCACCGCGCGTGCTGATCAGTATCTTCGTCAGTCAACCGGTTGAGGTGCCCTTGGAGTTGACCTTCCTCGAACGTCACCCGCTCGGCAGCCAGGCGTTCATGCCGCTGCATGAGGAGCAGTTTCTGGTTGTAGTGGCGCCGCCTGGTGACACTATCGATCCGGCCGCAGTGCGCGCCTTTATTACCGATGGCCGCCAAGGTGTGAACTACGCAAAAGGCACCTGGCACGCGATTCAATCGGTACTCGAGCGCGAAGGTGAATTTTTGGTGGTCGATCGTGGTGGTGCCGGGCACAACTGCGATGAGTATCCGCTCAATATCCGGGTCACGCTGGAGTGAGCTAGTGACAGGGCTGGCCCAGATGCAGCCCTGTTTATTAGCAGGGCGCAGTTACTCTATATTCTGAATCTGTTCTCTCATCTGTTCGATAAACACTTTCAAATCCACAGCAGCCTGGGTGCTGCGGGTGTCGATAGCTTTGGAGCCGAGGGTGTTGGCTTCGCGGTTGAACTCCTGCATGAGAAAGTCCAGGCGTCGGCCAATGGCGTCCTTGCTATCGAGCACACGATGAGTCTCGGTGACGTGGGTGTCGAGTCGGTCGAGTTCTTCGGCCACGTCAATCTTCTGCGCCAGCATGACGATTTCCTGTTCGACCCGGGTGCTGTCCAGCTCCAGCTTGGCTTCGTTGAAGCGGTCGATCAGCCTCTGTCTGTGCGCGCTCAGCAGGGTAGGCATCATCTCGCGCAGTATGGCGGTGCGGTCGCTGATGCTGCTCAGGCGTTCTTCAATCAATTGTTTGAGCTCGGCACCTTCGCGGGCGCGGTGATCTTTGAGTTCGTTGAGCGCTGGCTCAAAGAGCTCACGGGCGCTTTTTACCAGCGCCGCCTGATCGCTTTCCTGACCGCTGATAACGCCAGGCCAGGCCAGTAATTCGAGCGGATTGATGGTCGAAGGGTTGGCCAGGTTGGCACTGACCTGCTCGGCAGCCTTGACCAGTTGCGCTACCAGCGGTTGGTTGAGGCTGATGTCACGTGCTTCGCTGCTGGCGGGGTTGAAGCGCAGCGTACATTCCACTTTACCGCGCGCCAGTTGCTTGCGCAGCCGCTCGCGCAGCGGTCCTTCAAGCTCACGGAAGGCCTCCGGCAGACGCAGGGTGACTTCCAGATAGCGGTGGTTAACCGAGCGCATTTCCCAGGCCAGGTTACCCTGATCGGTGCTGAGTTCGCTGCGGGCGAAGGCGGTCATGCTGTTAACCATGGGATTCCTCTATCAGTTTGAATGGCCGGCTCGGCCAGCAAAGCCGCATTGTAGCCTCTTGCCTGCCTTCAGGTAAGCAACTGGTCGCCGCGAACAGCTGAGAGGCCGATCAGCCTGCTATACTCCGCCGACTTTACATACCGCAGTACAAGGATTCTCCAATATGCAACGCCCCAGTGAACGTGCCGCCGACCAAATGCGTCAGGTAACCCTGACCCGCCATTACACTAAGCACGCTGAAGGTTCAGTGCTGGTCGAATTTGGTGATACCAAAGTGATCTGTACGGTCAGCGTGGAGGCCGGTGTACCGCGCTTTCTGCGTGGCTCTGGTCAAGGCTGGGTGACCGCCGAATACGGCATGCTGCCGCGCTCCACCGGCTCACGCATGCAGCGTGAAGCCAGCCGTGGCAAGCAGGGTGGACGTACGCTTGAGATCCAGCGCTTGATCGGCCGCTCATTGCGCGCAGCGATCGACCTTAAGGCACTGGGCGAGAACACACTGTATATCGATTGCGACGTCATTCAGGCCGACGGCGGCACTCGCACAGCCTCTATTACCGGTGCCTGCGTCGCTCTGGTTGATGCGTTGCGCGCCATGAAGCAGCGCGGTGCCATCAAGAAGGTGCCTGAAGTGCAGATGATTGCGGCGATTTCCGTGGGTATCTACCAGGGTGTACCGGTACTGGATCTGGATTACCCGGAAGACTCTGCGGCTGATACTGACCTGAACGTCGTTATGACCGACAAGGGTGGTTTTATCGAAGTGCAGGGCACCGCCGAGGCTGCTCCCTTTAGTCCTGAGGACCTGAACGCCATGCTGGTGCTGGCGCGTAAGGGCACCGAAGAGCTGTTTGCCATGCAGCTGGAAGCGCTTAAAGACTGAGTGTTCAGCGCGTATATGAACCAGTAGAGGCAGGCTTTAGGCCTGCCTTTTCTGCGACTGGTCAGGTGGTAATACCCGTGGCCGGTGAAATTTGCTACAACGTGAGTACATTCCACTTTGCCTTGCCATGGAGGCCTGCATGACTGATGAAAGCGTCACTAACCAACCCACACCAACGCCTGAGTCTCAGCCGCCTGGTACCCCAGGGCAGCAAGCGCGTCAGTGGGCGCTCATTGCGCACGTTGCCGGGTTTCTCGGCTGCGTTATTCCTTTCGGTAACCTGATTGGCCCTTTGATTGTTTGGCAGCTAAAAAAGGATGAGGATCCCTTTATCGACGACCAGGGCAAGGAAGCGCTCAACTTTCAGATCACAGTCTCACTGCTGATGCTGTTGAGCTTCTTACTTATTGTCGTGGTAGTGGGTCTATTCCTGGTATGGCTTGTGGCAATTGGCGCGATCGTGCTGATGATCATTGCTGCGATCAAGTCGAACGAAGGTACGGCCTATCGTTATCCGTTCTGCTGGCGTTTGATCAAGTAAAGGGCAGGGCTATCCCGGCGAGGTTGCACGGCCGGGGCAGCATACTGCTTGCCTTTGTTGGCCGGAAAGGCCCTTGGGGATCTTGCAGCAAGGGCGCACGTGGCGCCCGCAAAGGGTCAGATAGTCAGCGTCCAGTCGTAATCGACGATTACCGGAGCGTGCTGCGAAAAGCGGGCATTGCGCGGTATCTTTGCGCTTTTTACAAAGCGGCGCAGGCCAGGCGTCAGGAACTGATAGTCGAAGCGCAGCCCCAGATTCAGGTTTTCGGCTTGCTCGCTATTGGGCCACCAGCTGTAAAGCTCTGATTCTCGGGTAACTTCGCGTACAGCATCGACATAACCCATATTGCCGTAAATCTCGTCCATCCAGGCGCGCTCAGGGGCCATGAAGCCGGGTTCGTGCTGGCAGTCGCGCCAGTTCTTTACGTCCAGCTTGAGATGAGCAACATAGAGCGAGCCACAGTAGATGAACTCGCGACGCTTGCGGCGCTGCTTGTTGAGGTAGCTGGCGAAGTCTTCCATGAACTTGAATTTCTGGTTCAGGTCAGCGTCACCATCGCGGCCCGAAGGCAGCAGCAGTGAGCCGATGCTGACCTTGTCGAAATCGGCCTGCATGAAGCGGCCGTAACGATCGGCGGACTCGAAGCCCAAACCCATGATAATTGCCTTGGGCGCGGTGCGAGTGTAGATGGCAACGCCACCCTGACTGGCAACTTCGGCCTCAAAGCAGTACTGCCAGTAACCGTCGATCCAGTAGGGATCCTGCTCTAGCTCGGGGGCTGTGACTCGAATGTCCTGCAAGCAGATGACGTCCGCATCCTGCGTGCGCAACCAGTCAAAAAGACCGCGTTCGGCTGCGGCCTTCACTCCGTTGACGTTAAGACTGATAATTCGCATGCATGGCCCCCCAAAAAACGTGGGTGTATGATAACCGAGCTTGATTGACTTTTGTTAACGAAGAGGGTGTAGATGCACGAATATCAGCGGGAATTCATTCGATTTGCACTGGATCGCGAGGTGTTGCGCTTTGGTGAGTTCACCCTCAAGTCTGGACGCAAGAGTCCTTATTTTTTCAACGCTGGCCTGTTTAACAGTGGTGGCTCGCTTAGCCGTCTTGGCCGTTTTTATGCTCAGGCGCTGGTTCACAGCGAACTGAAGGACGTTGATGTGATCTTCGGGCCGGCATACAAAGGCATCCCGCTGGCCGCCGTCACTGCAGTTGCGCTGGCCGATAGCTTTGACCGCGACTTGCCTTACTGCTTCAATCGTAAAGAGGCCAAGGATCACGGTGAAGGCGGGACCCTGGTTGGCGCGCCGCTGGAAGGGCGGGTGCTGATTATCGATGACGTCATTACTGCCGGTACCGCCGTGCGCGAGGTCATGCAGATTATTGAAGCGCAAGGTGCAACACCCGCAGCGGTGATGATCGCGCTGGACCGGCAGGAACGCGGCCAAGGTGAGTTGTCGGCCATTCAGGAGGTTGAGCGCGACTTTGGTATCCCAGTGATTAGTATCGTATCGCTTAATCAGGTGATGAGCTTTATTGCTGATGATGCCGAGTTGCAGCGGCACTTGCCCGCAGTAGAGGCTTATCGCGCCGAATACGGTATTTAATTTCACCGTCCCGACGCGCGTGTTGCGGGCTGCAGGTATAAATAGGCAAGAGATGAGGTTAATCTCTGAGTTTAGATTGCCGATATACTGCCAATTTGCCATAAGACAGCTGTAAAGGCTGCGTAAACACGAAGCAGAGGACGAGGATGTGCCTGCATTTAAACGAGTGATGGGTTTTGCCTTGCTGGCGCTTGGCGCTTGCGGGTCGAGTCTGGCGCAGGCAGACCTGTATCGTTATATCGACGATAAGGGCGTTACCGTGCTGGATAGCCGAGTCCCGCCGCAGTTTATCAGTCGTGGATACGAAGTGCTGGACTCGCAGGGCAGGGTGAAGCTGGTGGTTTCAGCGGCGCCTACGCCTGCCGAGCGGGAAGCGAAGCGAGCCGCGCTGGCAGCGCAGCAAGAACAGGATGTTGCCGATTCGAATTTGCTGCGCCTGTACAGCAGCGAAGCAGATTTGGAGCGCGCGCAAAATCGTCAGCTCCAGCAGATTGATAATCAGATCACCGCCTCCAAGGCGAGCATCGACGATCTGCAATTAGAGCGCGAGGAGCTGCAAAGCCGCGCTGCTCAGGCTGAGCGGGCGGGTCGCGAAGTTGATCCTGACTTGCTGGCTGAATTAAGTGCCGTGGATGCTGAGACGGCACGCCTGCAACGGCTTATCAGTCGCAAGCGGCAAGAGATCGTCGAGAATAACGCAGAGTTTGATCGTCAGCGCGAGCGGCTCAAGTTCTTGCTTAACGAAGACGATTAGCGCCCCGGTGGGGCGCTAATTCATTGCTGTTAAGCTTCGGCGGCAGAGGTTTCTTGCGGCGCCACCTGCTCAAACGCGCGCACGGCAGCTTTAAATTCCTCTGGAATCGGCAGCGGCTTGCGTGTTTGTTGGTCGGCACGCACGTAAACAATCTCTCCGGTTACCAGCAATTCCTCGTCGCGAAAAAGACCCAAAGTGAAACTCATACTGCTGTTGCCAAGGCGCGATACGCGCAGCCTTACGTCGAGCAAATCATCGAAGAACGCCGATGAGCGGTATTCCAGTAGCGTCTTGACGGCAAAAAACTCGTTGCCGGACAGGTCTTCGCGGCCGGGATTGGCTGCATTGAGCGCGCGGTAGTACTCAGTCACGCCAACGTCGGCGTAATTGAGGTAATGACCGTTGAAGACGATGCCTTGCGGATCTGCCTCGGACCAGCGTACCCGCAGCGGGCAGCCAAAGTGAAAGTCGGCCAACTGCATACGGGTTAAACTACCTTTTGGTTGGTGATCAGGGTGCCTACGCCGGTGTCGGTAAAGATTTCCAGCAGCACTGCGTTGGGTACCCGGCCGTCGACGATAATGGCGCTGCTCACACCACCCTGGACGGCATCCAGGGCGCAGCGGATTTTCGGTAGCATGCCGCCGTAGATGGTGCCATCAGCAATCAATTCGTTTACCTGGCCGGTGCTAAGGCCAGTCAGGACCTTGCCTGACTTGTCCATCAGGCCAGCAATGTTGGTCAGCAGCATCAGTTTTTCAGCTTGCAGTGCCTCTGCTACCTTGCCGGCGACCAGGTCGGCGTTGATGTTGTAGGAGGCACCGTCCGCGCCGACCCCAATGGGTGCGATGACCGGGATATAGTCGTCTGACACCAGGCGGTTGATTAGTTTGGTATTGATTTCCACCACCTCGCCAACGTGTCCAATGTCGATGATTTCCGGCTTATCCATACCGGGGGTGTTGCGTGTCACCTTGAGCTGACGCGCCTTGATCAGTCCTGCATCCTTGCCGGTCAGGCCGATGGCACTGCCACCGTGTTGATTGATCAGGTTGACGATGTCTTTGTTGACCTGCCCGCCCAGCACCATTTCCACCACGTCCATGGTCTGGGTGTCGGTTACGCGCATGCCTTCGATAAAGTTGCTTTCGATATTCAGGCGTTTGAGCAGGTCACCAATTTGCGGACCGCCGCCGTGCACCACTACCGGATTAATCCCCACCGTCTTCATTAGTACGATGTCGCGCGCAAAGCTATTTTTCAGCTCTTCGCTTTCCATCGCGTTTCCGCCGTACTTGATAACGATGGTTTTACCGGTAAAGCGTTGGATGTAAGGCAGGGCCTCGGTCAGTACCTTGGATACCTGGATGGCTGCGTCGCGATTCAACATGGTGATCTGCTATCTCCTGAGTTCAGTCAGAATGTAATGTTAACCTCGGGAGCCGCTGCCTGCAGTTGCTCCCGGAATAATTGCTGTACCCGTTCCAGCTCGTCCTGCTGTTCTGCCTCAAAGCGCAATACCAGCATCGGTGTGGTGTTGGAAGCGCGTATCAGGCCCCAGCCATGGGGGAAGTCGACCCGGATGCCATCCAGTGTGGTTATCTTGCCGTCGCCCCAATCAGCCTGCTCCGCGAGTATTTTGATAATGGCAAATTTTTGCGTTTCGCCTACGGTCAAATTGATCTCGGGTGTGCTGATGCCGGTCGGGTAGCGCGCCATCACGGCGCTCGCTGACTCAGGCTGCATGGACAGCAGTTCGAGCAGGCGGCAGGCGCTGTACAGGCCGTCATCAAAGCCAAACCAGCGCTCCTTGAAGAACACGTGACCACTCATTTCGCCGCCGAGTAGCGCGCCGGTTTCCTTCATCTTGGCTTTGACCAGCGAGTGGCCAGATTTCCACATGACAGGGCGGCCGCCAGAGCGATTGATCAGCGCGGGTAGCTGGCGGGTGCATTTAACGTCAAAGATGATGTCGGCTCCGGGGTTGCGAGTGACTATATCTTCGGCAAACAGCATCAGTAGGCGGTCAGGGTAGATCATTTCACCGGTGTCGGTAACGAAGCCGAGACGGTCGGCATCGCCGTCGAAAGCGACGCCAAGATCGGCATTTTCGCGCTTCACAGTATTGATCAGTTCGACCAGGTTCTCGGGCTTGCCCGGGTCTGGATGGTGATTCGGAAAGAGCCCGTCCACCTCGCAGTAAAGCGGTACCACCTGGCAACCAATACTTTCCAGCAAGGCTTGTGCGATCACGCCACCCACACCATTCCCGCAATCCACCACCACTTTCAGTGGACGGGCCATTACCACGTCGTCAACGATGTACTGCTGATAGTCATCGAGTATGTCGAGCTGTTCGCGGCTACCTGATCCCGACTGCAGCTTGTTGTCGCGCAGCCTTTGGTTCAGAGCGCCTATTTGGTCTCCCGAAAGCGTTTCGCCGGCGACCACGATTTTCAGCCCATTGTAGGCGGGTGGGTTGTGGCTGCCGGTCAGCATCACGCCTGACGTGGCGCCTGTGGTGTGCGTGGCAAAGTACAGGACCGGTGTTGGCACCATGCCCAGGTCAGTTATCGCGCAGCCACTTTCCATCAGGCCCTTGATCAGTTGTTCGGTCAGTGCAGGGCCGGACAGTCTGCCATCACGCGCGACCATAACGCGTGGCTCACCCGCTTCGATTGAGGCGCTACCGATACTGCGACCAAGCCAGTAGACGTACTCCTCGGTCAGGCTTTTACCGACCACACCGCGAATATCGTAGGCTCTGAATATCTCGTCGGGTAGCGTCGGGATGCTGGGCGCTGCGGGCGCTGGAGCCTCGTTCATGGCAAAGGGGTCGTCGTCGAGAATATCGATATCGAGTATTTCGGTAGGCTGAAAAAGCGGGTCGGTGAAATCGTCACTGGGCTTTTTTTCCGGCTTGGCTACGGCGACCTCCGCCTCATCAGTGCGCTTGGCTGATGCACCCAGGGTTTGCCCCGAGCGCTTTACCAGCTGCATGATGTTCTGCGCCAGTGGCTCCAATGGGCTCAGTTGCACCCCCGCTGCCTTGTGGCCCAGGGTCAGTTGGGTCAGGGTGTGGGTGTCGTTACGCAGGCTCTGTACCCAGCTGCGTTGCAGCCACAGCATGCCGAACAGCCCACCCAGAAGTGCCAGCAGGGCAGCGCCGACCAGTAACAGCGGGTCGGCGCTACTGTGTGACAGTTTGCTGCCAGCTTTGAACTCGATTTGCCAGGCCGGGTTGCTGGTGCTTAACCGTACCGCCTGGCCATTACCGTTACCGCGCTGAAACAGTACTTGCTCACCTGAGCCGGGGAATTGTTGGATGAGCGTTATCTGGCCGATGTCGTCGGCGAGTGCCGGCAGTCCGTTGATGACCCGGTCAAGCTGAAATACCCCGGTCAGGGTGCCGCCAACCGCTGCTTTTTCGGAGGCACGCAGTGGCTTGACGCCGTACAGGCGCCAATCGCCATCAACATTGTGCGCTTCAAGCGGGACTGGCAGTCCGCGCTCTGCTCGACGAATCATGTCAAGCGCGGCAAAGCTCAGCGGTGCGGTATCGTTGCGCACCAGTTCCGCCTGCTCGGTGGCAGAGGTATAAATCGCCAGAGTGTTGGCCAGATGGTAGCGCAGCAGGCGGTCAATACTCTGATTGCCACCTTGCTGGAGTGCGACCTGCAACTGTGGGTTGCTGGCTAAGCGGGTGAGGTCGGCCTGCAGCTGCTGCATGCTCTGGTCGATGCCAGCCAGTTGCTGTTTTGCATAGCTTTCCACCAGCTCATCGTTGCGCTGTGCGGTGAAGCCTGTCAGCGCCAACCACAGCATGGCAGCACCCGCGGCAACACCAGCGATGGCCATGCCAAGGGGGATGACGGTGTTGGGTAGTCCTGCCTTGGCATCAGTCTTTTTCATTTTCATTATTGTCCTTGCCTCCCTGCAACAGTTGAACTGCCTGCCTGACTCAGTGACTGCCGGTGTGGCCGAAGCCACCGGCACCGCGCTGGCTATCGTCGAACTCGTCGACAATCTCAAATTTGGCCTGCAGAACCGGGACCAGTACCAACTGCGCGATACGCTCACCCGGATTGATGGTGAAAGCGCTGCTGCTGCGATTCCAGCAAGACACCATGAGCTGGCCTTGGTAGTCGGAATCGATCAGGCCGACCAGATTGCCCAGTACGATGCCGTGCTTGTGGCCCATGCCGGAGCGCGGCAGGATCATGGCTGCCAAGCCAGGATCGGCAATATGAATAGCCAGGCCGGTCGGCAGCAACTGGGTTTCGCCCGGCTGTAGTTGCAGCGGTTCCTGCAGCATGGCGCGCAGATCAAGGCCCGCTGAGCCGATGGTGGCATAGGCCGGCAACGGCCATTCAGCGCCAAGGCGAGAGTCGAGTACTTTGGCTTGCAACGCGTGCATCAGGTTTCCTTATTGCTGTGATTTGATGCCATCAGGTTGGCGATCCGGCTAATGATTTCACGTGCCAGCTTGGATTTGCTGGCGCGTGGCAATGACTCGCTTTGCAAGGCGCGGTCGATCAGCGTGACGGCGTTATCATCACTATTAAAGCCGATCCCGCTCTGGCTGACATCATTGGCGATAATCAGATCAAGTTTTTTACGCTGCAGCTTGTCGGCAGCGTAGCTCATCAGGTCGTGGGTTTCGGCCGCAAAGCCCACGGTCCATGGGCGTTGCGGGTGCTCTGCCAGAGTTGCAAGTATGTCCGGATTGCGCACCAGCGTCAGTGTCATGCCGTCTTCACTACCCGGGGTTTTCTTCAGCTTTTGCTCGGCGCAGCTGGCAGGGCGATAGTCGGCCACGGCAGCCGAGGCAATGAAGAGATCGGCTGGCATCGCTGCCTGACAGGCGGTCAGCATGTCCTCGGCGCTGATAACGTCTACTCGTTGCACGCGCGCTGGCGTCGGCAAGTTGACCGGCCCGGCTACCAGCGTGACCCGCGCACCTGCCTCTATGGCAGCTTCGGCCAAGGCAAAGCCCATTTTGCCGGAGCTGTGGTTGGATATATAGCGCACCGGATCGATAGCTTCGCGCGTCGGTCCGGCATTGATCAGCACATGCTTGCCACTAAGAATGCCACGCTGAAAGCACTCGGCTGCGCGCGCTGCTATGTCGGTTGGCTCCAGCATGCGCCCTGGCCCGACGTCGCCGCAGGCTTGTCCACCGCTGCCGGGGCCAAATACGTGCACCTTGCGCGCCAGCAACAGCTCCAGGTTGGCTTGGGTAGCGGCGTCACGCCACATTGCCTGATTCATCGCCGGAGCGAGCGCTATGGGGGCGTCGGTTGCCAGCACTAGCGTGGTCAGCAAATCATCACCACGGCCCTGGGCCAGACGTGCCATCAGGTCGGCCGTGGCAGGAGCAATCAATACCAGATCGGCCCAGCGTGCCAGCTCGATATGGCCCATGGCTGCTTCCGCTTCAGGGTCCAGCAGATCACCGTGCACCGGGTGGCCGGACAGCGCCTGCAAGGTCATCGGGGTAATGAACTCGCGCGCGGCCCTGGTCATCACTACCCGTACCTCGGCGCCCGCATCACGCAGGCGCCGGACCAGCTCTGCGCTTTTATAAGCGGCAATGCCACCACTGACACCCAGTACTACCTGCTTGTTGATCAACGGCTGCATTGTGAACTCCCCCTCATGCTGCGCCGACGCCCGTAGAGCGCCCGGTAAATGCCCGCTACGATAGCACAGCGCTGGTTCTGAGTGACCCTGAAACAGCCTGTGTCCGCTCATTATGAGTGGGCCATCGAGAGCAAAATTACGCGCCACGGATGTACGCGTACAGCAGCCAGGGAGTAAACACGTATGGCGATAACAGACTGGCCGGTAGCAGAACGGCCGCGGGAAAAGTTATTGGCGCAGGGGGCTGACGCCTTATCGGATGCCGAGTTGCTGGCTATTTTCCTGCGCACGGGTCTGCCAGGCCGCAGTGCCGTGGACCTAGCGCGCGACCTGCTCGCAGGATTCGGTAGTCTGCGCGGGCTTTTGCAGGCCGACCTGCGCGAGTTCAGTCAGCACGCGGGGCTGGGGCCTGCCAAGTATGCGCAACTGCAGGCGGTGCTGGAAATGGGGCGGCGGCATTTATTCGAGGATCTCAAGCGTGGTTGCGCACTGACCTCGCCAGGCGCGGTGAGACAGTTTCTCAAGAGCCGCTTGATGGCGCTGCCGCATGAGGTCTTTGCCTGTCTTTTCCTGGATAACCAGCACCGGGTCATTGCCTTTGAAGAGCTGTTTCGCGGCACGCTGGACAGTGCCAGTGTTTATCCGCGTGAGGTAATCAAGCGGGCGTTGGCGCATAATGCAGCAGCATTGATACTGACGCACAATCATCCCTCGGGGGTGGCCGAGCCCAGCCAGTCTGATCTGCAGCTTACGCGTCGTTTAAAGGAAAGCCTGGCGCTGCTGGATATTCGCGTGCTTGATCACCTGATCGTGGGCGATGGCGATCCGGTCTCTTTTGCAGAGCGCGGGCTGTTGTAAGCGAAGAGCCCGTGGTGCGCGCCCTGGAGGGCAAAACGGAAGGTTATAGGCTAACCGCTCGTCTGCAATTTGTGTGAATAATCATTGCTTGGTGCGGACGTTTTTGGTATAAAGCTCCGCTCTTCTCGGGGCTGCGCCTGTAAATGTGTATTTGCAGGCTGGATAATTCCAGTTGCCCCGGCTGGATCACAGATTCTTTTATGGCTTCCAACCAGTTTGGGTTGGGCAATTGGTTGGAGAGGGTTAACCATGTCTCGAGTATGTCAGGTGACCGGTAAAGGTCCAGTGACTGGGAACAATGTTTCCCACGCTAACAACAGAACCAAGCGTCGTTTTCTGCCTAATCTGCAGCACCATCGCTTTTGGGTTGAGTCGGAAAAGCGTTTCGTCCGTCTGCGCACGTCTGCCAAGGGCATGCGTATTATCGACAAGCGCGGTATCGACGTCGTATTGACTGAAATCCGCGCCCGCGGCGAAAAAGTTTAAGGAGCAGTTCCATGCGTGAATTGATTCGTTTGGTTTCTACTGCCGGTACTGGTCACTTCTACACTACCGACAAAAACAAGCGCACTACTCCCGATAAGATCGAAATCAAGAAGTTCGATCCGGTTGTACGCAAGCACGTGCCTTACAAGGAAGCCAAGATCAAATAAGATCGACGCTGACTAGCAAAAAACCCGCCTGGTGCGGGTTTTTTGTTGCCTGCTGAAAAGTGGGTGATTCGTTAAAGGCACTGATGCTGCGGCTCAGGGCTCGCCACCTACGGCGAAGTTGGGCAGGCTGTCGACCGGTTGGGCAAACTCGAAAGGTATTGAAACGGTCTGCAGGCCAACGTTCTTTTGCACCACAAAATGCAAGTGCGGGCCGGTACTGTTGCCGGTATTGCCTGACAGCGCGAGTAGCTGTCCGGTATTGATGCGCTGGCCTTCTCTAACCTGCACTGAGCCGCGTTTGAGGTGCAGGTAGACGCTCATGGTGCCATCGTCATGCAGCAGGCGTACAAAGTTGCCTGACGGGTTTGTACCTCGGCCTGTCTGGCTGTTCTCGGTCTTGACCACCAGGCCGCTGCGCGAGGCGACGATTGGCGTCCCTTCGGGCATGGCAATATCCATCGCGTACCGGCCCTTCACGCCGCTATGGCTATAGCGCCCGCCCGGACCCTGGGTCAGGCGGAACGGGCCACCCCGCCAAGGCAGAGGGTAATAGGTCAGTGATTGCTCTGCTCGCGGATCGCCTAGCGCATGCTCGAGTTTGTAGTCGTAATGTACCTGGCCACTGCCCGTAGGTTGTAGCGTCAGCAGCCGGAGTTCCTGGCGTGGCTGCATCACCCAGGTTATGGGTTCGCTTGGCACGCCGGTGACGTTCTGGGCATTGCTGATGCTCAATTTAATTTCGACCGGGGCGTAGAGGTCGTTGTGGACAATCAGGGTTTCGCCGCCAGCGTGGCTGCGTTTGGTGACATACACTTGGCGGTCAACGTTCTCGACCATGGCATCACGGAAGACAATAACCTCTGCGCCCGATACTTCCTGATCGGTATAGGTCGTTACACCATTGGCGTCGGTGTATTTATAGATGCTGCCAGCCAGAACACAGGGGCTGAGCAGCAGGGGGAGTGTGAATGCTAGTAAGGCACGCATCCGTTGCTACCTTTCAGAGAGTTATTGAGCGCGAAGTTCAGTTTAGCGCTGAACGCGGCTCGAGGCGAGCCGCGTCCAACAGCCTCAGGCTGCGCTGGGTTTCAGCGAGTAGGTGCGCAGGGTCTCGGCAAAGTCCTGCAGTGCCTTGATGCCGCTTTCTTCTGCCTGTTGGCACCAATCTTTCAGCGCCTGCAGCATCTCGTGACCGTTGGCGCTGGTGCGCCCCCAGATCTGTTGCAAGGCCAGCCGCTTTTCGTAGATAACTTTGAGTGATTGGCTATGTGTCAGCATGGTATCGATACGCGCTTTATGCTGCTGGTCCAGCAGGCTCGGCTCGCGACTGAGCAGGCGCTTGGCGCGGCGGAAAAGATGGCGAACAGACGCATCCACCTTGTCGATTTCCTGCCGTACCAGGGGTTTGATCACCAGCTTGCGGTACTGTGCCATGATCTGGAAGCGGTTATTGAGAATCGCCATGGCGGTATCCATGTCCAGCGTCTGTTTGCCCTCTACGCGGTGAGCGATGGGTGCGGTGCGCCGCACCGAGGCCAGCCCCAGCAGACTGAACAGGCGAATCCACATCCAGCCCATATCGAACTCCCACTTTTTTACCGAGAGCTTGGCGGAGTTGGGGTAGGTGTGGTGGTTGTTGTGCAGCTCTTCGCCGCCAATCAGGATGCCCCAGGGCGAAATATTGGTGGCAGCGTCGCGGCATTCGAAATTGCGGTAGCCGACTGCGTGACCAAGGCCATTAACCACGCCCGCAGCAAACACGGGGATCCACATCATTTGTACGGCCCACACGGTGATGCCCAGCGCACCGAACAGGGCGAGGTCTATCAGTGCCATAAGGGTTACGCCACCGATCTGGAAACGGCTGTAGACATTGCGCTCGACCCAGTCATCAGGGCAGTTCTTGCCGTAGATGCGCAGGGTGTCTTCATTTTTGGACTCTTCCATATAAAGCTCTGCGCCCTTGCGCAGTACGGTCGACAGTCCTTTGTGAACGGGGCTGTGGGGATCTTCTGGCGTCTCGCATTTGGCATGGTGTTTACGGTGAATAGCGGTCCATTCACGGGTGTTCATGCTGGTGGTGAGCCACAACCAGAAGCGAAAAAAGTGTTTGAGCGCCGGATGCAGTTCCAGCGCCCGGTGTGCGGAGTAGCGGTGCAGGTAGACGGTGACACTGACGATAGTGATATGCGTCAGAACTAGAATTACGGCCAGAATCTGCCAGCCGGACAAGTTGAGTAAGCCGTTGTACCACATAGATCTGTATTACCTCGTTAGAATACACGGACTAAAGGGCCCTTCGTCCTGATTATGGACCAACAAATGCACAATGAACATGACCGCGGGTCGCCGAATAGAGGCTACCGTAGTAACCAAATGTTGAGTGTTACAGATAGGGAACTGTTATGAGTTCCAGTGCGAGTGCGTGTTTAATCGCTGTTAAATACCTTCTTGTGGCGACCACCTGGGTCCTGTTTAGTGATTATTTGCTGACTTGGGTTGTGCTCGAGCCTGAGCTGCAGCTTCAGCTCCAGACGTTCAAGGGTATGGCCTTTGTGCTTATCACCACGGCTGTGTTGTTTTTTACTGCACGCCATCAATTGCGCGGGCGTCGACAGCAGGAGCTCGCTTTGCGCAAAAATGATGAGCGCTTCAATCTGGCACTGGCCGGCGGCAACGATGGGGTCTGGGATTGGGATCTGGTCGCCGATGCGTTTTACTTGTCTGCTCGTTGTCGCGAGTTATTAGGCATTACCGCCGAACGACCGGGAGGAATAGCACAGCAGTGGCGTGAGTATTTGCACCCCGACGATAAGGAGCCGGTAAGAGCCGCGTTTATCGCACACCTGCGCGGAAAGACCGAACGCTTGGAGCTAACCTATCGGGTTGTTGGCCAGCACGCGGATCTTGTGTGGGTGCAAGTCAGCGGGCAGGCGGTCCGCAACCAGCAAGGGCGTGCTTTGCGCCTGGTTGGAATACTGCGTGATATCAGCGAGCAGGTGAGGCGTGAGCAGCGTTTGTTACAGGCTGGGGTGATGTTCGACTGTACCAGCGAGGGTATGCTGATCTGCGACGCTGAGCAGAACATCATTGATGTCAATAATGCCTTTTGTCAGATAACCGGCTATCAGCCAGCGGATGTGATCGGCCGCTCCCCGAACTTGCTGGCCTCGGGACGTCACGATACCGAGTTTTACCGCCGCATGTGGCAACAGATCATAGCGACCGGGCGCTGGTCGGGAGAAATCTGGAATCGCCGCAAGGACGGTGAGATTTACCCTCAATGGCAAAATATTATTGCGGTGAAAGACCACATGGGCACGCTGACCCACTACGTCGCCGTGTTTGCCGACATCAGCATGATCAAGCGCAGTCAGCAGGAGATCGATTATCTGGCACACCACGACCCTTTGACCAAGTTGCCTAACAGGCTGTTGTTCAACGAGCGTCTGAACACCGCGATAGTGCGTGCAAGTCGGCACATTACGACCTTGGGTTTGATCTTCATCGACCTTGACCGTTTCAAGGGCATCAACGACAGCCTGGGGCACAGTTTGGGTGACGAGATGCTGCAGCGGGTCGCCGAGCGGGTTCAGCAGGTGTGTGAAGACGCTGATACGCTCTCGCGGCTCAGTGGTGACGAGTTTGCCTTGCTGGTCGAGCGCCCCGTTGGTTTCGATGATCTGAGCAAGTTGGCCGAGCGCATCCAGCAGCTTTTGCTGGAGCCATTTGAGCTGAATGGTCAGCTTATTCATATGACGGCCAGTATCGGGCTGAGCCTGTTTCCGTCTGACGGAAATGATGGGGCGGAGTTGCTAAAAAATGCTGACTCAGCGGTATCGCTGGCCAAGAGCCGGGGCCGCAACAGCTATGCATTTTATACTCAGGAGTTGACTGAGCAGGCGCGGCGGCGAATGAACCTGGAGACCGAGCTGCATCTCGCGTTACAACAACATCAGTTGCGCGTTTATTACCAGCTACAGAAAGATCTACGCAGCGGGCAATGGATCGGCATGGAGGCTTTGGTCCGCTGGGAGCACCCGGAACATGGCGTCATCCCACCGGACGAATTTCTGCCTGTCGCCCGGCATGCCGGGTTGATGGGGGAAATCGACGAGTTTGTATTGCACCAGGCCTGCGCGCAGATGCGTCAGTGGCTGGATGCTGGTTATCCGCTGCGCACAATGGCGGTAAATATGTCCGGCTACTGGATGGAGCGCGGTGATGTGTTGAGCAGTGCGCGCAGTGCGCTGGCAAATAGCAATCTGGATGCACACTACCTTGAGTTGGAGGTCACCGAGGACGAGGTGATGCATTATGGTGACTTGAGTGTGAGTCTGCTGGACCAACTGTCAGAGCTGGGTGTACGGCTGGCGATTGACGATTTTGGTACCGGCTATTCCTCGCTGTTGCGACTCAAGCGGATGCCCGTTAACAAGCTGAAAATTGATCGCGGTTTTATCAGTGATTTGCCCGGAAGCGAGAGTGACAGTGCGATGGCCCGCACTATTATTGGCTTGGGAAAAAGCCTGCAGTTGACCACTATTGCCGAAGGTATAGAGACGCAGGCTCAGGAAGACCTGCTGCGTGAGTTTGGTTGCGTCGCAGGACAAGGCTATCTTTACAACCAACCATTACCTGCTGTTGAAGTGGAGAAAATACTGATGGCGGTAGAGCTCTGATGTCTGTTTTCACAGCGTTGAATATGGATCGCCAATTGCCGGTATGCGTGCGGCCGGGGGAGCAGTTATGGCTAACAGCTGCTCAGGCACCGGTGCGGCGCTGGCCGCTGGAGCGTGAAGCGCCGGAGAGTGGGCAGGTAACCAGCTTGGTGGAATATCTGCCTGGTGCGCATTTCCCTCAGCATCTGCATCCCCAAGGGGAGGAAATACTGGTGTTGTCGGGTGTGTTCAGCGATGAGAGCGGCGATTACCCCGCTGGCAGTTATTTACGCAGCCCGTCTGGCTCTCGGCACAGTCCATTTTCCGCGCAGGGATGTTTGCTTTTCGTGAAGCTCAATCAGTTTGCTGCAGAGGACAGGCAGTGTATTCGTTTAAGGCCGGAGCAGCAGCAATGGCAGGTGCTGCCCAGCCAGCAGCAGAGCCTGCTGCATAGCCATGGCGACGAGCTTACGCTACTGGTTGATTGTGCTGCTGGTGCTGCGCTCGAGCTTCCTGCTCAGGTGGGTGGCGAACTGCTGGTACTGCAGGGTGCCTTTGAGGCGCTTTCGCCGCTCGCCGAAGACGCCAACAGAGTGCCGTTGCCCCGTCATTCCTGGCTACGCGATACCTGCCTCGCTTCGCGCGGCCTGGTGGCTACCGAGCCAGGCCGGGTGCTACTTAAACTGGGCACCTTGCGTGGTTGAGCGCCCTGCGGCTTAAAGGAATATCCACAGCAGCGCGATACCCAGAACTATCCGATAGATCACAAAAGGCTGCATGCCGATACGTGTAATAAAAGCCAGAAAGTAATGGATACACAGGTAGGCGCTGATACCTGACAAGACTACACCGCCTAGCATGGCGGCGACATCGATCGGCACCTCAGCCTTGATCAGCTCCAGGGTCTCCAGGCCGCAGGCCAGCACAATGACCGGAATCGACAATAGAAAGGAGAAGCGCGCCGAGGCCTCCCGGCTCAGGCCCAGCATTAGCGCGGCGGTCATGGTAATACCCGAACGAGATGTACCGGGAAACAGCGCTACGGCCTGCGCACAGCCTATTAGCAGCACATCTTTCCAGTTCATCTGATACTCGGTTCGCTTGCCCTTGTGGCGCCAGTCCGCCCAGCTTAGTAGTAAGCCGAATACGATCAGCCCGACGGAGAGATAAATAGGCGAACGCAATACGGTCTCGATCGTATCCTTGAGCAGCAACCCCGCAAGGCCTACCGGAATGGTGCCAAGAATAACCGCCCAGGCCAGCTTGGCATCCGCATCCAGCTGGTGAGTCTTTAGCGAGCGGCCCCAGCTGACCGTCATGCTGAAGATGTCCCGCCGAAAATAAATGAGTACGGCGGAGAGGCTGCCTAAATGCAGGGCGACATCGAAGGCCAGCCCCTGATCCGGCCAGTCGGTCAAAATAGGTACCAGAATCAGGTGTGCTGAGCTGGAAACCGGAAGAAATTCGGTAATGCCCTGAACGATTGCCAGGACGAAAACTTGTAGCCAATCCATAGTAGGGCCAAAGCTCCAGAAAAGATCAGGCGCAAGTATAAAGCATGCTGCGCGCCCTAGCGCGAGTGCTGGCGGCACTGCGCTGGTTATGGTGGGCCAACACGCGAACTAATTCACGGCGCCACCTACTGCCGGGCGCCCTCGCTGCATGGCAAGGTAGTCGAACAAAATAATAACAGGAGGCATCCGATGCGTTGGAAAAATCGACCACAAGGCTCGAACTGGGGTGACTTTGGCGTAGATGACGAGCTGGGCAGGCTGAACATGCTGACCCCTGAAAAAGTGCTGCAGGGCGTGGCTGAAGTCCGCGAAGGGCGTAGTTTCTGCCTCAGCCTGCCGCTCGATTTGCCGGGTGGCAATGCGCTCAATCGGTTTCGCTACCCACCGCGTCGTTTTACTTCCGGGCGTGAGGGTAAACTGAACTACAACTTTGAACTCAACCGCCTTAATCCTGCATTCACTGACGTGGTGAGTGATGACGCGGTGCTATTGTTCACTCAGTACTCCACCCAGTGGGATGCACTTTCCCATGTTGGTGGCCTGTTTGATGCCGACGGCGACGGTGTGGCTGAGCCGCTTTACTACAACGGTTGGCGCGCTGGCCCCGACGTGCAGGGGCCCGCTGGTTGCGATGATGCACTGGAAGGGGTGAACGCCAGGCGTCTGGGTATTGAGAAAATGGCTGAGACGGCCGTTAGTGGGCGTGCAGTGCTGATTAACCTGGCTCGCCATTGCGGTCGTGAGCGGGTCCTGGTGGATCATGCGCGGTTGATGGCGATTTGTGCTGCTGATGAGGTCGTTATCGAGCCCGGCGACATGGTTTGTCTCTACACCGGATTCGCCGACGTTATTCTGGAAATGGACGGCAAGCCTGATGCACAGCGCCTGGCCTCAAGCTGCGCGGTGCTCGACGGGCGTGATCCAGCACTGCTGCAATGGATTACGGACTCTGGTCTGAGTGTGCTGATTGCTGATAATTATGCGGTAGAAGCTTACCCTGCGCGTGAAACCGAGGGGTGTTGTGCGGCGTTGCCGCTGCATGAGCATTGCCTGTTCAAGCTAGGCATTCATTTGGGTGAGCTCTGGTACCTTACTGAGTTGGCTGAGTACCTGCAGGCAAAAGGGCGTAGTCGTTTTTTGCTGACGGCGCCGCCATTAAGACTTCCAGGTGCCGTTGGCTCGCCAGTCACGCCGGTCGCTATGGTTTGAGCGGCCGGTTTGACTCAGCAGTGGGTTATCTCGAAGCGATTTCGCCCGGCGTGTTTGGCTGCATAGAGTGCTTCATCGGCTTGTTGCAGGGCTGTATCGACGGTATCTCCGGGGCCGGCAAGGTAGCCGCCCATACTCACAGTGACCTGCAATTGCAGGTCACCGGCTCCCTGTTCGATGGTCTCACGTATGCGATCCCCAAAGCGTTGCAGGGTCATATCGGTGCACGGCGATAACATCACCAGAAATTCATCGCCACCCCAGCGCGAGGCATGGTCGTAGGGACGCAGTGCGGTAAGCAGGACCTGCGCGATGTATTTCAGCACTTGATCGCCTATTGCATGACCATTAAGGTCATTGATCTCTTTGAACTTATCAACGTCAAGCCAAATCAGACCGAAGTGCTGATGCTCTCGATCGGCTTTAGCCGCGACCTCGTTTAGCAGCTCAGTCATCCCGCGGCGGTTGATCAAGCCTGTGAGTGGATCAAGGCGAGCCAGCCGTTGCAACGCCTCGGTGCGTTCACGGATTTTCTCTTCAAGGTCTATGGTGGTATAGCGAACGGCTTCGGCCATGCTGACAAAATGCGCATTTAGTCTACCCAACTCGCCGTTGGCGGAAGGTAGTTCGGCCGGTGTCAGCTCGCCATCCTGCAGCTGCTGCATGGCGCGTTCCAGTGCGTTCAGCGGCTTCAGGACCTGCTTTTGCAAGGCCAGAGCCATAATTAACAGGCTCAGCACCACGATGGCAGCAAAAAGTAGGATCATGGGCATGAATCCACTGAGTGGCATCAGCACGTTGAGGTCCATCAGGGTTATTTCGTACCAGCCGATACTGGGCAGATAGGCGATTCCGGCAAGGTTTGATTTGCCGTCTACAGTGACAAAGTCACTGATTACCTGCGCGCCTTCCTGCTTGCTGCCCTTTAGTTGCTGCATCAGATAGCGTACGTGTGCGCTGTCTTCCTCGCTGTCGAACAATTGATCAACCAGAATTTTTTGCCCTTCCGGCTTAACGATGTTGGCGTAATTTATTTTAGCTGGGTCGCGGTGCAGCTGAATTGCGCCATTCTGGTCGACAAATAGAGTGGTTATTCCGGGCTGGTTCAGGTCGACGATTTCTTGCAGGAAATCGTCCAGAGCAAGGCCGGTGCCGACGATGCCGAGCACCTCGCTACCGTCGCGGACGAGTACGTCTATCCAGAGTTTGGTTACCCCTAGCTCGGCATCGGGGTTGATATTCAGATGAAAGTCGTGGTTTTGTTCGATTAAACGATAAAACCAGGCGTCATCAGGATTGTCAGGCTTTAGTTGATAACGCAGCCAACGACCGTCGAATTCGTTTTTAGCATTGTTGTGATAGTAGTTGCCGGTCCCCAGCAGGCCAACGAAATAGCTATGGTCACGAAAGTTGCCGCGAAAGCTCTCAAGCTCGGCGATAGCCTGTGTGTGCAGCTCGGGCTGATTTGGGTTGCGGGCCCAGCGCTGTATTACCTTGGAGTCAGCCATCTGCCGCGCTAAGGCAATCTCACGCTCCAGTGGCTGTAGCAGGCGTGCGCTGTCGTAGCGCACTTGTACTTCCGCGAGATGCCGGCCCCACTGCTCGATGATACCTGAGGTTATTTGTTGGAATACCAACCAGGCGCCAAGCGAAGCACACATAATCAGTACGGAGGTGAGCAACAGAAATCGGGTTTTAAGGCTCACGCGTGTCTTCCCTGTCAGTCGGCTTGATGTGCACTTTCTATTCCCTTTGGTTAAGTGCCTCAGTGTGAGTATAGTTTTTATCGTGTTGCGAAGACATCACTGGCGCGAAGCCGCGACACTCATGACCCATTTTGGGTTGGTCGACCTGAAAAAGTGCAATTGGCATGCATAAAATGAAGACCGTCAGCTGTTCGCTGCCGGTTAACATTCAGGCATAAAAAAACCCGGCTCTTGCGAGACCGGGGTTTTTCTTGCAGCTTGCAGCTTGCAGCTTGAAGCTTGCGGCTGCTCTAAGCCTGCGGCTTAGAGCTTAGCTTCCAACTCAGGTACTGCTTCAAACAGATCTGCAACCAGACCGTAATCCGCTACCTGGAAGATTGGCGCTTCTTCATCCTTGTTGATCGCAACGATCACCTTGGAGTCTTTCATACCAGCCAAATGCTGGATGGCGCCGGAGATGCCGACCGCGACGTACAGCTGCGGCGCAACGATCTTACCGGTCTGACCAACCTGCATGTCGTTCGGTACAAAGCCGGCGTCAACCGCGGCACGTGATGCACCTACTGCAGCGCCCAGCTTGTCGGCAACCTTGTACAGCATTTCAAAGTTGTCGCCATTCTGCATACCGCGACCGCCAGAGATGACGATCTTGGCACCGGCCA
>NZ_JACGWE010000008.1:0-143486 GCF_014077575.1 Pseudomonas sp. 5Ae-yellow | reverse complement strand
CGCTTCATACACGATCTGACGCGCTACCGGGGCTGACCTTGGCAAATGTTCGGGAAATCGCCTCGCCCAAGAGCGCTGTGCTTAGGCCTCCAACATACGGAAAGTGTTTTTACACACTCTGGGCCGATAGCAGTCATTCAAACCAAAACCAATACCAGTTCCTCCAACAGTAATTGGAGTCAGATGAACATCAATTCTTCTGACTCTGTGCTGGTCGAGCTGTTTTTATTCTGCTCAGACTGATTGCCAGCTCGAAGGAAATATCGTTGGCACTCCCAGTGTGCAGAGCCAGCGTGCCCAGCGGTTGGGCACGTATAAGGCGTGCATTTAGTCGGCCAGCTTTTATTCAATTGCTAAGGCAATTACACCGCAATAGAGCTCCACCCAAACAAGGCATATAGGACAACGGGGCTACTTGGCTGACGTAACGTACTTCAATACCTCAACCACCTGCTCCGGCGTCTGCGCCCAGGCCATCGCTGCTGCGTCCACTTCCTTCAGCGGATGGATGATGTCTTCATCGTGCAGGGTAATGTAGGGCGTGCCCATGGCGGCGCAGTAGCCGGCGTCAAAGGCGGCGTTCCACTGTTTGTATTTATCGCCAAAGCGGATAACAGCTACATCGCACTGCTCCAGTAGCGTCTTGGTGCGAATGCCATTGACCTTGGCGGACTGGTGATCGCGCCAGAACGGCACCTCGGGCTTGCCCAGCACATCGCCAGCCGCATCGCTGGATTCGTGATGGGTGACAGGGGCGGTGAACTCTACCGGCAACCCGGCGGCTTCTGCACCGGCTTGAATCTGTTCGCGCCAATCAGTGTGGATCTCACCGGATAGATAAACAGTCCAGATCATGCGGCACCTCAGTTGTGTTCGGGAATTTGGGCTTAGGGTACCAGACCTCGTTGCGCTTACGGAGCCTAGAGCCGCAGCCCAGCCACTGCATCAATAGATAGACCAGCGAAAGATAAAGTGGCCTAGGACTGGTTCACAGTGGTCTAAATCGCTCGGCGTAGCTGCGGCTGACGACGAGTTTATCGGCACAGCCTTTCAAACTGAGATTCAAACAACCGCGAAAGTCCCGGCTAATGGATTGCACATAGCGGGCATTCACAATGCAGTTGCGGTGAATGCGCCAGAAGTGCTCGCCATCCAGTCGCGGCTCTAACTCCTTTAGCGGCGTGCGGATGGGGTAATGACCGTCAGCGGTGTGCAGAACGGTGTATTTGTCTTCGGAGCGCAGGTACAGCACTTCATCGGCCGCAATCAGCCGTATGCGTTCACCTACCGAGGCCTGCAACCACTGCAGCGGCGCCACCGGTGCGGGTTCAAGCATCTGGGTAACTTTTGCCATAAGCGCTACTAGATCGCCACCCATGGGGGCACCACTGGCCAGCCGCTGCTTTAGACGCTCAACAGTGACTTGCAGGCGATCTTCGCGTACCGGTTTGAGCAGATAATCCACGGCCTCGCGTTCAAAGGCGTCGACCGCGTATTGATCGTAGGCCGTCACGAACACGATCTGGCACGGCTGACGCAGCTGAGCGGCCACCTCCAGGCCGCTCAGGCCGGGCATGCGGATATCCAGAAAGGCGATTTGCGGTTGCGTCTGTTCCAGCAAGTGCAAGGCCTCCATACCATCGGTGGCATGCACGATGGCAACCAGCCCCGGCCAGGCCTGGCGCAGTTGACGATCCAGCTCGCGGACCAGTTCCGGCTCATCGTCTGCAATCAGCACCTTGACGCTCATGTGCGTGGCACCCTCAAGGTGGCGGTCACGCCACCATGGTCGTTGTCTTCCATAGTGAGGGCAGCGCGACCCTCATAGAGGGTGGCAAGGCGGGCGCGGATATTGGCCAACCCGGTCCCGGCGGAGCCGCTGTTGCTGAAGCCCATACCGTCGTCCCCTACTTGCATCTGAATAGCATCGCCGATACTCGACACCGTTATCCATACCCGGCCAGGCCCGGTTTTGGGCTCCAGGCCGTGGCGAATGGCATTTTCCACCAGGGGTTGCAGCAGCATAGGTGCCAGCGGCTGGCTGCGCAGTTCATCGGCAATCTTAATGCTGAAGGTCAGTCGCTCGCCCATGCGGAACTGCATAATGGTGAGGTAGCTGTCTAGCAATGCCAGTTCTTCGCCCAGCGTTGCCTGATCGCAGCGGCTATGAGACAGGCTTGCTCTTAGATAGTCGATCAAGTGGTCAAGCAGCTGTTTGCCGGCCAGCGGATCACGGCCGATCAAACCACGCAGAATCGCCAGCGTATTGAACAAAAAGTGCGGTTCGACTTGGGCCTGCAGCAGGCGTAACTCGGTCTCTACCTGCGCCTTTTCACCCTGCAGAAGCTTGAGGCGCTCGGCATCAAGGGCTTGCTCGCTGCGCAAGGTGCGCTCGCGATAGAAGGCAAGCATGGTAACGCCAGCGCCAAACACCAGGCCAATAAACACCGCCTGCCAGAACGCCCGTGCACCGGATGTATCGAATTCGGAAACACCGGTAACCACCAGTGCGAGCCCGGTGCCCAGCATGGAGCCCATAACCACGGCCAAGCCCAGGCCTACTGCGCGCCAGGGGCGAGCATGGATAACGCTGAGGTTCAGGGCCACCAAGGCGGTTATGGTCAATCCGATGCACTGGGAAAATACCCAGTTCACCATCAGCGAGCCGCCGTAGTCGATAGCCGTCAAAAACAGGGCGATCACCGTGTTGAACACGATAGCCATGCCCCAAAGGGCCACTGCTGGCAGCTTCAACCAGAGTGAGGGCTGATGCGCGCGCTGCGCGTCAGAATGACCTGATCGGCTCGTCATCAACTGCGCACAAAGTGGCCGTGAAAGCCCAAAGGCAGACTGTAGGGCAGCGCCGCCTGAGCGATGGGGCCATCCTGCAGGTGCGCTGCATCAAACAATGTCAGGCGGGTGATACCGGCTTTGGTGTCCAGTACGGTACCGAGCAGCCAGGCTTCGCCTTCAGGGGCATCGGTCGTTTTGGGAATCACCAGGTGCTCCTCTACTATGATGCCTTCGTCGAAACGGTAGTGTTGCTCGTTTTGTCGGTTCAGATCGATTCTCCTCAGCGCATTGAATCCCGGGTGGCTGATGTCGCCGGTGGCCTCGGCCAACACCAGGTAACGCTGCCGCTGGCCAATGGCACGCGGATCCAGTGTCGGAAACTCGCAGTTACCCGGCAACAGCGCCTGCTCGGCACGGCCGCTGTCAGGGTAGAGCGTGACCTGTGCAAGCTGCGCATGGTGTCCATCCACATAATCGCCCGTCATGACCTCACGGAAACTCTCGGTCAACACGCGGGCATCGGCGTAACGCAGGTAGTCAAACCGAATAGTACCCCCAGCTTCTTCCCAAGCGTTACCCAGATGAAACACAAAGCCGGGCGGCAGCTCATACCAGCGTTGTTTGGACCAATCATTCTTGTCCATAGTGAGTATTCGCATTGGCTGGTCCGCGTGCCACTGGTAGCTATCGAGCACGCTGTGGCCGGCCGCATAACGATCTACCTCCATCACCATGGGCGGCAACAGGAATATCAGGTGCCGCTCCGTCACGGCAAAATCGTGCACCATCGGCAAATCAGGCACCGGGATGCCTTCAGCTTTCTTTAGCGTGCCATCGGCGGCAATGTGATAGATCACCAGCATCTGGCCAGCCGCGCCGAAATTCCACAGGCTGCCATCGGGATCCTTACGCGGATGGGCAGAAAACGGCACACCCTGTAGATCGTCGCGCCAAGTCACCGGGCCGATGGTATCGAGCGTCCGCGGATCGAGTTCCCAGGCTGAGCCTGCGTCCCACAGGGACATCAAGCGCTCGCCATGCCAGGTCACGCTCACATTGGCCACGTTCATGTCGTCTGGAGCGGAGACCGCTTCCATACCCGCCAGCCGTGTACCGAAAGCGGGCGTGAGGAGCCGTCCAGCGCGCTCGTCAACACGGAATTTATGCGTTTCGATGAACCGGCCGTGATGGGCAACGCTGCCGCCGTTTAACCGAAACGCCTGAAGCATGCCGTCACCGTCGAACCAGTGCTGGTAGCGTTGCCCGCCGCGCTCAAATCGGGCCGGCATGTTGCGATAGAAGCTGCCTTGCAGCGCCGCTGGCCAGCGGCCGCTCACGCGCAACGAATCGCTGCTCAGGCTGTTCTGCTGCACGCTTTGATAACCGAGCAGCCATGGCTTTGCTGACCCACCGCCGATCATGCTGTCAGATTTCCCGGCGGCCCGGGCCAGACTCATGGGCACCAACATGGCGGCGGCGCTACCCATCAACATCTGCTGCAATAGCTCACGACGATTCATGATTAATTCCTCAGCTCAATGTTGATTACCTGGGTTTCATCGTCTGCCGACAAGTTGACTGCGGCTGCAGCAAAATCCGGCGGGCCCATAGCGCCCATGGCATTTTGGCTGAACCCGAAAGGTTCGCTGGGTAGTCCGATCAGGTTGGTGTCGAGCTTGCGGTTGGCGTTTGCATCTTGAAAAACCGTGATTGCATAAGCACCAGGCGGCAAACCGGTGAAGACCGCAGACGGAAGCTGACCAGTCTCTGTGGAAACCGCCACTTCGCGCATGTGCTGCCCTGCATAAGCCTCTGCCGAGTCATACAGCGCGAAATAAACCAGGCCATTGCCCTGCTCCGCATTGCTGATATCAATCTGAAGATCGGCACTCTGTGCGCTTAAACAGACGGCCAGCGTGCCTGCAAAGAGGGAAAATCTGAGGAGTGTGGGGTTATATCGCATCGCTAGGTGCTCCGTGTCGTGATCGATAAGCTCAATCTGACAGCTCTACCCGCGGGCAAAGACGGATTTGCGATAGAACGCCGTACGGTGCGATAAAACGCAGAGAATGGCTGACGTGCGAAAAGGAACCAGCATTCCTGCCGGAGACCATCATTAAGAGCCGATGTGCCCGGCCAGTATCCAGGCAGTACCGGGGATTAGCAGAACAGCGAACCTCTATGTGGTCATGCCAGAAATGCATTTTCCCTATGCCTCCCCGCAAACTCGACAGCAGGCAAAAAGCGTTCAGGCATGACAATTTCAGCCCTTTCAAGCCCAACTATCGCGGACAAAAAAAATGCGCCAGCGCGCGCTTTGAGCTGATCGCTAATTAACGTTAACTCCTGGTTATTGGAAGATGTAATCCGCCAAGACATGTAAAAAGGCGTGTATTTGTTCAAGGCGCGGCCCAATACTCCGGCAACGACTCTATCCTTTTGAGCCACCGCGCAGTTTTAACAGCACATTACCGTCTGAAAACCCGCTCAGGTGTTCAACACCGGGCAAATGTGGATAGGATGAACGCCTGAACCACGCCCCACCCTCCTTAATTAGCAGCGCAGGCCTCACACATGATCACCTTACATCACCTGAACCAATCACGTTCCAAGCGCATTATCTGGTTGCTGGAAGAGCTTGGCGTTGAATATCAATTGGTTGCCTATCAACGCGACAGCGTCACTCGCCGTGCGCCCGCTGCGCTTAAAGCCGTGCATCCTTTGGCCAAGTCGCCGGTGATTGAAGATGGCGATCTGGTGCTGTCGGAATCCGGCGCCATTGTTGATTACCTGGTCAGCCGCTACGGTGCAGATACGTTGGCGCCTGCAGCGCATACGCTTGAGCACGCGCGTTATATTCAATGGCTGCATTTTGCAGACGGCACGGCGGCCTATCCGCTGATTACGCTTTATCTGTTGAGCGCCGACAGCAGCCAGAAATGCTTTTTGGGTGACTTTGCACGCGAGCAGATGCTAGACGTACTGACCTACGTGAACGACGAGTTGGCTAACAAGGAGTATCTGACCGGCGCGCAATTTACCGGCGCAGACATTTTAAATTCCTTTGTGTTTGAGAAGATTAGCGAAAGCCGCGGTCTAAAACAGTTCCCCCATATTGAATCCTATTTGCAGCGCATTCTGGCGCGTCCGGCAGCGCACAAAGCCGAGGCGCTGGAACGAAAGCATGATCAAGCAGCGAGTTGAAGTGAGGCCTACGCCAAGTGCACGCCAACGCAGCATTTAGGCAGCTTCATCGATGACACTGGCCCGTGCCCGCAACAAGCTAATACGCGTATTCGTTAGCAGGAGAACGCTTGAATGAAGCACGAAGAAGGTGGTGGGCATAACGCCCGGCCTGACGATTCAGAGCATGTGGAGCAAGATCAGTCCCGCGAGCCAATGAGCGAGCGCGAAGCCAGGAAACAGCCGCAAAATCCCAGCGAAGAGTCGCTGAGCGAAGGCGAGCGCGAAGCGGTAAACGAGCATGGCAACTTGTCTGCGCTCTCGGTGTACGCCGTTATCTTGCGCGAAGGTGAAGGAGAGCTGAAGCGGCCCGTCACCTCGCTCTGGTGGTCCGGTGTGGCGGCAGGGGTTGGTATTTCGACGTCGGTGCTGACCGAGGGCGTTATCCAGGCCAAGCTCGGGCTGGATCATCCCTACCTGGACTTGCTGCAAAGCTTTGGTTACGCCTTTGGTTTTGTGTTGGTGATTCTGTGCCGCCTGCAATTGTTTACTGAAAACACCATCACCGTTGTACTGCCTATGCTGGCTGAGCCATCGCGCAATCGGTTTTACTGCACCGCTCGCCTATGGGGCGTGGTGCTCGCGGCTAATTTGGTTGGCACCTTCCTGACGGCTGCGATCAGTACCTATGGCGGCGTGATCACCCCGGATACGCTGACGGCTGTACTCGAAATATCGCGGCACGTGGCGGAGCTGGCACCCGCAGAGGCCTTTTTACGCGCTATTCCGGCGGGCTTTTTGATTGCCGCACTGGTGTGGATGCTGCCATCAGCCAAGGGCTCGGAGGTGCTGGTTATTGTCATGTTTACCTGGCTGATCGCAGTAGCGGGCTTCACCCATGTAATTGCCGGATCAAACGAGATTTTCTTCCTGGTACTCAACGACGACATGAACATACTCACCGCCCTGACCTACCATATTTTGCCGGTACTTATCGGTAACGTACTGGGTGGCACGGGCCTGTTCGCCATGCTTGCCCATGGTCAGGTGCATGAAGAGATGCGCTGACAAGACCTTGCCGAGCGGTAACCCGCGTAGACGGGTTACCGCTAGTAAGCGACTTAGCCCGGACCCCTGCCACAGGGCTTAACGAAACATCAACGATTGATGCGCCGCCACCCCGGTTCAGGCGCCCTCACCTACGGCAGTCGCGGCATTACCGTTAGCCACCGCCGCATCACCGCAGGCAAACACACCAGTAACGCTGGTCTCACGCATGGCATCCACCTTGTTTAATGCTGGTTAAGCGCCACACCCCGCCTCCACCACACACGCCATTCTGAGCGCCGCGTCCTCCGGCTGCAAGGTGCTGTGCGCGATGCCAAAGCGCTCACGCAGCGTGCTTTGCATTTGCGGCAACGTCGCCTGCCATTGGCTCATGTGATCCAGGTCTACGTGGGCGGCCAGCGCATGGCTGTTGGAAGACAGACTCCAAATGTGCAGATCATGTACGGCGTGTACGCCGTCGATCTGCGTCAGCGCTTGACTGACCTCTGTCGGGTCTATGCCTTGTGGGACGCCTTCCATCAGTACGCGGGTAACAGCGCGCAGCAAGCGGACGGCTGACACCAGAATGAGCAGGCAGACGAACAGCGAGAGAATGGGGTCCATGATCGCTGGCCCGCCAAAGTAGATAATGGCACCGGCGGCGACAGCGGCGACCGAGCCCAATAGATCACCCATCACGTGTAATAGTGCCCCGCGCACGTTCATATCCTGCTCGCCGCGCATCAGCACCCAGGCAACGATGATATTCACCAGCAAACCCAGGCCGCCCACCAGCAGCACGGTCGCACCGTTGACCTCGGGCGTGTCGAGCATGCGCAGTATGGCTTCATAGCCGATATAGACGATGACCAGAAACATGAAGATGACGTTAAAGAGTGCGCCCAATACTTCGGCGCGCTGAAATCCGAAGGAATGCTGACGTGAGGCGGGTTTGTTGGCCAGCCAGGCGGAAAAGGCGCCTACGCCGAGTGAGAGCGAGTCGGTAAACATGTGGCCAGCGTCGGACAGCAAGGCCAGCGAGTTGGCCATGAGCCCCCCAAACACTTCGACCACCGCAAAGGCGGTGGTGAAGATAAGCGCAAAAAACAGCGTCTTACCGCTGCCATGGCTGTGACTGTGTGCGCCATGGCTATGGTCATGCGCGTGGGAATGATCATGCTTGTGCTCGGTCATCTCGTTCACGCCCTGTTACGCGCCTCGTGGCGGCGCTCTGCTGAGGATTATAAAGCCAGTGGTTGATCAAACCTGGCGGCGCCTGAAAGATCACCGCGCGTTCTGCGTTCAATCAACAGGGCTATTAAAAACCCTGCAGCGGCTATAGGGTCAAGCAGAGAATGCCGCGGGCACTTTGCAGGTCAATCAGCTAAGCAGAATAAGACCCGGTGGCAAGTCCGGCGCGCTCAGCCAGGAAGATCGGCGCGGTGATGCGGGATGGGGTTATCACGCGTTTAACCGGCGCAATAGAATTGCCGCGCGGCCTCCAGCATGGAAACGCTGATTTTGTGGACTTCCTGACGGCTTTGCTCGATATGCGCGCGCAGCATGCGCAGGCATTCATCCTTGCGGCGAGCAGCCAGCATACGCAGGATATCCGCGTGCTCGACGTAGGTTTGCTCAATGCGGTGTGATTTGTAGAAATCCAGGCGACGCACGATCCGAATGCGCTCACACACCTCAAGATGAATGCGAGTCATTTCATTGTTGCCAGCCAACCGCAGCAACTCGCAATGGAACTGCTCATCCAGCTCCGCCATGACCTGCATTTCGGTCTCGCGCTGCGCCGGTTCAACCAGCCAGGTAGCGGTCAGGGGCGCAAGCAGCTCGCGCACATCCTGCGCCAAACAGAGCTTTTCAATGGCCGCCGACTCCAGGGTTATACGCACTTCGTAGAGATGGTCTATACGTGCAAAATCAATCGGTTTGACCGACCAGCCACGGCGAAAGCCGACTTCCAGATAGCCTTCGCGTTCCAACCGGTAGAGTGCGTCGCGCACTGGCGTGCGAGATACCTGGTAGCGTTCGGCTATCTGGTTCTCGCTGAAGCGATCATGCGGCAGCAGGTAAAAATCGAAGATATCCTGCTTGAGGCGATGATAAACCTGCTCTGCCAATGAAGCGGGCTGTGGTTGCGCCATATGCGCTTATCCCTGGACTGTCGACAAATCGATACTGACATGCGCCGCAACCACTTGCCAGCGCCCTTCCAGCTTCGCCCAAGTCTGCATCTGGCGGCCACCCAGAGTGGTTTCACCATCGCGGAACTGGGTGCTCACCGTGGCGTAGTCGGTGCCAAAGGTGGTCACCACCGTGTTATACAACTCACGGCCCGGCCCGACGGGCACACAGGTACGCCGATAGGCGGCGATAGTCTGCGCACCGTAGAGGTTTTCGGCTGCGCCGTAGCGCACGGTATGTTCGCTGTCCCAGAAGTAGTCATCCAGGGTTTCCATTTCGTTTACCAACAGGGCGCGTTCGTAGTCGACAAAGGCGTCTGTCACCTCTTGAACCACCTGCGGCAGGTTAATCTCGGTCATGCGTAGCTCCTAATGCGCGCTGCAACTCATGCAGCTGGGCAACACGGCCGACGATCCCGCCCTGGGCGGTAATCATTGCCAGCGTTGCCTGTTTGAATTCAGGGAAATAGCTTTCGGTCGCCTCGTCGATCAGCAGGCAGCGGTAACCACGGTCGTTGGCTTCACGCATGCTGGTCTGCACGCACACCTCGGTGGTGACACCGGCAAAGATCAGGTATTCGATGCCCTGCTCCGCCAGCCGCTCCTGCAAACCGGTGGCGTAGAACATGCCCTTGCCCGGTTTATCGATTATCCATTCACCCGGCAAGGGCGCGACCTCGGGCAGGATGTCGTTACCTGGCTCGCCGCGCACCAGAATGCGGCCCATGGGACCTTGATCACCAATACGCATGCCAGCTGGTGCGCCTTCGCGCTTGGCTGGCGGGCAATCGGATAAATCCGGTTGGTGCGATTCGCGCGTGTGTATCACCAGCAGCCCCGCCGAGCGGGCCGTTGCCAGCAGCCGCTGTACCGCCGGTATGATGGCTCTGAGCAGGGTGACGTCGTTACCCAGTGCGGCGCCAAAGCCGCCTGGCTCGACGAAGTCACGCTGCATGTCGATCACCACCAGCGCCGTGCGCTCAGGGTCAAACACAAAGGCGCTCGGTTGTGCGTCTATGGCAATCATGAGGCTACCTGCTGCTCGTTTTGCTCGGTGCCTGCCATATAGCGGCCCAGTACCTGGCGCTCGGCTTCTGCCGGTACCGTCTGGTGATTGATCTCACCATCGTGGATGACCAGGATACGATCCGACAGCTCCAGCAGTTCGTCCAGATCTTCACTGAGCAGGAGCACTGCTGCGCCGCGATTGCGCGCTTCCAGCAGGCGGCGATGGATGAGTTCTACCGAGGCGAAGTCGAGCCCGAATACCGGGTTGGAGACAATCAATACCGCCACGTCTTCGGTCAGTTCACGCGCCAGCACGGCACGCTGTACATTGCCCCCCGATAGCGTGCCGATGGGACGATCCGGATCATTGGGGCGTACATTGAAGCGCTCGATCAGATCACGCGCGCGCAGACGAATAGCCCGGCGATTGATCAACCAACCGCTGCGGCACAGCGGCGCGTGATCGTAATCACGCAGGGCCAGGTTTTCTGCCACGCTCATGCCGGCGATACAGGCATTGCGCAGGGGTTCTTCCGGCAAGCTATACACGCGCTCGCGCTGCATCTCAGTGCGGGTCGCCTGATAGGGCCTACCGTTGACGCGAATCTCGCCCGCACTGCGCCGACGCTGGCCCAGCAGTGCCTCGGTCAGCTCGCGCTGACCGTTGCCGGAGATACCGGCAATGCCGACGATCTCACCGGGCAATACACTGAGTGAAACACCCTTGACCGCCAGCGTGCCACGATCATTGGCGACCTGCAGATTGCTCACTTCCAGCCCCGGCACACGTTCGGCATCGTTGCGGGTGCGTTCCAGCACGGCTGCCTGCGTGCGGCTTTCGCCCATCATCCAGGTCGACAGCTCGGTTTCATCCGTATCAGCAACCGCCTTGCTGCCCACCAGTTGACCACGACGCAGCACGGTAACGTCGTCCGCAAAGCGAGTGACCTCGGAGAACTTGTGCGTAATCATCAGCACCGACAGATCGCCCGCGCGGGTCAGGTCACGCATCAAGCCCAGTACTTCTTCTGCTTCCTGCGGCGTGAGCACCGAGGTCGGCTCATCAAGGATGATAAAGCGGCGATCCAGGTAGAGCTGTTTGAGTATTTCCAGCTTCTGTTTTTCACCGGCCGCCAGCGCGCTGACCGCCCGATCGCCATCGATGTTGAAGGGCATGCGCTGCATAAATTCCGCTAGCCGGGCACGCTCCTGCTTCCAGTCGATACGCCAGGGCAGCTCACCGCGTGACAACACCAGGTTCTCGGCAACGCTGAGGCCGGGGGCCACGGTAAAGTGCTGATATACCATGCCGATGCCGAGCCCGTGCGCGTCCCGTGGCGAAACGATAGTCTGCTCGCGTCCGCCAATCAGGATGCTGCCCTCGTCCAGCGGGCCATAACCGACGATGCCCTTTACCAGCGTGCTCTTACCGGCGCCGTTCTCGCCGAGCAAGGCGTGTACCGTACCGGCGCGCACTTTCATCGAGACATCACCCAGGGCACGAAAGCTGCCAAAGGATTTGCCGGCGCCGATGGTTTCCAGACTAAGCGCTCGCATGATCAGCTCCGCTTCAGACAGTCGATGAGCATGGCCGAATCACCAATAGCGCCAAACACGCCGCCCTGCATCTTGACCATGCTCAGTGCTGCCAGATGGTTGTCGTGATCAGTCGCGCCGCAACAGTCTTCGAGCAGAATGCACTCAAAGCCCCGGTCGTTGGCTTCGCGCATAGTGGTATGCACGCACACGTCGGTGGTAATACCAGCGAGGATGATGTTCTCAATGCCGCGGGTACGCAGAATCAGCTCCAGATCCGTCGCACAGAAAGAGCCTTTGCCGGGCTTGTCGATGATGATTTCGCCATCGAGCGGCGCCAGTTCGGGGATAATCTCCCAGCCGGGTTCGCCCCTGACCAGGATGCGCCCGCAGGGGCCGGGATCGCCAATACCCGCGCCAATGCGCTGCGAGCGCCAGCGCTTGTTGGCTGGCAGGTCGGAGAGATCCGGGCGATGACCTTCGCGGGTATGAATAATCCAGAAACCCTGCGCGCGCAGCACCTCAAGTACTTGTTTGATCGGCTCAATCGGTGCGCGGGTCAGGGACAGGTCGTAGCCCATGGAGTCAACATAACCGCCTTCCCCGCAGAAATCGGTTTGCATGTCGATCACGATGAGCGCGGTGTTTTGCGGCGTCAGATCACCGTTGTACGGCCAAGGGTACGGGGCGGATTCGAGATAGCGTTGCGTCATCTTTACTTCTCCTGCGCCTGATATTCACGCTCCGGCGGTTCATAGCCACAGGAGCTGCCGTCGGTGTGAACTACCTCTGCCTCCCAGGGCAGACGATATTGCCCAGCCATCAGGTCCTGCATGTAGGTGTAGGGGGCGTCCTGCGCGCCGCCCTTGACCGCCACGTAGCCGCGATGGCCAAACTGATAGATGTTGTTTTCCACCCCCCAGTGAATCCGCGCCTCACGCACCAGGTCAGGCCGCAGCTCACAGCTAACGATTTCATCCGCGCGGCCGCCGCCTTCATTCATCACGGTGCCATCAAAATCAACAAACATCGCCTCGCCCATGGAGTCGAAGGTGCCGTCTGAACCACACATGCAGACACTCGCGGTCTGCATCAGATTGCAGAATGAGTTGGCCTGATTGGTTATCTTCCAGGAATGCCGAATGGGCGCGGTGTAACCGGCCGTGCGGATCATGATCTCGGCGCCCTTGTACGCGCATTCGCGCGCCATTTCCGGGAACATGCCGTCATGACAGATGATCAATGCCAGCTTGCTGCCCTTGGGTCCGTCACAGACCGGAATCCCCATGTTGCCGGGCTCCCATGGCTCGACCGGCACCCAGGGGTGCAGCTTGCGGTAATAGAGCTGAATCTCGCCCTGATCGGTAACGATAATTCCGCTGTTGTAGGGGTTGCCGTCGGGGTTGGCTTCCATAATCGAGAAGCAGCCCCAGATGGCATTTTCGATACAGGCCTGGCGCAATGCCGCGACCTCGGGACCATCGAGGGTGCACATGATGTCATCGGAGGTATCCATCGACAGCCCGTGCAGTGAATACTCCGGGAAGACGATCAGATCCATGCCGGCCACACTGCGCCGTGCCTTGCCGACCATGGCGACAACTTTCTGCGTCTGCTCCCAGAGCTCGGCACGGGTATGCGGATCAGGTAACGACAGTTGCGCAAGTCCAACTACAACGCCATTGGGCGATTTATTCAGACCACCAAGACCACTGGACATGACATTACTCCTATCGAGTCAGGCTGAGTTCGCCAGGGGCGCCACTCAGTGTTTGATTGGGACGGCAGGTGATGAACATCACCGCCAGGGTCAGCGCGTAAGGCGCTGCCGAAAACAGGTAATAGCCGCTACTGATACCGACCGATTGCAGCGCTGGCCCGATGGCGCCAGCAGCACCAAACAAGAGCGCAGCCCACAAGCAGCGCAGCGGTTGCCAACGGGCGAAGATCACCAGCGCTACGGCCATGATCCCCTGCCCGCTCGACAGGCCTTCGTTCCAGCTACCGGGGTAATAGAGCGAGAGATAAGCACCGCCGATACCGGCGAGAAACCCGCCCGCTGCGGTGGCCGCAATCCGCACCAGTACCGGGCGATAACCCAGCGCACGGGCCGACTCGGCATGGTCACCTACCAGCCGCAGCATCAGCCCCCAGCGGGTACTGCGTAGCCCCCAGCTGAGAACAAAGGCCAGCGCCACACCGATGAAGAACAGCACGTTGATGCTGAGCGCCGAACGGACCCGCTCATCGTCACTCCAGCCACCCAGATGAATAGCCACCAACGACGGCGCCTGCGGCTGAATGAAGCTTTTGCCAAGGAAAAACGCCAGGCCGGTGCCGAGCACCATCAGCGCAATACCCACGGCAATATCGTTAACTCTTGGCAAAGAACAAATCGCGCCGTGCAGCAGGCCCAGCATCAGACCAGCACCACCGGCGGCGAGTACGCCAATCCAGGCAGAGCCAGTCAGATAGGCCACGGCGTAACCCGCCATGGCGCCGCTGACCAGAATGCCCTCGAGGCCGAGGTTGATACGCCCACTCTTCTCCGTCAGGCACTCACCCAGGCTGACAAAGATGAAGGGGGTGCCGACGCGAATAGCGCCAGCCAGCAAGGCGAGAAAAAACGTCGCCAGATCCAGATCAGCCATGTTGCAACGCCCCCTGCGCCTGTATCACTCGTTCGTTCAAACGCAGGCGCCAGGCGACAATGCGCGGCGTCAACGCTTCCCAGGCCAGCAAGCTGGTAAACAAAATACCTTCAAGGATCAGCGTGGTGGCATCCGGCAGCCCCAGGCGACGCTGCAGCAAACTACCGCTGGCTTCGATGCCGCCCAACAGAATGGCACAGGCGATGATCGCCAACGGATTCTGCCGCGCAGCAAACGCCACCAGGATGCCGCTGGCACCGTAACCGGCGATGATCGCGGCGTTGGCGCTACCCTGCACCGCGGCCACTTCAAACATACCGGCCAGGCCAGCGCAGGCGCCGCCCAACACGCAGGTAAGAATCACCAGACGATCAACCGGTAGGCCCATCATTCGTGCGGTGCGTACATTGCCGCCAACCACCTGCAGCGAGAAGCCGGTTACGCTGTTGCGTACCAGTATTTGCGCCAGAACGCAGGCGATGATGCCGACCACCAGACCCCAGTGCACCTGAAACTGATCACTGATCGGACCAATCAACAAATCGTCTCCAAGTGGTACGGTCGAGGGCTTGTTCAAGCTCGCCGGGTCACGTAACGGCCCCTCGACCAGCTGGTTGAACAACGCAATCGCAATGTAGGACAGCAGCAGGCTGCCGATGGTCTCGTTGAGCCCGCGCTTCTGCCGCATCCAGCCGTTAAGGCCGATCCAGAAGCCACCCACCAGCATGGCGCTGAACGCCATGCACAGCAGCATCAGCAGCGTTGGCATACTGGGTAGCCAAAGCGGTGCCACGGCAGCTGCCAGACCGCCGAGTACCAAGGCGCCCTCCCCGCCGATGATGATCAGCCCCGCCCGCGCGGGCAACGCCACGCAAAGAGCCGTCAGCATCAGCGGAGCGGCTCGCTGCAAGGTGCTTTCCAAGGCAAAAGCCGAACCGAAAGCGCCCTGCACGACCAACTGACACGCCTCCCACGCCGGTTTACCCTGCACTGTAAGAAACAGCATAAAGAGCACAAAGGTGGTCAAGGCTGCGAGCAGCGATGGTAGGCCGGGCAAGAGTGCTACTCCCACCCGGTAAAACTGGTTACGAAAATTCATTACTGCCTCAGATCTGACCGCGAACGCCTTCAACCAGATAGTCCATGCTTTCCAGCACGACATCGGTCTGATCAAGTGCCACACCAGCGGCAACCACCTCATTGCCCTGGTTGTCCTTCAGCGGCCCGGTGAAGATGGCAAACTCGCCCGCCATCATCTGCGCCTTGATCGCATCAGCTTTGGTTTTGGCCTCGGCAGTCACCAGCGGACCGTAGGGCGAGGTCTTGACGAAGCCTTCCTTCAAACCACCACGCAGGAAGTTGATCATCGGCTGGTCATTCTCGGATGCGCTCACATGGGCGCGATAAGGCGTTTCCCAGTTCCACTCGGCGCCAGTCAGATAGCCATTGGGTGCCAGGGCCGACTGGTCTGCGTGATAACCACAGGTCATGGCGCCGCGCTTCTCTGCGGTTTCAACAATGACCTTGGGGCCGTCAACATGGCAGGTAAGCACATCACAGCTTTGATCGATCAGGCTATTGGCAGCCTCGGCTTCCTTGATCGGGAGCGACCAGTTGCCGGTGAAGATAACCGTGGTGGTGATTTCCGGATCAACCGAGCGCGCGCCCATGGTGAAGGCGTTGATGTTGCGCAGTACCTGCGGTACCGGCTTAGCAGCAATGAACCCCAGCTTCTTGCTCTTGCTGGCATAACCCGCAATGACGCCGTTAAGGTACTGCCCTTCGTCAATGTAGCCAAAAAAGCTACCGGCATTCATGGGGTGTACACCTTCTTGCCACAGGCCACCGCAATGGGCGAAATGCACCTCAGGGAAGCGCTCGGCCATCTTGATTACGTGGGGATCAAAGTAGCCAAAAGAGGTTGGGAAGATCAGTGTGGCGCCATCCTGACGGATCATCGCCTCCATGGATTTCTGTACCGCGACGGTTTCCGGCACGTTTTCTTCTTCGACCACTACCACGTTAGGCAGCGTCTTGATGATGGCTGCAGCCTCGGCATGCGCCTGGTTGTAACCAAAGTCGTCCCGTGCGCCCACATAGATAAAACCAACAATTAAAGGCTTGTCCGCAGCACGGGCAAAACTGAATGGCATAGCGGCGGTGGCGCCGATCAAACCAGCGAGTTTGAGAAGAGTACGGCGATCGATATTCGACATGGAGCGCTCCTGGGTAGGCTAAGCAGTGCGTAAATTGATTGATCCGCTGGACACCTAGGCGCCCAGCGCTCGCTGCATACCAACTTGTATACAAGATGGGTTTTACTAAGCATTGATCATGCCAGCCCTCTAGAACGGGTTTATGCGCGATGCAGCCATCTCCAACCGGGGAAACGCACCCGTGCAGTGCGTGTCGAAAACAGGTGCACCACAGGCTGGCATATGGCTGATAAAAGATTTGTCTGTGCGCTGTCTTGGCAGGGTGACTATTCGGTAACGGACATAGGACGGTGAGACGCCAGAACAGGCTGCACACTCCTCAAAAGCGAAGTAGTACTGTAGAGAAATTGAAGCAGCATCAACCAGGCATCTCCAACGCTCATTACTAAGCAGACCTGAATTGACGGGGACGGCTTAAAGTAGCTGACGGCTGCCTAGCTAGTAGCCCAGGCTTGCCTTAGTCTCGCAAGGTCAAGAACAAGCGCAGATCCAATTCCAGCTGGTGGTAGTCAGGCTCCATATGCTGGCATAACTGGTAGAAGGCTTTGTTATGGTCTTTCTCGCGCAGGTGAGCCAGCTCATGCACCACCACCATGCGCAGTAGCGGCTCCGGTAGCGTCTTGAGGATGGCCGAGACCTTGATCTCGTTTTTGCGCTTGAGCTTGCTGCCCTGCACACGGCTAACAAACTGGTGCTGACCCAGGGCGTTGTCGATCACGTGCATACGGGTATCGAAGAACACCTTGCTTACCGGACCGCTGCTGCGCATGAATTGCTGCTTAAGCGCCTGGGTATAGTCGTAAAGAGCCGCATCAGTCTGGATCGGATGCTGCTCTTGCGGCGGATAGCGCTGCTCCAGCCAGGCACCGAGCCGCTGCGCCGCAAGCAACTGGGAGACCTGCTGCTGCAAGCTCGGACTATATCCGTTGAGGTATTTGAGGGCAGACAAGGTAGCTCGCGTTCGCGTTGTTGACGCGGTAGATAATACAGCACTTCAGCAAATCCGGTTTCACCAAAGAGCCGCTCTTCTATAAACTTCACGCATCGTTCGGCTCTCTGTCATTGGTGTGACTTCATAATGTGGTAGAGGCATAGCCGACACCGTATCCAGGCTAAACAAGCATATGAAAAAAGTGGTAGTTACCGGCGGTGCCGGATTCATTGGCAGTCATCTTTGTGAAAAACTGGCCGGTTTGCCAGGCTATGCTGTCTGGTCGCTGGACAACTACTCCAGCGGCAGCACAGACAACCATGTTGAGGGTGTCACTTATCTCAACGGTGACACGCGCGACATAGATCAGCGCATAGACTTTACTCCCGATCTGGTTTTCCACTTGGGGGAGTACTCGCGAACCGAGCAGAGTTTTGCCGATGTAGAAAAGGTCCTGCAGTTCAATCAAAGCGGCACGCAAGCGGTGATCGAATTCTGCCGCCAACGGGGCTGCAAACTGGTTTACGCTGGCAGCAGCACCAAGTTCGCCGATGCCGGCAGTGGCCCGGAACAGAGCCCTTATGCCTGGACCAAAGCAGCCAATACCCAACTCATCCAGCTGTATGGCAAGTGGTACGGGCTGTCTTATGCTATCGCCTATTTCTACAACGCCTACGGCCCGCGGGAAATCAGCAGCGGCCCGTATGCGACGCTGATCGGCCTTTTCACCCGGCACATGCGCGACGGCTCAGAGCTACAAGTGGTGCACCCTGGCGCCCAGGTAAGGAATTTTACGCATGTGCGCGATATTATCGAAGGTGTCTATCTGGTTGGTGAACACGGACAAGGTGACGGCTATGCGATCGGCAGCGAGGAAAGCTATAGCGTGCTTGATATAGCCAGGATGTTTGGCGGCCCAATCAAGATGCTGCCGCCCAGACCTGGCAATCGGATGCACGCCAGCCTGAACAGCGAGAAGACTCAAGCTCTGGGTTGGGCACCGCAATACTCAGTCAGCCAATACATCAAACAACTGCGGGCGAACGACTGGCGACAGCAGGCGGATGCTGAGACGCCTCTCGACCTTACCCCACAGTAAGCTGAGCGCCCTACTCCCTACCTGTGAAGTCAGCGGCCCCTCTATCGGGTGCCGCAAAGGCTAACCGTGTGCGACCCAAAACACAGTTAGACTGCTACTGTCGAATCCACGTCTGCGTGCGGCCCAATACGGGCAAACCGATGTAGCCGCGCACCTCCAGCTTGGCGCCGTCGTCGATCAGTCGTGCATTACTGCTGTAGACCTTGCCGTTTTCCGGGTCGAGAATCTTGCCGTTGGTGTACTCATCGCCCTGCTTTTCTAGGCCGGTAAGAATGGTCAGCCCCACTATCGGCGCGCCCTTGTCATCGCCCTCGCATTTCTCGCACGTCGTGTGCGCCTCTCTACCTGGCTGCGGGAAGACCTCTTCAATAGTGCCACGCAGAGAGCCTTGCTGCTCGACAATGCGAATCAGCGCGCGAGCATTGCCGCTATTGTCATCAATACTCTTCCACAAGCCGACAGCCGAATCACTACCTGCCCAGGCTAGCGGCGCTGCCATCACAGTCATTAGCGCAAAAGCGATTCGTCGGATTTGGGTACTCGCTCGCATCAAAGGGATCTCCTGCTGATCTAAAAGAAGTAAGAAGGCTAATATAATCAGTCGGTTATGCCTACGAAAAAATGATTGCACCAACTGACCAAAGCACAGGACAAGTACCACTGCATCAGACCTGACACTTGCTGGAATGGAGTTGCTCGAAGCTATGCTATTGAGAACGTGACCGCTTTATGTGCCGTTGCATTCAGACAAAAAAAGACCATCACGATGGATGGTCTTGAACATGCTTCAGACGGCCGCAGAGATCGGCTTGTCTGGGTACCAGGCGTCCTGCAGTGGGCTGACTTCAACGACAGCCAGTTCGCTGCGACTCTTGAGCCAGGCTTCTGCAGCGGCGCGCTGCTCTTCGCTGACAGAGCCACGCTCTGCCAAGCAGACCAGACCAAAGTCTTCGCCACCTACGAAGTCCAGGCCGTTGGCTTCCATGGCCTGGATCAAAAACTGGTCGAGGAAGCTATCAACTTCTTCAGTGGTCAATCCGTCCTTGAACTCAAGGTTCAGCTCAAAACCCAGCTCCTGAAACTCATCAACACAGAGTTTTTTGCGCAAACGACGTGAACGGTTGGTAGCCATGAAAATTCCTCTTGGGTGATATTGAAGCGAATTGTAACAGTCCCGGGACCGCGCCGCTTGCTGCCAATACAGGAAAACTTTTTCAGGGGAGTGCGAACGACAAAAACATCCCTTGGCTTTAGTATCTGACGCTACTGTGAATGTACAAGACAGGCTAGGTGGCCTGCCAACCATTAGTCAGCTACCAGTGGTGAACAACCTATTGGCTTTACACAACAGAAGCAGTAAGAGAAGCTGGCGAAATTCTTTCGCGCATAAAAAACCCCTGCCAACAGGACAGGGGCTTCTGTTACAGCTGCAGATCAGCCAATGGATACGCCATGAGCTTCAGCTAACGCCTTCAGGCCGCCAGCAAAGCCTTGACCGATAGCCTTGAACTTAAACTCATCACCATGACGATACAGCTCGCCGAACACCATAGCGGTTTCGGTGCTCGCGTCTTCCGACAGGTCGTAACGAGCTATTTCTTTACCGTCAGCTTTGTTAACCACGCGAATAAACGCGTTTGAAACCTGACCGAAGTTCTGCTTACGCGATTCCGCTTCATGGATTGTCACTGCGAAAACAAGCTTTTTAACATCGCCAGCCAGGCCACTCAATTTAACCTCAGCTTGCTCGTCATCGCCCTCGCCCTCGCCAGAGCGGTTATCACCGAGATGCTGAATCGTACCGTCTTTCGACGTTTTATTGTTGTAAAAAATGAACGAAGAGTCATCCAGAACTTTGCCGTTCTCGCCACAGACAAAAATGGACGCGTCGAGATCGAACTCCGCGCCATCGGTAACACGTGGGTCCCAGCCCAGTCCAACAAGCACTTCTGACAGGCCTGGAGCCTCTTTGGTCAAAGAGACGTTGCCGCCCTTACTTAGACTTACCGCCATTGTAAATTTCCTCGTACTAGTAAATTAGATAGAGATTCCGAACTGGTTAGCCATGGCCTTGAGTCCGCCAGAGTAACCTTGGCCCACCGCGCGGAACTTCCACTCGCCGTTGTTGCGGTAAAGCTCGCCAAAAATCATCGCCGTTTCAACGCTGGCATCTTCTGCCAGGTCATAGCGAACGACTTCAGATCCACTGACTTCGTTCACGATACGAATATAAGCATTAGCAACCTGGCCAAAGTTCTGATTGCGGGTCTGGCCTTCGTGAATAGTCACGGAAAAAGCTATTTTGTCGATATCAGCAGGCACGCGAGACAGGTCAACTTTAAGAATTTCATCGTCGCCATCACCTTCGCCCGTGCGGTTGTCACCGGTATGCTCAACGGAGCCATCCGGGCTCTTCAATTGATTATAAAAAATAAAGTCGGCTTCGCTACGGACCTTGCCATTGCTGGCAATGAGGAATGCGCTGGCATCAAGATCGAACTCTGCACCATCAGTTGCGCGAGGATCCCAGCCCAGACCGATCAGGGCCTTCGTCATACCTGGGTCTGTTTTAGAAAGAGACAGATTTCCGCCTTTTTGCAGTGAAAGAGCCATTTCACAAATCCTTTTTAGGTTAAACGTTTTCGTTGGGGTTGGTTTTTACTACATCCACGTCATCTTCTTTTTCTGGGAAGATGATACTAGCTACAATGCCGATGCCCAATACAACCATCACAATAATGAGACTGGTGTTCGGATCAATATCGTAACCGTGATGAAACAAGTGGTTGGTTGCATTCAACGCCAGTTTACCGGCGATGAAAAACAATAAAGCCACAACCGCTTTTTCCAAGTGCACCAAATAGCGTTTCAGCGCTTCAAGAACGAAATACATCGTCCGCAGACCAAGAATCGCGAACATCATGGCCGAATAGACTATTAGTGGCTCCCGGCTAACAGCGATAACTGCAGGCACCGAGTCGAAGGCAAACAAGACGTCTGAGATCTCGACTACGAATACGCAAAGCAAGAGGGGCGTTGCAAACCAAGTCCCCTTTTCAGCCAACGTCATCCCTTTGTTCTCAGGCTTCCTCAGCTCGCCTTCCAGCGTTTCACGGCGAACAAAAAATGCGTGGCCATATAGCTTAGGCCACACTGGAAACAGCTTCTTGCCTAGGCGATAAGCAATGTGCTTGGAGTAATCTTCCTCTTCGTCATCATCACCCCCACCTTTGAGCATCATGACCGCCGTCCAAGCAACGATAGCGGCAAACACTATTTCCACCCAAGGTCCGAACGCCAGTAGACCGGTACCGATAGCTACAAATATCAAACGGAAAACAATCGCACCGATGATGCCCCAGTAAAGAACCCTGTGCCGCAGTGCGTCAGGTATCTTGAACCAAGCAAAAATAGCCATGAATACAAACAGGTTATCGACGCTTAGTACTTTCTCAAGTGCGTAACCGGTAACGAAAAGGCTAGCCACCTCAGGACCATGGTTTACGTACAGAAAGCCTGCGAAGGCCAATGATACAAAAACCCAGAAAAGCGACCAGAGCGACGCATTGAGCAAGGTCACCGGCTTATCTTTCTTGTGCGTAAACAGGTCAAGTGCTAGTGCGAATATCGCCAGACCGGCGAAAATCGCCATAGTCAGCGGCGGAAAGCCGATTGCCGTGTTTTCCAAGGTCATACCCTCACAGGTCAAATTCGCTTGGGTTTAAGGCAAGCTCGTTACAAATTGTACGGCACATGGCTTGTTCACTTTGATCAAAGTCGCCATCTGCAGCGCCTATGGCGCAACAAACGCGCACCAGAAGACGCGCCGCGTCTTGCTTATTGCGGAGCTTGCCAACGGTCCTAAGGGCTTCTGCCTGACCAATAGCCGGGTCAAAGTCAAAATTGCTGCACACATCATTGAATGACTGGATTACATCCTTTGTGTTGAACACCTTCAGTTCTTTCGAATTTTGGATGTAACCAATCATCTTTTGTTTTTCATCGGAGCTGATATTGCCGTCTGCCGCCGCTACTAGAGCGCAACCAGCAACCACGGCTTCCATGAACTCCCGGTTCTTGAATTTAGTCACTTCATTTGCAAGGCGATCACGCGCCTCATTCGCATTCTTCTTTAGCCAATCGAGCATTCGGGTTCACCTTGTGTTTGCGGCATCCTACGGCGCCGCTAAGTTGTTTATTTCGAACCTGCGCGCCAGGACATTCCCCAGTGGTAGGCTTGATCAAGCTTTTCCTGATCTCGGTGGAAATCGACTCTGCGCGTTACATTAACCTCACCACTGATGTTTTCAAGTAGCGCTATACAGCAACATCCGAGCTGGCCGCCCTCCTCGCTAACACGCACTTCGACTGGCGCTTGGTTTGGTGCAAACAGTGTAACAACGCCGTCTGTTGCCGACCAGTTGGGGGCACCGTCGTAGATAAAGGCAAAAACTGCAATGCGCTTGATCTCGCTCCAGCGATCCCCATTGATGTGGAGCCATTCACCATCACTAACAGAGCCGGTTCGGTCATCGCCCATAAGCTGAATGAAAGGTGACTGATCGTATGAGCCGAAGCCTCTGCCAAGCGCCTGAACTACGCCTTTACGACCATCCTGCATCTCAAACAAACAGCCCAAATCAAGGTCCACTGACGACTTCTTACCAAAGCCCAGAAACCCACCGGACTTCTGCTGCTGGTTCCAGTTCAGATTGATTCGAATCTTGCCGTACTGGCCCCCAGCCTTCTTCTCAAGACTGATACTTGAACGTGATTTATCTAGTGTAATCTTGCTCAAGTTAACACTAGACGGAGTTGGGGCAGGCGCTGGAGCGGGCGCAGCAGCTGGTGATCCGGCAGAGGCAGGCTGCGGTTTTGGACTAGACGCCGGCGCAGAAGCAACTTCCACGCCGAAGTGCTTGGCCAACGGTTCTAGCCCTCCCGCAAACCCCTGAGCTACGCAGCGAAACTTCCAGGTACCTTGGCGACGATAGAACTCACCAAGAATTAGCGCTGATTCCTGCATACCTGCTGTAGGAATCGCGGCTTCAATACCACCAGTGACGCTAACTGACAGCTGTGACACAGAAGCGAACGTGGACCTGTTCTCATATATTGTTGCGGTTAGCGCGACTTTTTCCACCGCAGCATCAAGGCGAGCGAGGTCCAACGAGAAAACCGCGCGACCCGCACTCACCTCGGTCATCTGCACCATGCCGTCGCCAATCGTTTTTTGGCCATAGAAGCACATATCTTCATCGCCGCGAACTTTCCCAGAGCTACCAAGCAGAAAGGCGGAGAGGTCAATGTCCTGACCGGAGTCTGGCGTATAGGTAACGGTTACCGAGACCGTTGCATTGTCGACAGGGGCGTTGGCCCCTGGAGTTAAGGTGGTCATCAGCCTAATACTCCTGCAGCCTCGCTAGCTAGGTCACGGGCAGTGCGACCATTGGTTTCTCGGCCAACTGCGGTCATGTCCCAGCCATCAGCTGTGCGCGTTAGGTAGGCCATAATTACGCCTGTGTGGTTCCCTTTTTCAGACAGCGTGAGGCGAGCAATTTCTGAACCTGCTTGCTCGTCTACAATGCGACAGTACGCATTTTCCACTTCATTAAACGTTTGACCGCGGAACGAATTGACCGTAAAGACGAGGTACTTTACTGCTGACGGCAGTTTCAAAAGATCGACAAAAATAGTTTCGTCATCACCGTCTCCCTCGCCGGTCAGGTTGTCACCAGAGTGTGTGATTGACCCGTCTTTCGATTTAAGCTGTGAGAACATAACAACGTCGATTGCTGACTTGTTGCCATCCATCATGATGCATGATGCGTCCAGGTCGATATCATCGCTGTCTGCCCCGCCGCCGAGTAGCCGGCTGAAAAAGCCGCCCGAGGGTTTCGGCTTCTGGGCGGGATCCCAACCTAGCCCCATGCGAATCTTGGTCAGCCCGTTCCCGGTGGTCTTCTCAAGTGAAATAGTTTGGTTTTTAGCTAGTGAAAGCGCCATTTTTACACTCCTTGTCAATTAAATTAACTTCGTTCACTGCACGAGGGTCGCCTTCTGGCGCTCGCCTCGGTACCTAATATCGACTTCACCTAACATAGGTGCAGTCGAACCTGATCTTATCGCCCACTTCCCGCGCCACCATACAGTTAGCAACGAATAAAGCTCATTGCAAAAACTAGGACGAGCTAGTTAGTGCATTAGTTCAGCCAAGCCCAGACCAGTCTCGGTCGCCTCCTGGCGAACGCCATACCACTTAGCCCGTTCCAGTATGTTTTGAGCCCATTTGTAATGAGTAGCAGGTTCGCACATGGCGTCGTTAAACTTGAAAACAGCTGGCGCAGACTCTTCAACTATGCACCTGGCACTGTTGAGGTCATCTATGCGCACTGCTAGTGCACTATGAATTGCCGCGATCTGTGAAGGGTGTATAGCCGTTTTACCAACTAGCCCGTGGGCAATATCAAGCTCGAGCTCCTCGTCTAATAGGGCGGGACTTGAAAGTTGCTCGAAAACAGGCGCGGTAAGAGAGAACCCTGCCGCACCCATAACACCGGCGAGCATCGAAATAACATAGCTCATAGGGCCGCTGTAAAGCGTCTTTGTCCGACTGCGACGTAAACCGAGGCAGCCCATAAGGTCGTTGCCGCCTATGCGCAGCGCAATAATACGCTGATCAAACTCACCCCTGAGTGCTTGGGCAAGCTCTGCCATGGCCGCTGGTTGGAACACGTCGTGGGTTTCCAATGTAGGCATTAAAACGATGCTGGGGTTAGTCACCGCAGACTCCCAGGCTGAGAGGTTGCGCAAAGTCAGTTTGGGGACCACAAATCCATCCACCAAGCCAATCAGTGGCCAGTCGTTCAAAATAGCCGCCATTTTTGAATCTCTGGGCCTGACAAATAGCATCGGCCTCTGCACAGACCGACCGCCTTGTGCATGCATATTTTTGAGCAGCCGCTCCAGGTTGGACAAGGCGAACTGAACGTCATTTGGCGAGACGGCGTCCTCCAAACAAACAACAAGCGAACGCAACTCCGGCAGCCTATCGCCCGATACAACATCCAAGATATCAGGCCGGGTTGCAGGCATATATAGGGTGGCGCCAAGTGCGTATGGCGAGCACAAACTCATCTAGCTGACACTCCTAATTACGGTCATGGCCCGGTAAGGCCCTAAGGAGCCGCCCCACTCCTCCACCTGCACGCCTGCTTTCTCCGCCAGATGTATCAGTAGCTGCACGTCGGCATCGCTCTTGTCGCCTACTAAAACATGATCAGGAACGCGTCTCAATACTGCACGGGTAGCTTCGGCAATACCTGGTTTCAATCGGTTAAGATTAGATATACTAAATCGCTCGGCAATGTGGTGAATAACCTGACGAGAGGCCTCTTGTAGCATCTCACGCTGCGTGTTTGACCAGGGTGTTGCCGGTTCGATCCCGCGAACTGTCAGACGCAAGCAATCAATTTTGTCAACAAACGCCCGAGTGACGTCATGCGCTTGCAAGTGATCATAGACGATACAGCCGTGTAGTCCTCCGCTGGAAGGCCAGATAGAGCGAGAGACCAGACCCGACACCGTCGCCCCGAGAATACCTGATGGAATAACCCAGTCGTCTGCAGACGCTGAGAGCCACGCTCTCCCACAAGGATCAGCAAGTACGACAAGACGCGGGTCCGCAGGAAACCGTGAGTCGCCCTGAAGACTCCGTTTGATCTCCGCTGAGATCGCGCCTTTGCCAGTCCAGCCATCGACGAAAACAATGCTTTCTGCACCATGGTCCTGAATCACCGCCTCCAAGGCATCGCTGTCGATTCCGCGGTCACGAATGATGCTAATACCGTAGTGGTAGGCCTCGCAGCCAAAGCCTACAAGCGCTCTACGCAGTAAAACGCCAAGCGGCAATCCGGCTCGGACAAACGAGACAAGCACTACCGACCTTCCCGTAAATTCAGTGGCCAACGCGAGCGCCAAGGCCTGTACGTCCTGGGCCATACGCTCGCCGTTCTGTAGCATCGCTCGCTCGTATAGCTCCTTGTGCACACGACTGGGAGCGTTCTCTTGACTGATCATCTCTGAATAATGACGCTGCTTACTCTGAATCAAGCGCTCTTTTTCAAGTACCTCAGTCGGCTCAATATCGACTTTGCGCAGCAAAAAGTGAACATCCTGCTTATCGTAACTTCCACTCCCTACGGTCTTCATCACGCTAATAGCACTACCCACCAATAACACTCCTCGCGGCCCTTGCTAGCTGGCTTTTGCCGGGCGTGGCCCAGAAATCACAGTCAGTCATGAATCCCAAGTCTGAAATACTGTCTCCGAAACCGAGGACGAGGCGCTCGCCATTCATTGCGCGGTCGCGGCGCACCCATTCCTGCACAGCAATTCGCTTCTCCAGCCCCACAGGGATGAAGGCAAGATTATTACCGTTCCGGTGAACATACATACCGTCGAGCAGACCCCGCGCCTGAATAACGTCCAGTACTTTAACAAGCACGCTGTCGTCGTTGCCATTGTGTTTAGTCACTACATAATTCTGCAGTCCGGCCTCTTCAACAACCCAGCCGCGCAGCGAGAACCCGAGATCGGAACCCACCGTAAGTGTCGTTTCACTGAGGTCCGCTAGGCGGGTCTGATAACGGGCTAAAGCGCTGGCCATCAAAGAGTGCCAAGCGGCGTCCGAACTCCCATCCGGCTCGAGAATGACACCACCATGGGAGCAGACTGCTCCTAGCGCAAATGGCAACTGAACGCGTTTATAGGCCTCAACGCTACGTGCCGTAACGGGTACCACATCCGCGGTTGCAAAAAGCCATTCGACAAGCGCTTTTTGAATGGGCGACATATAGCCGTTGGGTCGCCCCTCCTGATCTAAAGTGGCAGGGAAACGCGGCGTTCCATCAGGCATTTTGCGGGCTGTTTGAAAAAGCGTATCGTCGAGATCAACGAAAGCCAAAGGACGCTTAGAAAGCATCAACGATCACCTCTGCACTGAGCGTTTGAATGAGCGTCTTATCCACTGCCATGATAGGCGTCTCGCTGCAGATTAGAACACGATCAAACTGGCCTGGGGCGACGTTATAAAGAAAGTTGGGCATACCCAAGCCATAACTATCTGAGAAAGAAATAGCATGCTTTACAGCATGTCCCAAAGCGATAGGTGAGCGAGTAGTGGAGCTAAAATGGACGTCCGCACCGAGACGTTCTAAACGCTCAGCCAACAGAAATGGCCGCCAGACAAACTCGCCGTTGCCCACGACTAGCACACGCTCACCGGGATGAACTAGCACGTCCAGACCCAAGGTATCTTCTACTCCTCGGGTACCAAGCCGCCCCCAATCGAGGTCAGCGTTGATTGGCCAATCGCCGGCCGCAACAGCGCCCACTTTTGGCATCTCTGGTAGCGGAGCGTCCTGTTTATCATGAAACTCGTATGAGCCACTGAGTAGCGAAACTTGTGCTGCAGTAGAGCCCACACTTCTGGTGACCGCACCCGCGGACCAATCGGTTAGTGTTGCAGTAACGACACGCTCAATGGATTTCAGTCCCGCATTAACCAATGAGTCATATAAGTTGATAAACGTTTTTCCGGTAGACGCTTCGTCATCCACCAACACTAACGAACGGGCATTGAGCATCATTTCGCGTGTATCTGCATCTACCGGGAGATGGATCAGGTGCGCGCTGGCGTGACTGTGTTCTTCCTCAAACCGAGCGAAAATTTCTGTGCCAAGAGGATGACGGGTACTAACAATATAAACAGAGTCTGGCCGGCGGCTACTCAATGCCCGGTGCACACCAGCGCCTAGACCAACCGCCGTCTCAGCCATACCCATGACAAGAATGGGGCCCGGCAAATCCTCAGGGATAAGTGAGGCAAGTTTTTCAAAGCTGCCTGACATAGCCGAGGGTCGTGCCGGAATGTGACGGCCAAGCACCTTTGAAACAAAGAGAAAAGCACGCTTTGGATTACGACGCTCAGCAAAGCCGAATAGGGCCTCGGGCTCGACGCTTGCTTTATCAATGTTGACCTCAAGCCGGCCACGCATAAGATCTGCTTGCAGTCGCTGAACATCTGAAGCGGTATTGTTGAACATGTACCTGTATGCCTATTTTCTGAAGCGGGAGGCCTAAGTAGCCTATATAGCTTTTACGTCAGCGAGGTGTGTTAAACAGCACTCGCCTCAATACGCCACAGAGACGCTTGTGCATCCTTGGCTATTTCAGTAGTGGTTCGTTGCTGACTGCTACCCCCCCGCTGCGCGTTGATGCTCGATGCGTCCAAAAACGCCAGTATCAGCGGGGACTTTACGGCGAAGTTCATACTCTGCGCATCTGCCATGGAAGATTTGACAAGCCCCACAACCAATCCCGAGCCATCAAACAAGGGGCTGCCACTGGAGCCAGGTTGGATCGCTGCCGTGAACTGAAGCAGACTGGCGTCGTCACGAATGCCAAAGAGCGCGGAAATCCCGCCTTGAGTAACATGCAGCCCGCGCCCAGCCAAACCAGACAACGGGTAACCGAGAGCGACTACTGTCTCTCCCAGCTCGCACCCTCTTCCTTCACGAAACGTAACAGGAACGAGTGGCTTGGCGCCATCAATCCGCAACAGCGCAATGTCGTTTCGTTCGTCTACAACCACCGGTTCCGCGCGGTATCTTCCCTCGAAAGACGCGATCGATACGCAGCTCATGCCCTCGATGACGTGGGCGCATGTCATTATGTGCGTCGGGCTGACGGCGAAGCCAGTCCCGGTAGCTGTCTCTGATCTTGAGCTCTCCGTCCGCGACGTGCCACGATTAGGATGGCTATCATCAATATCACGGCCCAAGCGCCGACCAAGGGCAGAAAGTCCATACGCTGAGCCTTCAGCTAGCGCCCTAAACTTCCATTCTGAGTTTCGGATGTAGAACTCACCCAAGACCACTGCTGCCTCACCAAAGCCAGCCAGACTATGTTTGTGCTCAATATGATCGTTCACGATCAAACGCACAGAACCGAGTTCGCTAATCGGCCCTGCCGCCGCATATACGTACGCTACGATCAGCACCTTCTCACAGCCTTGAGGGAGACTGCCAAAAGTTACTTTACAGCAAGCCTTTTCAGGGCCGCCGCTCCACTCCATCCACGGCTGTGGTGACTGAAACATTACGGGACTGCCGCAGGGGATGCGCTTGCCATCAACAGGCAAAAGCGCAAGGCCCGCGTAATCACCTAAAAGCGCTCCGCGGTCAGTCTCCATACTCCAACTGAAGTCATCATCACCGATACTGGCGTTTGCACCAGGTGAGAGAAAAATCATCCTTGTAATCTCCACATTAAAATCAACGACAATAGCTCCATGGGTAACACGGCTAACACCTACCGTCGAGAGAAATCGCCACATTAATAGGTTTAACACGAACGCCCATTTTCCATTGCGAAATAGGTTCTGGGAGACTCAGCCTGCGGCTGGCAAAGATGCCAGGCAAATTCACCCCCACTTCTCTGGTGTAACCGATACCACCGGAATAACGCGGATTGATTTCAAGCAGGTGCGGAATGCCTTCGCCGTCATCGCGAGTTTGAACGTTCACCAAACCATCGCACTTGAAATGCGTGGCCGCCCGAATCGCAAGATCTACAGCGCGCCCTTCACGCTCGAAAGTTTGGTAATAGCCTTGCTTACGCCGACCAACATAGGCGATGACATCACCCGCTTCGCATACCATATCAATCGAACACTCGCTGCCAGACAGGTACGGCATTAGCAAAAGAGGCGTTGGGGTTTTTGCCTGCGCATAGGTATCCGCGAATACTCGCAAGTTTGCTTCACATGCGCTGGCATTCGCAAAACAACGAAACGGATCAGTGTTTTCACTGAGCCTCCAAAAACCCTGCCCATAAACCCCTGCCACTGGCTTGACGCAAACCGGCCCCTGCAACACCAGATCATGGTAGACAGCCACCAACTGCTCGGAGCTCGTGACAGGGACGCCGGGAATACAATTCAAGCCACCAGCCAGCGCGGCGGCAGTAAACCGTCCTTTGTCTTCGACAATCTGAAGCCCTTCCAAGGAAATGCAGCCAGTCACCAGCCTGATGCCATTCGCTTCAAATCGCCCACGATGGGCTTCATAAAGTTGTCCAAATTTACCCGCTAATACTACTTCAATGCTGTTACTTAGGGCCTTGTCGATCACCCAATCTACTCTCACCGTATTGTCACTTGGCTCAGTCCAAGCAACATCAGCAAGCCCTGTAATCTCTGGGCGTTGCTCACGGTGAGAGGCGAAAATCTGAACTGACGGCGGTAGCGCATCTCGCGCGCCAGCGATCACGTCACGCTGGCTAGAATGTCCCTCAAGGACTAAAAGCATGCCTACCTTCCTGACAAATTGTTAACGCTAACGCACGTCGCAGACGAGATATTAGTGGCTCAATAGAAGCCTCGCACGATGCCGACCGGAACCGCCTAATTGAGCATAATGCGCCTTGATTACTTGCGTAAAATACTGGTGCGAGATTACTCCTTTTCATCGCCAACTACGGTGAACCAAGTCGATTTATATTGATTTTTTTCAACAATCTTTACCCCCATCGGAAGCAGACTGTAATCAATCAAGATCTCAAGCTAAGTGTGAGACGCCCATCAATGGCGCCAATGCTGTCATCACAACTTTCGGCGCGTTTAGCAGACGTCACCCTCTAGCAGGCTAACGCACCAAAGCCAACCTAATGAAGACCGGAGACGTTATCCAACCGTGGAACCAGCACTGCACACCCGAATTTAGGCGTCTATTATTTCAGTACTCAAACATGGACGATAAAATAAATAGCTAAAGACGGGAATGAACCAACTGGCACTTATCGGAATTTAAAGCCCCAAGCGAGTAACGAGGAGGTACGCTTGAATACTTAGAGGAAAGCAATCGGCTTCACCTCCATCCACACACGCAAAATTTCTTTAGCTCTCAGACATGAGCCGCAGTCGTCACGGAGAACACCGCCAACGAAGCATTTTTTTGCGGGCTGGTTCGGCCTCCGATATGCCTTTCGCCGACAAAACCCGTTAGATTTACGCGCATTTTGCGTACTCCAGACACAAAAAAAGGATCAGGCCGCTAAGTGCTTGATCCTTCTATTGAATTTGGTCGGGACGGAGTGATTCGAACACTCGACCCCTTGCACCCCATGCAAGTGCGCTACCAGGCTGCGCTACGCCCCGACGATGCTTCGATTTGTCTGTCGAAGCGGGTCGCATGATACATTAACTATCTGAAATGCGAAAGTTTTTTTTCGATATCAGCGCACGCGCAACACACTCAGAACTTCTTCCAACTCGGCAATAGTCTGACGGATCAGCTGCTTGTACTGAGTTACATCGTCCTTCGCTTCATCACCGGATAAACGCTGACGCGCACCGCCGATGGTAAAGCCTTGATCGTAAAGCAACCCGCGGATCTGACGAATCATCAGCACATCCTGACGCTGATAATAACGACGATTCCCACGACGCTTCACCGGTGAAAGTTGCGGAAATTCCTGCTCCCAATAACGCAGAACATGAGGTTTTACTGCACAAAGCTCGCTGACTTCACCAATGGTGAAATAGCGTTTGCCGGGAATCGCCGGCAGTTCGTCGTTATGGCTGGGTTCCAGCATAGGCTTCTACTCTTGCCTTGAGTTTTTGTCCCGGGCGAAAAGTCACTACCCGCCTGGCGGTAATAGGGATCTCTTCACCCGTCTTGGGATTGCGTCCGGGACGCTGACGTTTGTCACGCAGATCAAAATTGCCAAATCCGGACAATTTGACCTGCTCATTGGTCTCCAATGCATTACGAATTTCTTCGAAAAACAATTCAACCAGCTCTTTGGCTTCGCGCTTATTAAACCCTAGCTCTTCATAGAGCCGCTCAGCCATTTCCGCTTTCGTCAGAGCCCCCATAGGCTATTTCCTTAGTGTGGCATTGAACCCTTGCTCCAAGGACTGCAGCACTCTGTCCATGACAGCATTCACCTCTTCATCCGTTAGAGTGCGCGAGGAATTCTGCAAGGTCAAGCCGATAGCCATGCTTTTTCTATGCGGATCAATACCTTTGCCCTCATAAACATCAAACAACCTGAGGTTTTTCAAGTGCTCGCCCGCTTCGCGTCGAATACAAGACAACAAATCTTCGGCCAGCACAGTGCGGTCTACTACTAGCGCTATGTCTCTTCTGACCTCAGGGAAGCGCGACAATTCGCTGAATCGCGGCAATTTGCCTTGGCAAATCTTTGCCAATGCCAACTCGAACACAAAAACCGGCCCATTCAGATCAAGATCAGCGGCCAGCTTGGGATGCAGCGCACCCAACAAGCCAACTTGTTCACCATTGCGCTGGATACTGGCGCTCTGGCCAGGATGCAAGGCCGGATGCTCGACGGGAATAAAGGTGTAGGCGTCTGCTGCCCCACCATTGCCCAGGATTGCTTCAACATCAGCTTTAACATCAAAGAAGTCGAGCTTATCAGCACCATTGGCCCAGCCTTCCGGCAAGCGTGTGGCGCAGGCGATACCAGATAGCATGCGCTCTTGCAGCAACTCACCATCGGCTTGTGGCACAAAGCGCAAACCGCTTTCAAACAAGCGAACGCGACCTTGCTGGCGGTTCTGGTTATATTGCAGCGCTTTGCTCAAGCCCGGCCACAGCGACGGACGCATAACCGCCATATCGGTAGAGATCGGATTGGCCAGCGCCAAGGGTTCGATTTCCGGCTCAAACTGCTTGCTCAGGCCCGGCTCGATGAAGCTGTAAGTAATGGCTTCGTGGTAACCACGGGCAACCAGCAGACGGCGCAGCGTTGGCAGTTCGCCAAGGGTTTCTGGCTTGGCCGTCAGGTTGAGTGCTGCGGTAGGTGCAGTTGCCGGTAGGCGGTTATAGCCATACAAGCGCGCCAACTCTTCGATCAGGTCCACTTCGATGCTGATATCAAAGCGGTGACTAGGCACATCTACCTGCCATTGACCTTCACCTTGTGCGGTAACAGTCAGGCCCAGGCCTGTCAAATAGCCAACTACATCAGTGTGGCTCATTTGCATGCCGAGCATCTGATTGATGCGCTCGCCGCGCAGGATGATCTGCTTCAGTGTCGGCAGCTCGCCCTGCTCTACCGCCTCAATCACCTGGCCCGGCTCACCGCCAACGATCTGGAGAATAAGCGCAGTAGCACGCTCCATGGCCTCGCGCTGCAGCTGCCAATCCACGCCGCGCTCGAAGCGGTGCGAAGAGTCGGTATGCAGGCTGTAGCCACGCGCTTTACCAGCAATGGCAATAGTGTCGAAGAAGGCACTTTCCAGAAACAGATCCTGTGTACCTGTGCTTACGCCACTGTGTTCGCCGCCCATGATACCGGCCATAGCCAGAGGACGTTCGTGGTCAGCGATTACCAGGGTATCAGCGCGCAGGGTGATTTCCTGGCCATCGAGCAGCACCAGCTTCTCGCCCTCTTCGGCCAATCGCACGCGAATGCCGCCCTTGATCTCGGCGAGATCGAAGGCATGCAGCGGCTGACCCAGCTCAAGCATGACATAGTTGGTGATATCCACCACGGCGTCGATACTGCGAATATCGCTGCGACGCAGACGCTCGACCATCCACAGCGGAGTCGGTCGGGACAGGTCGACATTGCGGATCACGCGACCCAGGTAGCGTGGGCAGGCCTGCGGCGCCAACAGCTCGACCGGGCGCACGTCATCGTGCGTTGCGGCGACAGCGTCAACCTGCACGCGTGTCACTGCAGCGCCATAGTTAGCACCCACTTCCCGGGCCAGGCCGGCAATCGACAGGCAGTCACCACGGTTTGGCGTCAGATCGACCTCAATGATCGCATCGTCCAGCCCGAGGTATTCACGCACATCCTGACCAGCAGGCGCGTCTGACGGCAGTTCGTACAGACCGTCGTGATCTTCGGACAGCTTCAGTTCGGCAGCAGAACACAGCATGCCGAAGGATTCGACGCCACGCAGCTTGGCTTTCTTGATCTTGAAGTCATCGCCCAGGACGGCACCGACCATGGCGAAGGGTATTTTGATACCCACGCGCGCGTTCGGGGCACCACAGACTACCTGGAACTGCTCGCTGCCGTTACTAACTTGGCAAACACGCAATTTGTCGGCATCCGGGTGTTGCTCGGCACTGACAATCTCACCAACTACCACGCCGCTGAACGCGCCAGCGGCTGGGGTGACGCTGTCTACTTCGAGTCCGGTCATGGACAGGCGCGCTACCAGCTCGTCACGGGAGACGGCGGGGTTAACCCAGGTGCGCAGCCACTGTTCACTGAATTTCATTATTGATTCCTGCTTTCAAAAGGGTTGCGGGTGCGGCGCTCAGCGAAACTGCTCAAGAAAACGCAGATCGTTATCGAAGAAAATGCGCAAATCGCCCACGCCGTAACGCAGCATGGTCAGGCGCTCTACGCCCATACCAAAAGCAAACCCCTGGTATTTTTCCGGGTCGATGCCCGACATACGCAACACATCGGGATGCACCATGCCGCAACCCAGTACTTCAAGCCAATCGGCCTTCTCTTCACCGTTCTTGACTACGGTGCGGCGGATATCCACTTCGGCAGAAGGCTCGGTGAAGGGAAAGAACGAAGGACGGAAACGCACTTCCAGATCTGCCTCGAAGAATTCGCGCAGGAACTGCTCGATGGTCCCCTTCAGATCGGCAAAGCTCACACCCTCGTCAATCAGCAAGCCTTCAACCTGATGAAACATTGGGGAGTGAGTCTGATCAGAATCACAGCGGTAGACACGACCCGGACAAATGATCCGAATCGGCGGCTGCGTGGCCTCCATGGTGCGCACCTGAACCGGTGAAGTATGAGTCCGCAACAGGGTATTGGCATTAAAATAGAAGGTGTCATGCATTGCCCGCGCCGGGTGGTGGCCGGGAATGTTGAGCGCTTCAAAGTTATGGTAGTCGTCCTCTACTTCAGGACCTTCCTCGACGGTATAACCGACGTGGGCAAAAATCTGTTCTATGCGCTCCATGGTGCGCGTGACCGGATGCAGGCCACCGCTTAGCTGGCCGCGACCAGGCAGCGTCACATCAACACGCTCAGCAGCCAACTTGGCGTTCAGCGCTGACGCTTCCATCTCGTTCTTGCGTGCATTAAGCACACTGGATACGCGCTCTTTGGCTTCATTGACCATGGCGCCTACTTTGGGTCGATCTTCGGCCGGGATATTGCCCAGGGTTTTCATCACCTGAGTCAGCTCGCCCTTCTTGCCTAGGTACTGCACGCGGATCTGCTCCAGCGCATTGACATCAGCTGCCTGCTCGATAGCGTCAAGGGCTTGGGAGACCAGGGCGTCAAGGTTTTCCATTTACAAACTCCAGAAACAAAAATAGGGAAAGAGCGTTGAGGCTCTTCCCCTATCATTGACGTTGCCAACCACGCCTTGCAGCGCGGTGATTGTCGTAACGAGGGCTTAAGCCAGGCTAGCCTTTGCTTTTTCGACAATCGCGGTAAACGCCGCTTTTTCGTTCACAGCCAGATCAGCCAGAACCTTGCGATCGATCTCGATGGACGACTTTTTCAAGCCAGCAATCAGACGGCTGTAAGACATGCCGTTCTGACGAGCGCCAGCGTTGATACGAGCAATCCACAGCGCGCGGAACTGACGCTTACGCTGCTTGCGGTCACGATACGCATACTGACCAGCTTTGATAACGGCCTGTTTGGCAACGCGGAATACGCGTGAACGCGCACCGTAGTAGCCTTTAGCCAGTTTGAGAACTTTCTTGTGACGCTTACGCGCCATTACACCACGCTTAACACGAGCCATTCTTTATATCCTCGACCTTAGACTTAACGGAGACGCAACATGCGTTCGACTTTCTGGACATCGGCAGCATTAAGCTGCTGAGTGCCACGCAGTTGACGCTTACGCTTAGTGCTCATCTTGGTCAGGATGTGGCTCTTGAAAGCATGCTTGTGCTTAATGCCGTTCCCGGTTTTCTTGAAGCGCTTGGCTGCTGCGCTTTTGGTTTTCATCTTTGCCATGTTCAGTTACTCCACAGTGAAGTGCATCAGATAATCGCAAGGCCTGGCGTTGCCCTGGAGATTACTTTTTCTTTTTGGGGGCGAGGACCATCATCAGCTGACGACCTTCCATTTTCGGGTGCTGTTCGACAGTGCCGTATTCAAGCAGGTCAGCTTCGACCCGTTTCAACAACTCCATCCCCAGCTCCTGATGTGCCATCTCGCGGCCACGGAATCGCAAGGATACCTTGGCCTTGTCCCCGTCAGACAAGAAACGAATAAGGTTGCGAAGCTTGACCTTATAGTCTCCATCTTCCGTCCCTGGACGAAACTTGATTTCTTTAACTTGAATCTGTTTTTGATTCTTCCGAGCAGCAGCCTGCTGTTTCTTCTTTTCGAAGATACTCTTGCCGTAGTCCATAACGCGACATACCGGCGGCTCTGCATCAGGGGAGATTTCAACCAGGTCTAGCTTGGCCTCCTCAGCGTTAGCCAATGCTTCCTGAATGGACACGATACCGATTTGTTCACCATCGGCGCCAATCAGGCGCACTTCGCGCGCCGTGATATTTTCATTGATCGGCGGGCGTTGTGCGGCTCTTTTGTCTTGTCTCATCTCGCGTTTAATCGTTATAACTCCGAATTCGGGCGGCCTCTTAATGATACTGAGCGGGACAGGAATTCAGAAAACTCGGTTACAGTCATTGAACCCAGATCTTTACCCTCCCGCGTACGCACGGCCACTGTGTGCGATTCAACTTCTCTATCACCAATTACCAGGAGATAGGGGGTCTTTTGCAAAGTATGCTCACGGATTTTAAAGCCGATCTTCTCGTTTCTCAAGTCCGCAACAGCGCGATAACCCATTTCATTTAGGGTTTTCTCTACTTTTGCACAATATTCCGCCTGATTATCGGTGATATTGAGGACTGCCGCCTGGGTAGGCGCCAACCAAGCCGGGAAGTCGCCGGCGTAATGTTCGATCAGAATTCCGATGAATCGTTCAAATGATCCTAAAATTGCGCGGTGCAGCATGACCGGCGTTTTGCGTGCGCCGTCTTCTGCTACGTACTGCGCGCCAAGGCGGCCCGGCAGCATAAAGTCCAACTGCAGAGTGCCACATTGCCATACCCGGCCAATGCAGTCGCGCAGGGAGAATTCGATCTTCGGTCCATAAAAGGCGCCCTCGCCCGGCTGCAGCTCCCAATCCAGGCCAGCCTCATTAAGAGCGGCTTCGAGCCCCTGCTCGGCCTGATCCCAGAGTGCGTCGTCGCCAACGCGACTTTCCGGACGAGTGGACAGCTTCAGCTCGACATCATCGAAGCCGAAGTCCTTATAAACCTGCAAAGTAAGCGCAATAAACTCAGCCGCTTCCTTCTTGACCTGCTCATCGGTACAGAAGATGTGCGCGTCATCCTGGGTAAACCCACGTACACGCATCAAACCGTGAAGCGAACCGGAAGGCTCATTACGGTGACAAGAGCCAAATTCCGCAAGGCGCAGCGGCAATTCGCGGTAGCTCTTCAAGCCCTGGTTGAACACCTGAATATGACAGGGGCAGTTCATTGGCTTGATGGCGTAGTCGCGGCTTTCCGAATGCGTGGTAAACATCGCTTCGGAATAGTGCTCCCAGTGACCTGAGCGCTCCCACAACACGCGGTCGACTACCTGTGGTGTCTTGATCTCTTTATAGCCGCCATCGCGCTGAACCTGGCGCATGTATTGCTCAAGCACCTGATAGACAGACCAGCCGTGTGGGTGCCAGAACACCATGCCCGGCGCTTCTTCCTGCATGTGAAACAGATCAAGACGCTTACCGATCTTGCGATGGTCACGCTTCTCGGCCTCTTCCATGCGCTGAATATAAGCAGCCAGTTGTTTCTTATCTGCCCAGGCAGTGCCATAGATGCGCTGCAACTGCTCGTTCTTGGCATCGCCGCGCCAGTAGGCGCCGGAAATACGCGTCAGCTTGAACGCCTTCAGGAAACGAGTGTTCGGCACGTGCGGACCACGGCACATGTCGACATATTCTTCGTGGTAGTACAGGCCCATGGCTTTTTCATCGGGCATGTCTTCGACCAGCCGCAGCTTGTACTCTTCGCCACGCTCTGCGAACACCTTGATCACATCGTCACGTGGAGTCACTTTCTTGATTACGTCGTAATCAGTCGCGATCAGTTCGCGCATGCGCGCTTCAATGGCCGCCATGTCTTCGGGCGTAAAGGGACGCTCGTAGGCAATGTCGTAATAGAAGCCTTCATCGATTACCGGACCAATCACCATCTTGGCGGTCGGGTACAGCTGCTTGACGGCATGACCGATCAGGTGCGCGCAGGAGTGGCGGATTATTTCCAACCCCTCTTCATCCTTTGCGGTAATGATCTGCAACGTTGCGTCTTGCTCGATCAGATCACAAGCATCAACCAGTCTGCCGTCAACTTTGCCGGCAATGGTGGCTTTGGCCAGACCAGCACCAATAGATTGGGCTACATCAGCAACGGAAACAGAGTGATCAAAGGGACGCTGACTGCCGTCAGGGAGGGTAATAATGGGCATGTGTCGCTCCTGCTCAGTGGTGACCCCTACGCAAGGCCACATGATGAAAAATCCATTCGGACTGCTCGCTACAGTTCGTACCGACTCACGATCGTCGGCAGCCCTCATCAGGCTACTGCAGAAGCGCTCCAAACGGCGTAAAAACAAAAAACCCGGTCACAAGGACCGGGTTTAAATTTGGTAGGCACGATTGGATTCGAACCAACGACCCCCACCATGTCAAGGTGGTGCTCTAACCAACTGAGCTACGTGCCTGCAATGGCCGCGAACTTTACGCAGCAACCGGAACCCTGTCAAGCATAAGTGACTGAAAAATACGATTAAACCCGACTTTGTACAATAAACAATCAAGTTACCGCACTTAACCCTTCAGCCGCCTACTTCTCTTTCTAACCGTTTGGCTCAACCCAACCGGACCAGCTGATCACGTAGCTGCTGAATCTCATCCCGCAATTGGCCTGCAGACTCGAATTCTAGATCGCGGGCATATTGATACATCTTCTCTTCCAGGTGCTTGATCCGCTTGCCAATCTCCGCCGGCGTGCGCAACTCACTGGCTTTGTAGTCGGCAGCGTCTTCAGCCGCTTTCAGCTTTTTGCGACGATTCGATCGACTACCGGGCACCACAGCACCTTCAAGGATATCCGCAACACTCTTGGTTACACCCCTGGGCGTGATGCCATGTTCCTTATTAAAGGCGATCTGCTTTTCGCGGCGGCGATCGGTTTCGCCAATAGCTCGCTCCATTGAGCCCGTCATGCGATCAGCATAAAGGATGGCCTTGCCGTTCAGGTTACGCGCAGCGCGACCGATGGTCTGAATCAATGAGCGCTCAGAACGCAAAAAGCCCTCTTTATCAGCATCCAGAATTGCCACGAGAGAAACCTCAGGCATATCAAGACCTTCACGCAACAAGTTAATGCCAACCAACACATCAAAAGTACCAATCCTGAGGTCGCGAATGATCTCTACCCGCTCCACCGTATCGATATCGGAATGCAGGTAACGTACTCGGACGCCGTGATCAGCCATGTAATCGGTCAGATCCTCGGCCATGCGCTTGGTCAGCACCGTAACCAATACCCGGTCACCCTGCTCTACCCGCAGACTGATCTCAGACAGCAGGTCGTCGACCTGAGTGGTTGCCGGCCGAACCTCAATCACTGGATCAACCAGGCCCGTGGGGCGCACCACCTGCTCGACCACGCGACCCGCATGATCTGCCTCGTAGGGCCCAGGCGTAGCAGACACGAAGATGGCCTGCGGCGATATCGCCTCCCACTCGTCAAAACGCATAGGACGGTTATCCAGTGCCGACGGCAGGCGAAAACCATAATTGACCAGGGTTTCCTTGCGCGAGCGATCGCCTTTGTACATAGCGCCGACCTGCGGCACCGACACGTGCGACTCATCGATGATCAACAAGGCGTTCTCGGGCAAGTAGTCAAACAGCGTCGGCGGCGCGCCGCCCTGCTCTCTACCCGACAAATAGCGCGAGTAGTTTTCAATGCCGTTGCAGTAGCCAAGCTCCATGATCATCTCGAGATCAAAGCGCGTGCGCTGCTCAAGGCGCTGCATTTCCACCAGCTTATTCTCCGCCTTGAGCACCTCAAGGCGCTCAGCCAGCTCGACCTTGATCTTCTCTACGGCTTCAAGCAATGTCTCACGTGGCGTCACATAATGGCTTTTAGGATAGACAGTTACGCGCGGAACCTTACGTAAAACCTCACCTGTCAACGGATCAAAGAAACTGATGGTTTCCACGATATCGTCAAACAGCTCAATGCGGATGGCCTCCAAATCCGACTCAGCGGGAAACACATCAATCACATCGCCCCGCACCCGATAGTTGGCGCGCGCCAACTCCATGTCGTTACGGGTGTACTGCAACTCGGCCAACCGACGCAGCAAGGTACGCTGATCCAGGTGATCGCCACGGTCCACATGCAACACCATGCGCAAGTAGGATTTGGGATCGCCCAGACCGTAAATCGCCGAGACGGTCGCGACTATGATGGCGTCGGGACGCTCCAACAAAGCCTTGGTGGCCGACAAGCGCATCTGCTCGATATGATCATTAACCGAGGCGTCTTTCTCAATAAAGGTATCTGAGGAAGGCACATAGGCTTCAGGCTGGTAGTAGTCGTAGTAGGAAACGAAGTACTCAACCGCGTTGTGCGGGAAGAACTCGCGAAATTCACCATAAAGCTGCGCTGCCAGGGTCTTGTTAGGCGCCATGATAATTGTAGGGCGCTGCATCTGCTGGATAACATTGGCAATGGTGAAGGTCTTGCCGGAACCGGTTACCCCCAGTAGCGTTTGATGTGAAAGCCCTGCCTCGAGCCCCTCCACCAACTGCTTGATAGCGGTAGGTTGATCACCGGCTGGCTCGAACCGGGTTTGCAGATTGAATTCAGTCATCGACGGACGTACTCCGTGGTTCTGCGACAAACCCCCATCATAACGCACAAGACGCCCTGTCCGCCTGCAGCAACGTTAACAGGCCGATTAACTCGCAACCTCGCTTGGAAACCCGATTGGAGTTCTGCAATCACTTCTCTATAATGAACGGCCGCTCGCTTGCTGCTGAAAAGCACTGGCGAGACAGCCAAGACCAGGCAAAAATTGCCGAACAAGCAAAGTTTACGTAGTGTAAATACGCATTGTTTGGCGACTTTTAACGCCGCCTTGGCAACGCAGCCACGTTTCACTAGTCTGCGCAAGGCATAGCCCGACACCTTCCATTCACCTGTATCGAGTTAGCCCATATCATGAGTGTGTTTTCCCCGGTTGAACTGGCCCCGCGTGATCCCATCCTTGGTTTGAATGAAGCCTTTGGCGCTGATACCCGTGCTGACAAGGTCAATCTTGGGGTCGGGGTTTACTGCAATGAGAATGGCAAGGTGCCGCTACTGCGCGCCGTGCAGCAAGCCGAAGAAGCGCGTGTTGCCGAACATGCTGCCCGAGCCTATCTGCCCATCGATGGCCTTGCTTCCTACGATCTGGCTGTGCAGAAGCTGCTGTTTGGTAGTGACGCTGCGCTACTGGAGTCCGGCCGCCTGATCACCGCCCAATCCCTCGGCGGCACTGGCGCGCTGAAGCTGGGTGCCGATTTTCTCTACCGTCAGACCAACAAGCGCATGGTTGCCATCAGCAACCCAAGCTGGGAAAACCACCGCTCACTGTTTGAGGCAGCGGGCTACGAGGTAGTCGACTACCCCTACTACGATCCAGCCACCCACGGCCTGGACCTCGACGGCATGCTGGCTGGCCTGGAAGCCCTACCGGAAGGTACCGTCGTTGTACTGCATGCCTGCTGCCACAACCCTACCGGGGTAGACCTGGGACTGGCCGACTGGGCCAAGGTGATCGATGTAGTCTCTCGCCGTAAGCACGTGCCGTTCCTGGATATCGCCTATCAGGGTTTTGGCGAAAACCTGGAAGATGATGCGTTTGCGGTACGCCTGTTTGCTGAATCGGGTCTGGCGTTCCTGGTTGCCAGCTCCTTCTCCAAGTCGTTCTCGCTCTACGGCGAACGCGTGGGCGCACTCACACTGGTGACCGCCGATCAGACAGAGACCGCACCGGTACTTTCGCAACTCAAGCGCGTGATCCGCACCAACTACTCCAACCCGCCGACCCATGGCGCCAAGGTCGTTGCAGCTGTTCTTAATTCACCTGAGCTATATCAGCTATGGGAAGAAGAGCTGGCAGAGATGCGCGACCGCATTCGCGACATGCGCAGCGCCTTGGTCGCCAAGCTACAAGCCGCTGGCGTACAGACCGATGTCAGCTTCATCCAACATCAGCGCGGCATGTTTTCCTACTCGGGCCTGACTAAAGAACAGGTTGCTCGCCTGGCTGATGAGTTTGGCATCTACGCCGTGGGCAGTGGGCGCATCTGCGTCGCCGCGTTGAATACCAGCAACATTGATGCGGTAGCCAATGCCATGGCCGCCGTGCTCAAGGGCTGATCACAACGCTAAAGTGCATCACAATAAGGCTTCAAGACGTTGACTTTAATCACTATTTTGATAAAGTGCGCAGCGTCCGATCCGCGATAGCTCAGTTGGTAGAGCAAATGACTGTTAATCATTGGGTCCCAGGTTCGAGTCCTGGTCGCGGAGCCAAATTGAAAAAACCCGGTTAATCCGGGTTTTTTAATGTCTGCTATTTATGCCTTATGCGGTCTGTTCTTGCTCAACCGCGTCGCGGTGAATAGCGTAAGGCCCCCAGGCTTGTCGCACCGGCACGATTTCCAGACGGTTGATGTTCATGTGGGCTGGTAAGGCGGCGATATAAGCCACCTGCTCTGCTACATCATCCGCTGACAGTGGCACGGTATCGCGGTAGACCGCATCGGCTGCGCTCTCGTTACCCGCGTTGCGCACCAGACTGAACTCGGTTTCGGCAATGCCCGGCGACAGGTCTGTCACTCGCACGCCGGTACCTTGCAGGTCGCAGCGCAGGTTAAAGGAAAACTGCTGAACGAAGGCTTTACTGGCACCGTAAACATGGCTGCCCGGATAAGGGTTGCCGGATGCCGTTGAACCAATATTGATCACACTGGCCCCCGCCCCCCAGGCAATCAATCGCGGCAGCACCGCGTGAGTAACATTGACCAAGCCAGTAATATTGGTATCGATCATGGTATGCCAGTCACTCAAGTCCGCCTGCTGAGCCGGGCCCGGCGCTAGCGCCAAACCGGCATTGTTGACCAGCAGCTGAATATCCGCGAAAGCGGCCGGCAATTCGTCGATGGCTCGTGATACCGCCAGTGCGTCTCGCACGTCCATTTGTAACGCCAGAACCGGCGTGCTGGGCGATAACTCGGCGGCCAGCTTGTCCAACCGTTCCTGACGGCGGCCGCAAATAATCAGTGGCCAGCCCTGCGACGCCAACTGTCGTGCACTGGCAGCGCCGAAACCGGAGGTTGCGCCCGTAATCAAAGCTACACCTTGCATGCAAATATCCTGTTTTCAGTAAGTAGCGGATGCCGCCTCAGCGGCGCTCCTCGCGAATAAAGGGCTCGCCCAAGGCGCCCGGCTGGCTGCTGTTATCACGACTGACAATAGCCACCCAGATCATCACCCCAAGGGTGACCGCATACGGGGTCATAAAGACGAAATACTGCGGCAGACGAATGCCCGAGGCCGCCATCTGAGGAATCAAGGCTTCAATACAACCAAAGAGCACCGCACCGGCTAATGCCTTCCAGGGTGACCAGCGCGCAAAGATAATCAGCGCCACGGCGATCCAACCGCGACCACCGACCATATCGGCGATCCACATTTTGGTGCTTAACACCGAGATGTAGGCACCCGCCAGGCCGATCAGCGCCGAGCCAGCGGCAATCGCGGCGCAGCGGTAAGCCAACACCGGAATACCGGCGGCATCCGCTGCTTGCGGGTTCTCACCCACCGCCCGCATGCGCAGACCCAGCACCGTGCGATTCAGCACCAGCACGACCAACAGAAAGATGATGGGGGTTAAATAGACCACCGGATTCTGGATAAACAGCTTGCCTACCACCGGCAACTCCGACAGCGGCCACAATGGCTGTGCGTGCAGGCCCGGTACCGGTTTGTTGGTCCAGTTCATCAGCGTACCCAGCAACCCGGTCAGCCCCTGACAGAAAAACACCAGCGCCAGCCCGGCAATCACCTGGTTGATACGCATGACCAGTACCATGAGCGCGAACAACTGCGAGACCACCGCAGCCGCTATCATGGCGATGATCAAGGCCCAGAAGGTAGAGCCACTGGTCATCAGCGACGCACCGATACCTGACAAGGCGCCCACCAGCATCAAGCCCTCTGCGCCCAGCGCCAAGACGCCTGTGCGCTCGATAATGATCAAGCCCAATGCCGCCAGCGCGAAGGGCACGGCGAAGTCGGGGATATTGCCAATCCAGCTTGCAATCATATTCATCAGCCCTGCCCTCCCTGTATACGGCGAATACGGTGACGAATGAAAAACTCGGATGACGCGACACAGATCACCAGAATGGCCTGTATCAACTGCACCATAGAGAAGGGAATCTGATAGAACACCTGCAAGCTACGCCCGGCCACAAACAGGGTGGCGACCAGCAACGCGACAACGGTAGCCGCAATCGGTTGGTTGCGCGCCAGAAAGGCGATCAGGATGCCCGAGAAGCCATAACCTGCGTAGAACGAATGAGTTAAGCGGCCCTCTTGCCCCGCCGTCACCATGAATCCGGCAAGCCCAGCCAGGGCGCCTGACAGCAATACCGTGCCCAGAATCACTCGGCTGACCGGCACACCCACGGCGCGCGCCACACCGGGGCTGTTATCGACAAAGCGCAGATACAAACCTGCCCGCGATACGCCGGTAAACCAGAGTACAAAGAGGGCCACCAGCAAGGCCAGAACCACGGCCAGGCTCAGCCCGTCGAACAGCTCTGGCAAGCGTTCAAAAGCGCGGTACTGTGGTGAATAGGGGAAGTTGTCACGCGGGTCTTTCCAGCTGCCGTAGACCAGGTGCAGCAGGAAGTTCAGGGCGATGTAATTGAGCATCAGGGTCGAGATAATTTCGTTGACCTTGAGGTGCAGCTTCAACAGCACTGGCGCGAGCGCCCACAACAGGCCGCAAATCAGTGCCGACGCCATCATCAGCGGCAAGCGCAGCGACGGCGGTCCGATCTCGAATAAAGAGATGGCCGTGGCGCCAATTGCGCCCCAGATCATCTGCCCTTCAAGCCCCAGGTTCCAGAACCGGGCGCGGAACGCCAGGCAGCCTGCCAGCCCAACCATGATCAGCGGCGCCGCCTGAAACAGCACCGCCCGCAGGCTCTGGCTATCAAACAGGGTAAGAATCACAAACTCGTTGAGCAGCTCGCCAGCTGGAACCCCGGCAGCTACCAGAATCCCTGCCGATATCAGCAGACCAACTACCAATGCCAGCGCGATGACCACAGCCTGCCAGTACCAGGCCATTTGCTGACGGACTTCCAGCGTATAACGCCGTGCCAGCAAGGGTTGAAAGTTCGTTGCATCAAACATGGTTCACCATGGCCTGCCCTATCGCCTGGCGGTCTGCCGGTTGGGCAAACTCGCCAATAATACGTCCCGCCGACATCACACCAATGCGATCTGCCAGCGCCATTACTTCATCGAGGTCTTCGCTGATCAGCAACACCCCAGCACCTGCATCACGCGCACTGCGTAGCCGCTCATGCACCGCCAACGTAGCGCGCACATCCAGGCCACGGCTGGGGCTATGCACAATGACCAATTGAGGTTGCCGGTTGAATTCGCGGGCGATCACCAGCTTCTGCGCATTGCCGCCCGACAAGAGTGCGGCTTTCTGCTGCAGCGAGCGTACGCCCTGCACATCAAATTCGCTGACGGCGGCTGCGGTATCGGCGTCAATGCGGCCGCGACGCAGGAACCAGAAAGGGCCGTAGCGTCCACTGTGAATCTCGCCCATAGCGAAGTTGTCGCTGATCGATAACGGCGCCGCCAGCGCCGCGCTGTAGCGATCCGCGGGAATACAGGCGATGCCGAGTTCGCGCCGCCGGGCCGCGCTCAGCCCGCTCAGGTCACCCTCGCCAACCAGCGCCATGCTGCCGCTGACCGGTTCCGGTAACCCCATGAGAGCGTTGGCCAACTCGCTCTGACCGTTACCGCCGACACCGGCGATACCATAGATCTCACCGGCGCGCAGACTCAGGTTTACGCCACGCAATACCGGAGAATCAGGATCACTGGAGCGCAGATCGCTCACCTCGAGCTTTACCTCGCCGGCCGCGCGGCTGGCAGGGATCTGCGGTGGCGTTGGCGCATCGCCCACGGTGAGCTTGACCAGCTCGCCAACCGACACTGATTGCGGCTTGAGGCTGGCGACCGTGCGACCGCTGCGCATCACCGTCACTTGATCGGCGTAGCGCATGACGTCATTCATTTTGTGCGTCACCAGGATGACGGCAGCGCCCTCCTGATGAGCAAAATTGGTCACCGTGGTCAGCAGGTTCTCTGCTTCCGCATCGGTGAGTACTGCAGTAGGTTCATCCAGAATCAGAATACGAGCACCGGCCAACAGCACCTTGAGAATCTCAACGCGCTGCTGCTCGGCAACCGATAACTGATCAACCCGCGCAAAGGGATCAATGCTGAATCCCAGCTTGGCCGCCATGGCCTTGATGTCCTCGGCGGTTTGCTGCAAGCGTTTGCGGTAACCGAGGGCCTGCTCCGTGCGCAAGCCCAGCAGTATGTTCTCCACTACGGTGAAGGGTTTGACCAGCTTGAAGTGCTGATGCACCATCCCGATGCCCTGGTTTGCTGCATCCAGTGGCCCTTTGAGGCGCACCAGGTTGTCGTCAATGAACAGCGATCCGGTTTCCGGTGCATAGAGCCCAGCGGCAATGTTCATCAATGACGACTTGCCTGCGCCATTCTCACCCAACAGGGCATGGACTTCGCCCCAGCAGGCAGTAAAGGATGCCTCGGAAAGGGCCTTGAAGCCGTCAAAGGATTTGCTGACGGCATCGAGTTGGATCGCGTTCGTATGACTCATTGCTGGGTAACCACTCCCTTGACGAACCAATCCATCGACCACAGTTGGCCGTCATCCAGGCTCTCTCCCTCTGCCGCTTTGACGTTGCCGTCACGGTCGGAAATCGGGCCAGCGTAAATCAGCTTCTCACCCTTGAGCAGCTCGTCGCGCGCCGCCATGATCTCGGCCTTGTCTTCGTCGCTAACGGCCTTGCCACAGCAGGAAACGTCAGTACCGCCCTGCTCCATCGACAATAACGCGCCGTTCTCGGCAGGATGCCAGTTCCCCGCCATGATTTTCTTCAGCTCGGGAGCCAGAAAGCGATCCCACACCCAGACGGAAGAACACACGGTGGCTTCAGGGGCAAACTCGCTCATATCGCGGTGGTGGCCGGTGCCATAAACACCACGCTCTTGCGCAACGATTTGCGGCGTTGGGCTATCAACATGCTGGCCAATAACATCTGCGCCCTGATCAATCAGAGCCGTAGCTGCGGCGCGTTCCTTGACCGGATCATTCCAGGCGCCGGTGTAAATAACCGTAACGGTCGCGTCGGGATTCATTTCCTGAGCGCCCATGGCGAAGGCGTTCACGGTCCAGTTAACCTGGCCAAAGGGGTTGGCCGCGACAAAACCCAGCTTGCCCGTTGGCGATGCTGCACCAGCCGCCATACCGCACAGGTACTGACTTTCATAGGTACGACCGTAGAAAGATTCCAGATTGTCGGAGTTGGTTGTGCCTGAGCCGTTCAGGAACGCCACATCGGGATACTTGTCCGCCAACTCCTTGAAGGTATCGGAGTAACCAAAGGCAGTGCCGATGATGATGTTGGAGCCACGCTGAATAAGACGTTCAACTGTTGGTTTGATGGCTGATGCTGTTTCCGGCACGCTCTCCACGTACTGAATCTTCTGATCAATATCGGTTTCCAGGCGTTGGCGCGCTTCATCAAAGGCCTGGGTCCAGCCACCGTCATTGCGTGGGCTGATATAAAGCATGGCGATTTTCGCCGGCCCCTTGAGGGTAAAGCCGTCTTCTTCCGCCGAAGCAGAGTTCATCAGGCCGCACGCGGCCAGAGCACACAAGGTGCCCGTGAGCAGTTTTTTCATTGCCAAAATCCTTCTTGCGGTGGGTAATCTGAATAAACAGGGGTTAAAGCATGTGGTTGATCCGGAAAACATTACCTTCCGGGTCGATCAGAACGGCCTGATACCAGTTGTAATAAGTGGTATAGGGCGACTTGATCAGAGTAGCGCCGTGCTCGCAGGCGATCGGTACCATTCGGTCCACGTCATCGGGGCTGTCGACATCGATATTCAACAGGAACTTGCAGCCGCTGGTTTCTGCATACTCGGTAAGGTGCAGCAGGTCATAAGCGTCGGGCGCATTAAAACCGATGCAGCAGGTACCAGCGTCAAGACCGCGAAAAATCGGTGAGCGAATAGCCTCGACTTCCGGGAAGCCGAACACGCGCTGATAGAAACCGCTCAACGCGTCGATATCGCGAGCAAAGACGTTTACATAAGAAAGTTTGCTCATATCAGGCCACCTTGCTCCCGCCAAAAGTCGTCTGACGGACAAACTTGGATTGCAGATGATCACCCGAGCTAACCGGTGCGTAGCGTGGTGTCTCGCCTTCTGGCAAACAGCTCGGCAAACACTCAACCATCACGTCGTAGTTGGGTTGATGGAAGAACACCAGCGACTGCCGCTGCTGCTCGCCTTCTACGTCTTCCGGCGGGTTCACCACGCGGTGCAGGGTCGAGATCCACTGGTCGTTGGTCCACTGCATCATCAGGTCACCAATATTGACCACGAAACCGTCTTCAACGTAGGGCACATCGACCCACTCGCCTTCGCGGTTGCACACCTGCAGTCCGCCGAGGGCACCGTCGGGTTTAACGATGGTCAGGCTGCCGTAGTCGGTATGGGCACCAGCACGCAATTGGCCGTCCTCGATACCCTCTTTGAGATGCGGATAACGCAGGCTGCGAAACATGCTGATGTGGTTGTCGATCTTGTCGTCGAAGAAGGTTTCCGGCAGCGCCAGCGCCAGCGCAAAAATACGCATCAGGCTTCGGGCCAGATCACCCATCGCCTCAAAGTACTCCGCGTAAGCTGCATCAAATCCGGGCAACGCCGTGGGCCAGACATTAGGCGCAAAGTGCGGACCCGCCTGTTCCTCTGAGTAATAAGGTTCATCTGGCACATTCAATGGTCCGATCGAAAAGGATTCTTTCAGGTCACCGGGCGCGGCTTCTTCCATGGAGTACGAGAGACTCTCTTCGGCCACTGCACTGTAACCGCGCACCATATCCGGGCGCGGCCTGTTTGCCTTGCGTTTTTCATCCATAGGCAAATCGAAGAATTGGCTGGTTAATTTGCTGACGCGCTCAATCAACTCGGCGGGGATCTGATGCTGAGTAATAACCAGAAAACCAATATCACGACACGCTTGATTGACTGCTTTGGCCACAGCCGCCTTGCCCTCGGCGGTTCCGCTGAAATAGGGGCCAAGATCGATGATGGGAACATAGTGAAGCGTCATACGATTGCATCCTCCGACTAAAACTCAGGCGCCAGCTCAACCAGCTACCCGAACTGAAGAATCCGCAGACGAATCAAATCGCCCGCCGTTTCCGAACGAGGAAAACAATTGCAGCAACTATGCCAATAACGCTTTTTCTTTGAATAACAAGGTATTGAAGATTTGCCGAGGCTTAACTTTGATCAACTGGTCTGATTCAGAGCACCCGGTTTGTGCGGACAGCCCAATAACGGGGCGGCAATGCCAGGTATACAGAGGTTATTGGCCGCACCACCTTGCACTATCTAGCGCCTTCTGGAGGGTAAAGACTGCAAACATGGGGAATGCCTGGCAGCATCAAGGCCGAGGACAAATACCCTGCAGGACCAGCAGCTTGAGGTTGGCCAGCGTTTCAGCGAAGAAAGCAGGGTCGTCGAGCGTGCGCCCGGACACCGCCTCTACTTGCACCCGAAAGTCGGCATAGTGCTGGGTCGTTGCCCAAAGCGAAAAGATAAGATGGTGAGGTTCAATCGGGGCGAGCTTGCCGGCGGCAATCCAGGCATTGATGACCGCAACCTTGGACTCGACAATATCGCGCAGTGATGTACTCAGTTCTTCCAGAAGCAATGGCGCCCCTTGAATCACCTCAAGACAGAACAAGCGTGACTCGGCTGGATGATCACGCGACAGCTCGAGCTTGACCTTTAAGTAGTCACCAATCGCTTCCACCGGATCCTGCTCAACGGTAAAAGCCTGCAAGGGACGCAGCCATACCTCCATCAACTGACGCAATACATTGATGTACAAGTCATCCTTGGATGCGAAGTAGTACAGCAGATTGGTTTTGGATACATCGGCCTGGCTGGCTACCTGGTCGAGGCTGGTGCCGTGCAGCCCATAGCGCGAGAAGATATCCAGCGCGGCTTCCATAATTGCGCTGCGCTTGGTCTCCATCAGGCGCTTGCGTCTGTTTAATGTTGCCTCGCTTGGCACCCGGCTTCTTGCCGTTGGCTTCTTCGCAGGCACACCTGGCCGTGGTATCTGTTTGCTCACTCTGGTTCCAGCCTCATCCCTTGGTTGACCGCATTCTACCCTCTTGTACTGCCTATAGCTCAAGCCTTGCTCAACGCCCCAATTCGGACCGAGGCGCACAAACCAAGTGCTCTAATTCGGACTAACTGGTCCGTGATAGTTAGATAAAAACAATCAGGCCATTGATAAATAAAGAAAACCTGAATATGGCACGCTTGATGCTTTTGCCTTCGTACAGCCAAAGTGCAGTGCAACCCTGCCTGCACTGAGGCAACTCTATTACCAGACCCTGAGGGCAGAGCAATGAACGTAGGCATCTTCATCCCCATTGGCAATAACGGCTGGCTGATCTCAAAAAACGCACCGCAATACATGCCGACCTTCGATTTGAACAAGACCATAGTCCAGCGTGCCGAACATTATGGCTTCGAGTTTGCGCTCTCGATGATCAAACTGCGCGGCTTTGGCGGCGAGACTGAATTCTGGGAGCACAACCTGGAATCCTTCACGCTAATGGCTGGCTTGGCTGCAGTAACAGAACGCATCCAGCTGTTCGCCACCGCCGCTACTCTGACTATCCCACCCGCGATCGTTGCGCGCATGGCGTCAACCATCGACTCCATCTCCCATGGCCGTTTTGGGGTCAACCTGGTCACTGGCTGGCAGAAACCCGAGTACTCACAAATGGGGTTGTGGCCCGGCGATGAGTTCTTTGCCAACCGGTACGAATACCTGAGCGAATATGCCACCGTGCTGCGTGACTTGTGGAACACCGGTACCAGCGACTTCAAGGGCGAGCACTTCCAGATGGAAGATTGCCGAGTAAGCCCAAAACCGCAGGCCGACATGAAGATTATCTGCGCCGGTCAGAGTGAAGCTGGTATGGCCTTTACCGCCAAGTATGCCGATTACAACTTCTGCTTCGGCAAGGGTGTGAATACGCCCAAGGCCTTCGCCCCCACCGCAGAGCGACTGGAGCACGCCATCGCCGAGAGCGGCCGCGACGTTTCCTCGGTAGCGCTCTTTATGGTGATTGCCGACGAGACCGACGAAGCCGCCCGTGCCCGTTGGGACTCTTATAAAGAAGGCGTTGATGAAGAAGCGGTCGCCTGGCTGGGACAGCAAGGCGCCGCCGACACCAAGTCCAAGGGCGATACCAATATTCGTCAGATGGCTGACCCCACTTCAGCCGTCAATATCAACATGGGCACCCTGGTCGGCTCTTTCGAGAATGTCGCCAAAATGCTCGACGAAATCGCAGAAGTACCGGCCACCAGCGGCGTGATGCTCACCTTTGATGATTTTGTTGAAGGCATCGAAAACTTCGGTCAAAAGATCCAGCCGCTGATGAAGAGTCGCAAGCACGTAGTCGACATGTTGGAGAGCGCTTGATGAACAGTTCAAGCAGCCCGGTAGTTGGCTACGCGCCCAATCATAGCCACGACAACAGCATGATTTTACCGGCACGTCCGGAATCGCTGGCCATCAACGCCAACGACAGCGCCTTGATCGTGGTCGACATGCAGAACGCCTATTCCACCAAGGGCGGCTATCTGGATCTGGCTGGATTTGATATTTCCAGCACTGGCCCGGTGATCGAATCCATCGCCAAGGCGATAAAAGCGGCACGCGCCGCTGGAGTACAGGTGATTTTTTTCCAGAACGGCTGGGACCCGGAGTACGCCGAAGCAGGTGGCCCCGGCTCGCCTAACTGGCACAAGTCCAACGCCATGAAGACCATGCGCAAGAACCCGGAACTGATGGGTACGCTACTGGCCAAGGGCACCTGGGACTATGACCTGGTCGATGAGCTGAAACCACAGCCTGGCGATCTGGTCGTACCCAAACCACGCTATAGCGGCTTCTTCAACACTGCCTTCGATAGCCTGCTGCGTAGCCGCGGCATCCGCAACCTGGTGTTTACCGGTATTGCCACCAACGTCTGCGTGGAATCCACGCTGCGTGACGGCTTTTTCCTCGAATACTTTGGCGTAGTGCTGGCCGATGCCACCCATCAGGCAGGCCCTGATTACGTGCAGCAGGCCTCGCTCTACAACATCGAAACCTTTTTTGGCTGGGTTAGCACTGTCGATGACTTTTGCACCACCCTCGCCACCTCTACCCAGAACCAAGGAGCAACCGCATGAGCAAGAAAACTGTACTTCCAGCAGGCACCGGCAAACCTTTGGCCCCTTTCGTTCCTGGCTCAATGGCAGACGGCATTCTCTACGTGTCCGGCACCCTGCCCTTCGATAAGGAAAACAACGTAGTCCATGTGGGTGATGCGGCAGCGCAAACGCGCCACGTGCTGGAAATCATCAAGGGCGTCGTCGAAGAAGCCGGTGGCACTATGGATGACGTCACCTTCAATATGATTATGGTGCGCGACTGGAGCGACTACGCCGCCGTCAACACAGTGTATGCCGAGTACTTTCCGGGCGAAAAACCAGCGCGCTACTGCATCCAGTGCGGTCTGGTAAAACCCGACGCACTGATCGAAATCGCCAGCATCGCGCATGTCGGCTAAAGGCATGAGCGCTGGTATGCATATCGAGTTCCATGGCCGCCAGGAAGCCGATGCCCCAACGCTGGTATTCAGCTCGGGGCTCGGCGGTGCCGCCCATTTCTGGACGCCCCAGCTCAACGAGCTGGGCAAGGACTTCCGTCTGGTTCTCTACGATCAGTTGGGCACCGGACAAAGTCCCGCGACCTTGCCAGAGGGCTACAGCATTGGCAGCATGGCTAATGAACTGGTCAGCTTGCTGAGCGCTCATGATATTGGCGAGTACCATCTGATTGGCCATGCGCTGGGCGGCCTGGTCGGACTGGAGCTTGCGCTACAAAAGGCGCCAGGGCTTGCCAGCCTGACGCTGATGAATGCCTGGGCCAGTGCCAGTCCGCATACCGCTCGTTGCTTTTCGGTGCGTAAACAGCTACTCGCTGGCGCGGGTCCTGCCGCCTACGTCGAAGCCCAAGCACTATTTCTTTACCCGCCCACCTGGATAGCCGAACACATCGAGCAGCTATTAGTAGAAGAAAGGCGACAGCTCGCAGGGTTTCCGCCAGAAGCCAATCTGTTACGCCGTATCAACGCGCTACTGAAGTTTGGCCCAGGCGAAGCACTCATGAGCATTGCGCAGCCGACCTTACTGATCGCCAATCGTGACGACATGCTCGTGCCCTGGACCTGCTCGCAGGAGCTGCAGAACACACTGCCCCATTCGCAGCTGAAGCTGTTTGAGTACGGCGGCCACGCCTCCAGCGTCACCTGCGCAGACACCATCAATGCAACGCTACGCGATTTCATAGCCAGCGTTACGCATACCACCAAGACATTCGCCTGAACGAGGGCACTATGCAGCAATCACTGGATCAAAATACGCTCGCGCAACTTTTCACCGAAGCCCGCAGCCACAATGGCTGGCAAGATCTGCCGGTAGCCGACAGCCTGCTTGAACAACTTTACGACCTGGTAAAAATGGGACCGACCTCGGCCAACTGCAGTCCTGCGCGCTTCGTTTTCGTGCGCACCCGTCAGGGCAAGGAGATGCTCAAGCCGTGCCTGTCATCCGGTAACCTTGAGAAAACCATGAGCGCGCCTGTGACGGTTATCGTCGCCTACGACAGCCGCTTTTATGACGCACTGCCTGAGCTTTTCCCGCATGCCGATGCCCGTAGCTGGTTTACCGGTAGCCCAGAACTCATCCACGAGACCGCGTTCCGCAACAGCTCCATGCAAGCGGCCTATCTCATCATGGCCGCCCGCAGCCTGGGGTTGGACACCGGGCCCATGTCCGGTTTCGACGCCAATGCGCTGGACCAGGCCTTTTTCAGTGACAGCCATTGGAAATCGAACCTGTTGATCAATCTGGGTTACGGTGACAGCAGCAAGGTATTTGATCGCCTCCCTCGCCTGTCCTATTCAAAAACCTGCATACTTACCTGAAGGAGTTCGCCATGTTGGCAGTCCAAACTCAAGAGACAGCGCCTATGCAAGTTAGCCGCGACGCATTTCGTAACGCCATGTCGGTACTTGCCGCCGCCGTCAACGTGGTCACTACCGATGGGCCCGCCGGTCGCGCCGGCTTCACTGCAACCGCAGTCTGCAGCGTTTCTGATGAGCCACCCAGTTTGCTGGTGTGTCTCAACCGAAGTGCATCGGTATACGATATTTTCAGCGCTAACGGACACCTGTGCGTCAATACCCTGACCTCCAAACACCAGGCCCTATCAAACTTGTTTGGTGGCAAGTCGTCGATGGAAGAGCGTTTTGCGACCGCTGACTGGCACACCGAGTGCACAGGGTCTCCCATGCTCGATGACGCGCTGATCAACTTTGATTGCCGCATTATCAATCGAGTCGCCGCTGGCAGCCACGACATACTCATCTGTGAGATTGTTGGTCTCCGGCAGCAGGATAGCGGCGACGGCTTGATCTACTTCAACCGCGCCTACTGCAACGCTATACCGCAGGCGTAATGACCGAGTAACGGCAGCATAAAAAAGCCGGGGTGCTGAAGCGCCCCGGCTTTTTTGTCGCTAAGACAGAGCTTTGCCCAGTTGATCAGGCAGCCAACTCACTCAGCGCCTTATCAGCCTCAGCACGACCCTTACCGGCCTCTTCTTCACCCATTGCCTGACCTTCCACATGTATGAAAGTCAGATCCTGAATACCAATAAAACCAAAAGCCGTGGTGATGTAAGGCTGCTGATGATCCAGCGGTGAACCCTGGTGACGACCACCGCGCGAGGCCACAATGTAAACCTTGCGATCAGGCGTCAGACCAACAGGGCCGGTTTCGGTGTACTTGAACGTACGGCCGGCACGCAGCACGTGGTCAAACCAGGCTTTTAGCGTCGAGGTAATACCGAAGTTATACATCGGCGAGCCGATGACCACGATGTCACTGGCCAGCAGCTCATCTACCAGCTCATTGGAGCGGGCGTCAGCGGCGCGGTCTGCATCAGTCTGCTGGTCTGCGGGCTTCATCCAGCCGTTAAGCAGGGTCTCGTCAAGGTGCGGTACCGGGTTCGCGCCAATATCGCGCGTCACTACCTTAGCCTCAGGATGCTGCGCCTGCAGCTTGGCTACCAGGTTAGCGGTGTATTCACGTGACAGAGAACCGTTCTGACGCGCGCTGCTTTGAACTACCAGGATCTGTTGCATAAAAAGCCTCCATCAAATGTGTTGTGATGGAGGTATATTAGACCCAATAAAAAGATATAAAAGCGCAAAAATACGCTTATAACAATCGACAAAACTGATATGTTTACTTAGCTTTACAGTTCACGCTAACGCGAACGCGCGTTATCTCTCGTTCAAAGTGCTGAGTAAGCACTGTGCTCTCACCCGCATCCAGTTGGGTACGTCGCGGAAAAGGGCGCTCTGGCCCGCTGATAAAAGTGGCTTCGCATTGCGCAGTATTGCTGCCGTTATTTGTTAACGTCACTGTAGCAACGTTGCTAACGTCAGCCGACGTAGCCGACACACTGACCCCGTTGGCGTTCATTTCAACGTCGATAGGAAAAGAGGCCATGGCGACGGCCGGCAGCAGGCAACCGACCAGCAAGATCGAGTTGAGACGAGACATGGTGAAGCTCCTTGTTATTAGCCGTTATCGCACGGCCGCAATCAGTAACTCTAGCAGCTTGGCGCTAAGCGCACTGGCTCGCAAGCGCCATAAGAGGTAGTTGAGATGAAAGCACCCCGGGTAACCCTTGAGCAGTGGCGTACGCTGCAAGCCGTCGTTGATTATGGCGGCTATGCCCAGGCAGCAGAGGCCCTGCACCGCTCACAATCCTCGGTAAGCTACACCATAGCGCGCATGCAGGAACAGCTCGGGGTGCCGCTACTGGAAATAGAAGGTCGTAAAGCGGTATTGACTGAGGCAGGAACAACACTCTTGAGGCGTTCACGGCAAGTGGTAGAGCAAGCCAGTCAGTTGGAAGTGCTCGCCCACCAGCTGGAGTTGGGTTGGGAGGCCGAAGTGAATCTGGTAGTAGATGCGGCCTACCCCGCCGAGCGACTGGCGACCGCGCTGCAGGCCTTCATGCCCGCCAGCCATGGCTGCCGCGTTCAGCTCCGTGAGGAGGTACTTTCCGGCGTTGAAGAGTGCCTGGTCAACGGCAGCGCGGACCTGGCCATCTCAGGCATCAGTATTGCCGGGTTTCTGCCGCAGCAACTTAACGCCGTTGATTTCATCGCGGTTGCTCACCCAGAGCATGCATTACACCAATTGCAACGCACGCTGAACCACGATGATTTACAAGGCCATCTGCAGGTCGTTATTCGTGATTCAGGCAAGCGCCAACCCCGCGACTCAGGCTGGCTGGGTGCAGAGCAGCGCTGGACGGTAGCCAGCCTGTCTACCGCCGCCAAACTGGTAGCCCGTGGTCTAGGATTCGCCTGGCTGCCAGAGCATGAGATCAGTGAGCAGGTCGCCGCTGGCAAGCTAAAGATACTGCCGCTACAGCAGGGTGCGCGCCGCTCACATTACCTGTTTCTGTATGCCAACCGTGAGCGCCCCATGGGCCCTGCTACGCGCATTCTCGCAGATCTGCTGATTGAACATTCGATGACAGCCTGATTGCAGGCTTCTCATTGCAGCAAGTCCGTGTCTAGAATGGGACTTTGGCCATCAGGGACGCATCGCATGCCGCAGATCAGACTGAATGACTGCCTGTTTCACTATACCGATCAGGGGAGTGGCCCACCCCTGCTGCTGCTGCACGGACTTGGCTCAAGTGAACGCGACTGGGAATACCAGGTTCCGGCACTGACCGAACATTACCGCGTGCTCTGTCTCGACAGTCGCGGTCATGGCCAAACCGAAAAAGGGGGTAACGGCTACTCTATCCCCCTCTTTGCCGCAGACTGCTTGGCTTTCATCCAGGCCATGGAGCTGGAAAAACCGCATATTGTGGGGCTGTCGATGGGCGGCATGATTGCCTTTCAGCTAGCGACCAATTCACCAGAAACGCCTGCCAGCCTGACCATCGTCAACAGTGCGCCTGAGGTTATCCCAAGACGCCCTGCAGAATACTGGATGGCGGGTAAACGCCTGTTTTTCGCCCATATCCTACCCATGCGCGCTATCGCCAGTGGCCTGGGCAAAATGTTATTCCCCAAGCCGGATCAGCAACATCATCGCGATACCTTTCAGGCCCGCTGGTGCGAAAACGACCGCCGCAGTTACCTGGCCTCGCTTCGCGCTATCGTCGGCTGGGGTGTGAGCGCTCAGCTGGACCGCATTGTTTGCCCGGTGCTGGTCGTCAGTGCGGACCAGGACTACACGCCGGTGGAACAAAAACGCAACTATGTGAGTCGATTGGGTGATGCCAGACTGGAAGTCATCGCCGATTCACGGCACGCTACACCCGTTGATCAACCCGAGGCGTTCAATAGCCTTCTGCTCGATTTTCTGCAACAGGTGGACGCCACCCGGACCCTTACCCACGAAATAGATCCTGCCTAAGCAGGACCACATAATGACGGAGTAAAAGATGCTGAAACACCTATTGGGTGCTGCCACCCTAATGCTGCTGAGCTGCACTGCGCTGGCCGATGATCCGCGCGTCCAGCTATCCACCTCGCTGGGTGACATTGTGGTTGAGTTGAACCAAGAGGCTGCACCCATCAGCGTAGCCAACTTCTTGCGCTATGTTGAATCCGGGCATTACGACGGGGTTATTTTCCATCGTGTCATCCCTGGCTTCATGATCCAAACCGGTGGTTTTGACGCAAACATGCGCCAGCGGGAAGTGGGCAATCCGATCAAGAATGAAGCAGACAATGGCCTGATGAATAACCGCTACACCCTGGCGATGGCGCGTACCGGTGTAGTTGACAGTGCAACCAGCCAATTCTTCATTAACCTGGGTAACAACGACTTTCTGAACAACGGCAGCCGTGACTTTGGCTATGCGGTATTCGGTAAAGTCGTCAGCGGTGAAGGCGTGGTAGAGACCATCGGCAAGGTGGCCACTACCAGTAAAGCGGGACACTCAGATGTACCACGCAACCCCGTCACCATCCTCAGCGCCAAGGTTCTGGACGCCGAGTAAGCAGAGTAGTTATCGTCAGGTTTCCTGTTTGAATGGCAGGAAACCTGCAGACTCCGCCTGATAAGACCTCACCCCGGCGCGCTCGCGCTCAAGAAAGTCCGCTACCGCTTCATGCAAGCTTGGCTGCAACTTGTGCCAGGACTGGGTTAGTACCGGCTCAAAGCCACGCACCAGTTTATGTTCGCCCTGCGCGCCGGCATCAAAGCGGCTAAGCCCTTCGGCTATGCATCTATCCATGCCCTGATAGAAACAGGTTTCGAAATGCAGCCGATCATATTCTTCCAGACATCCCCAATAGCGGCCATACAAGGTGTCGTCACCAACGAGGAAGAGCGCACCGGCGACGTCTCGGTCGTCCTGACGGGCAAAGACCAGGCGCACTGCCTCAGGTAGCTCGGCAGATAGCTCACTGAAAAAAGCACGCATGAGATAGGGCTGCTGACCACGCTTGAGATAGGTCGCCGCATAAAAGGGGAAAAACCGTTGCCAATGCGTTTCAGTAATCTCCGCCCCTTGATGCCATTCAAAATGGATGCCTTGCGCCGCTACGGACTGCCGCTCCTTGCGAAAATTCTTGCGCTTGCGCGAGCTACAAGCAGCGAGAAAATCATCAAAACTGCTGTACCCACGGTTAAACCAATGGAACTGGCAGCCCAACCGCTGTACCCAGCCGGCACGCTCCAACAGAGAATTATCACTGTCTTGATTGAACAGCAGGTTTACCCCCGAGACCAAACCGCGTTGCAGGGTCTCATCCAGCGCTTGCAGAATGAGCTGTTGGCTGGCCTCACAACGGCCCAATAGGCGCGGCCCTTGTACCGGTGAAAAAGGCACAGCGGCGAGCAGCTTGGGATAATACGACTGCCCTGCCCGCTCCCAGGCCTCCGCCCATTGCCAATCGAAGACATACTCACCGTAGGAATGCATTTTTTGATAAAGCGGCAACAGTGCCTGCAAGCTACCATCGGCGTTCTCTACGACCAAATGCGCAGGTACCCAACCGGCATCAATACCAACCGACCCGCTACGCTCCAATGCGGCAAGAAAACCGTGGCGCAAAAAGGGATAGCCACTGGGCAATAGCGCATCCCATTGGCTGGCGTTGACCTGATCGATATGCGTAAGCTGGCGTAAGTTCATAGCGCAAAGAGTGCCACAACACGGCGTCCATACCGAACGAAATTCACTACTAAATGCGCGATCACGCCTGCTGGTTACTGCTAACGCGCCAAAGCCAAGTATTGCAACCCGACGAGAGGACATCTGATATGGCCCAAGGCAGCCAACTGAGCGTCACGCTCAGCCTACCCCGGGATTTTCGGGTGTATGACGTTTTGCGTTTTTATCAACGTGATAATCAGCAACTGGCTGAAGTCGTGCAACAAACGACAGTTAGCAAAGCCACCTTGTATCAGGGCATACCGGCTGCCATGACAATCAACTTCAGCCATGGCGGCGTCGCCAGCATTAGCTGGAAGAGCGACAGACCCACTCCCCTAAGCCGCAATGATCTGGTGGCATGGGGTGAGCACATTCTAGGCCTGTCACAGCCAGTGGATGTATTCGCACAACGTTATGGCCAACACCCGCAGATCGGCCCTCTTATTGCTGCCACACCCGGATTGCGTATACCGCAAGCAATAACCCCTTTCGAGGCTGGCTGCTGGGCGATTATTGGCCAGATGATCAGCGTTGCAGCAGCGATATCGATACGCCGCAGGTTGATCCAACAGCATGGCGTGCCACACAGTGGCGGGCTTACTTGCCATCCGGATGCAGATATCCTCGCGGGTCTGTGCATTGAGCAACTGACCGCCTGTGGCTTATCGCAAAGCAAGGCCAAAAGCCTGTTATCGCTTGCGCAGGAAACCATCAATGACAACCTACCGCTTCGGCATTGGCGTTGCGCCGAGGATCTGGACCCCAAGGCGCTGGCAGCCAAACTACTGGCGCTGCGTGGCATCGGACCCTGGACAGTGAGCTATCTAATGCTGCGTGGTTTTGGTTTGCTTGACGGCTCGTTGCACGGTGACGTGGTCATTCGCAAGCGACTGCAAAGGCTGCTGGCACAAGCGGAAACCCCGGATCAGCGCCAAACCGCCGCCTGGCTGGCAGCATTCAGCCCTTACCGCGCGCTGGTCGGGGCGCATCTATGGGCAATGGCGGCAAGCGAAAAAGCGGTCGATTATTAAAAGACAAAAAAATCCCCCGCAAGCGGGGGAATAAGGAGCAACACAAAAACCAAAAAACTTACTGGGCAGTCCAGTCAATAAAAGCCTCGCGGCTCTGCGGGGAAAGCATCAGCCAAATCTGTTTGAGCGTCGATAGCGTTGCGGCGTCCGCTGGCAGGGTCTGAACGGGAGTAGCGGCCTGAGAGGGTGCAGGTACTGCAGCGACGCTATGAGCAGCCTGCTGCTGGCTGCCAAGCGGAGCGATAGCAGTGCCCGCGTCTGGCACAGCCACGCCACCGGAGCCCAGCATCTGTCCCAACAGAGATACGTAAGCAGGGCCCTTCTCTGTCGCGACGCGCTCTCCTGTCCGAGTGTTAACGGCGGCACCAGAGAAACTATTCTCCATGTCCTGGGCTTCCTTCAGGTTATTCGGCTCAGTAAATTCCAAGCGCCATACTTCGCCGGCGTTGCCGTCAATTTTGAAGGTAGCACTGCGAGTACGCACCACTTCGTGACTCAGACCACCACCGATGTCGTAGCCATTTTCAAAGTAAGCGTTAATACGATACTCACCAGGCTGAAGCAGCAGCTGGCGTGTCTTATTACCTACCATCGCGTTCGCTGCCGGAGCTGGCTGGCCATTTATATCCAGCACTTCCAGCGTATTGGGCATTTCTACCACGACCACCTGTGACACCGGCTGCTCGGCACCGGAATAAAGTTTAACAGGAGCCTGTTGAGCACAGGCTGATAGCAGCGCAGCGGCGGCGATACAAAGCAGATGACGCATGGGTTAAAACTCCTAGCACGAGTGAAGATAGCGTTTGATCAAGCCATGGCCATGATTAGGTGACCACTGGGCGACAAGATTAAGACCGTATCGTTTCACTTTAATGACAAAGCCGGGCTGCTTTTACAAACAGCCCGGCTTTGGGGAGTACTTCAATCCGTTAACTAATAACCAGATTAGAAGTCGTAACGCAGGCCTACAGACAAGCCAGAGGCGTCTTCATTGACAGTGCCACCTGGTGCAGCGGAACGACTTTGTGCCCAAGGAGTCAAGTTGACGTTCTCGTCGTTTGAAACCAGAGCGTAGTTAGCGTAGACGCGGACAGCCTTGTCGAGTTTGTGCTCAACACCAACAACCCACATATCGCTGTCAAAGTTGTCAGCATCTGAATCACGCGTCATCCACATACCTTTCAAAGCCGTGTTTTCAGCGACCTTAAATTCGGCACCCAGACCGTAAGTATCGGAAGACAGTTGATCTTGTACAGCGTCCGTTACTGCGTCGCTGGTGTAGTCAACAGTCTGATAGAAACCAACCGCTTTGAAGCCATCAGTAATCTTGTAAGCTGCTGCAACGCGGATACCGTCACGTTCGCCACGACCGGTGTCTTCTTCCGCAGACTCATAAGCCAAAGCCGCTTCCAAGGCAGAACCCGCGTAGTTCAATGAACCACTCATTACGCTTTCATCTGCGTCGGAATCAGCTTCCTCGCCTTCTTGAACAGAGTAACCCAGCTTGGCAAAGAAGCCGCTCATGTCGGGAGTGGTGTATTCAAGCGTGTTGTCATAACGCTCGTCGAAACGGGCATTACCCACACGGGTCAAGTTACGCATATCACCGACCTGATCGCCGAACAGGTTAGCGGGACCGCGAGCGCCTTTGAATGGGCTGTCAAAACGCCCCATACGAGCGCTACCGAAACCACCCTTCAGACCGACGAACGTATCGCGGGTATTGAGCGTGTTATCGCTATCAGTGCCGAAATTAATTTCCTGCTCAATCTGAAAGAAAGCAGTCAAGTTTGAGTTAATCTCATGATCACCTTTGAAACCCAGACGTGAAGCGTTGCTGGACAGGTTGGTCTCGGAGTAATCCGCACCGTCGTCCAGATAGTCCACGGATACATGTGCACGGCCATAGATGCTTACGTCAGCCATGGCAACAGCAGGAATGGCAGCTGCCAGGGCGGTAACGGCGAATCCGGCAAAATGCTTACGCAGTGTCATTGAGTCTTTCCTCATTAGTGTTTTTGCGTTGACAGTTAAACAACACATTTGGGCTGCCTTGCGGCTTGATGCCCGGTGTTGGAACGAATCTTGGCAGCGCCATATTTCAAATCAGTTGCGCAAAGATGAACATTCAGTGACAACGGAACTTTTTGGCGGGAACACAGACCTGAGGACGTTCGCTCAAACGGCGATCGAGGTGTCACGAGGAAAATCAGTAGGATAGAAAAGAAATGGAGACCAGGCTTTAACTGGTAACAAGGGCTCGACTCAAGCAGGCAACACAATATCCTGCGCGACCCAATCGTTGAGCAAGGCCAAACCATTAGCCAGAAAACCCTCATCGCAGACTAACCCGTTCTGGTCGGCCACGTAGCCAAGCAAGGCTGCTGGCGTCCCCGCCCGCTCTTGTAACCGGGTCAGCAGCTGGAAGGTAAAGCTGGTCAGTTGCATAAAGCGCACTTTATCGTTGCGATCACGCCAGACCAGCAGGCAGGTAGGCTGCGCGGGTGCTTCAGTCGGCTGATAATCTGGGCCTATGCGATGGACCGGCCATTGATAAGCGAGCGGCCAGGCCAACGGCGAGGCACTCAGGGTACTACTATACAGGTCGAGCACGCCGCCCTCTGGCGCCTTTACCGGCAACTCAGCGGTTGCGGTATCCAACGCCAGCTCGACCCACTCATAATGCGCCAGCTCCAGCATGTAGGGCGGATCATCGAGGTCCCTGATATAACTTTGCTGTAGCCAGGCAATAAACTCCTGACCAATTTCCAGAAAGTACGGTGAGCGGCACTGGTGCTGTGCGATAAAGCCGCTGACCAGTTGAGCCCAGCGCTCCGCCGATAGCAGGCTATGTAAAACCGGAAAGGTACCGCGAACAAAGCTCTCGATACTGTTGTAAAACAATCGTTCATAGACGGCGACACGATCAGCCGGTATTGCGTCGGGAATCGGCGCAGCCGATGGGTTACGTATACGTGCCGCAAAGTCGCGCTGGTGCTGTTCACTGCGACTAGCGCGGCTCATGCGCGCAAAATCCGGGGCGCAGCCACTGCCGTCTGCATCTCACGGATCTGCCCCAACTCAGCATATAACTCGGCTATCGGCGGAAAATTGAAGTCGCGCTCCAGCAACGTTGGGCGCACGCCATGCTCAGCATAAGCGAGTTGCAAAAGCTGCCATACCGGATCTATCACCGGTGCACCATGGCTATCAATTTTCAACCCTGGCTGCGCATCGTGATGACCGGCTATGTGCATATAGGCAATGCGTGCACTCGGCATTGCCCGGATAAACTGCTCGGCATCAGTGCCAAAATTAATGCTGTTTACCAATACATTGTTAACGTCCAGCAATAGCTGACAGTCGGCCTCCTGCAATACTGCGTTAACGAATGCTGTCTCATCCATATCACCTGGCAGGCAGGCATAAGCCGAGACGTTCTCGATGATCAGTGGCCGCTGCAACGCGTCTTCCACCTGATTGATACGCTCAGCGATACGCAGAACGTTGAATTCGCTGAAGGGAACCGGCATGAGGTCATAAAGCTGACCATCGTCGGCGCAAGCCGAAAGATGCTCGCTATAGACACTGATCTGATGCTCATCGAGGAAGCACTTGATATCGCGAAGTAGCCGCTGATCCAGGGGGGCCAAGCCGCCCAAATTCAATGACAACCCGTGGCAGGCAAAGGTATAGCGTTCAGTCAGCGCACGGAATTGGCGACCAAAGCGGCCACCGATATTGATCCAGTTTTCCGGCGCCACCTCAAGAAAGTCGGCACCGGCGTGCGAACTATCGGCGATCTCACCAAGCAGGCTGCGACGCAGACCGAGGCCTGCGCCACTAAGGCCGGAATGCTGAATTACAGTCATTGCTCAGTTACCGCAGGTGCCTTCACCGCACTTGCCTTCGGCTTCGCTTTTGCTTTCTTCCTTCTCCTCACCACAACTGCCTTCGCCGCACTTGCCTTCCATGTCACCTTCACCGTGGTTGTCAGCAACGTTATAGCCGCTCTGCAGCTCCTGCACAGCAAAAGGGTTTTCGGCAGCATTGACGCTGACACCAGCGCTTACCAAGGTGACACCCAAGGTCAGCATCGCAGTATTGAATTTATTCATGGCCAATCTCCGTCTTTTTGAATGAAGGCATTGAGTGCCTCCCTACTAAACTAGACCAGGCTGACCTGTCGCGGTTACAAAAGCAGGCTCTTTTTTGAAACCTGATATGAATCAACGCTCGTTATGGTCGTCTGATTGAGCCGCGCGCTGCTCGCTGATAGCTCTCAGCAAGTGCTCAAGATCGGGAAGTGGCGCTTCGGGCAGAGTACGTATTACGCGTTGGCTGATCCGCATTTGTCGGATAAACCGTCGACAGTGAAAACAGATAGCCAAATGCGTCCGCGCGGCTAATCGCTGTCTAAAACTCAAGCTGCCATCCAGAAGATCACTGGATTGAGCCACCAGTCCCTTGCACGTCAACATTCGCCCGTGTCCTCAAAATGTTCCAGTGTTGCAAAGACGCTCAAGCGCGCACGATGCAACAGTACTCGAACATTAGAGTGCGAAATTTCGAGCAGGTTACAGATCTCTTCCAGCTCCAGACACTGTCGATCGCGCAGCAGCAGGACACTGCATTGCAGCTCGGATAGACTGGTCAGGGTATGGTCCAGGCACTCGCGTAGCTCCTGCTCATCGAGCAGGGCTTCAGGGGAGTCGGTATGCCAGCCAAGCGGCGACTGTTGCCAGTGCCCATCAGCTTTGAAACGGTCAGCGCCTATGGTGCCATGCGGACCGGCAATATCGTCGATAAAAACTTCTCGTCGTTGCTTTTTCAGACGAGTTTTAGCGGCGTTGGCGGTAATGGTCAGCAGCCAGGTCTTCAGGCTCGCTCGGCCGGCGAAGCCATCAATATTACGCACGACCGATAGCCAGCTGTCCTGCACTACCTCGTCGGCACTGCTCATGCCGACGATGGCGATGGCTATGGCGCGCATCGCACCCTGGTAACGCTCAACCAAGACTTTATAAGCCGCCTGCTCGCCGCTTCGCAGGCGCGCCAGCAACAGATCTTCATCTGTCACTGGCGATCCCTCCGGTGCGACCGGCTATTAATGCTTGCGCACCACCACACTGCCGATCGAGTAACCCGCGCCGAAGGAGCAAATAACTCCGTGGCTACCAACGGGCAGATCCTGTTGATTCTGGTGGAAGGCAATAATAGAACCAGCTGAACTGGTGTTGGCATACTTATCAAGCACGACAGGTGCTTCTTCTGCACTTGGGTCACGACCCAGCAGCTTGCGCGCAATCAGCATGTTCATGTTCAGGTTGGCCTGGTGTAGCCAGAAACGCTTGATATCTTCGACTGATAGCCCCACTTCCTGCAGGTGGTTGCCAATCAGTTCGGCCACCATAGGGCAGACATCGCGGAACACCTTGCGACCATTCTGTACGAACAACTTGTCGGCCTTGCCGATACCCGACTCGTCAGCGCGGTTAAGAAAACCAAAGTTGTTGCGGATGTTATTAGAGAACTTGGTTAGCAGCTTGGTACCCAGGATCTCATAGGGATGCTCGCACACGGCCTGATCGGCACGCTCGATGACAACTGCAGTACAGGCGTCGCCAAAGATAAAGTGGCTGTCACGATCACGGAAGCTCATATGACCGGTACAGACTTCAGGGTTCACCATCAGTACCGCACGCGCCTGACCCAATTGCACGGCACTGGCTGCATTCTGAATACCAAAGGTGGCAGAAGAACAGGCAACGTTCATATCAAAACCAAAACCATCGATACCCAGTGCTTCCTGCACCTCTACGGCCAGTGCCGGATAGCCTCGCGGCAAATTGGAGCAAGCCACAATAACCGCATCGATATCAGCAGGTGTGCGACCTGCGGCCTCAAGCGCCTGGTGTGCAGCCTTGACGGCCATCTCGCAAAGCAGTGACTGCTCTTCGTTAGCGCGCTCAGGGATATCCGGCACCATGCGATTGATGTCCAGAATACCGCTTTTGTTCATCACATAGCGGCTCTTGATGCCAGAGGCCTTTTCGATAAACTCGGTGCTGGAACAGGCCAGCGCTTCTACCGTACCGGCCTCAATGGCTGCGGCGTTGTCTGCATTGAACTGCTCGACATACGCATTAAAACTTTCCACCAGCTCTTCGTTGCTGATGCTTTCTGTAGGGGTGTACAAACCTGTTCCGCTGATCACTACTTTGTGCACGGTCGGCCCTCTTTTCGTGTTATGAACGCGGTTTACCCAGCGCCAGTGCGCCAAGATCGGTAAACCACTCTCTATTTCCAACAGGCCTTCACAACGCTGCATGGTTTACCAATGCTGCGTAAATTCAACCTGAAATGCTATTTCACAAACAGTAAAATCATATGATTCGACAGCTGTTGCCGTAGATTTACCTTTTGCAGGCAGCAGACCTACCGGGGCAAGTGCTGTTCAAGCCAGCCGAGTACCAACGGAAAATGATCGACTTCCGCCTGCGGGTGAGTCAGCAGGTCGTTATGGCTGTAACGCCTGGAACAGCCCTGCCCTTTCTCCAGCAACACGATCTGCGCGTCATGTGGCCCCATCTCTCGGGCAAAATCACGCACATCACCAATATGTCCCTGCTGACGATCCGACTCGCCTGCGAGATACAATGCAGGCGGCCAATCCAGCTTATCTATGGCGCTAGCATAGTCGAAACCATCCTCAAGATCACGCCATTCGCCGCGCATCCAGGCCAGATTGGCGGCGTAGATCGCGGTTGATTCATCGGCCGTGCCAATCGCCAAGGCGCGACCCGGTATGACCCCGTTGATTTTACCTAGCAATGGCAACAGACGCTGCCAAACCCATCGGCTCGCTAATCGGGTCAGTCCGGAGCCATGCTGCTGCCTGCGTCTTACGCCAAAGTGTAATAAGCCGCTGATAGCGGGAAGGAGCTCAGGATGGCGTATCAAGGCACTCACCATCCACACTCCGCCCCAACCATGACCGACGCAAAACAGCGGACGCTCGGCATGGCGTGCTCTGATAAACGCCAGCACAGCGGGCAGATCCTGGCTGATTAGCGCTGACTGCGTCATCCCTTCGGTAGCATCGGCCAGCGCTGGCTGACTGGCCCCATGGCCGCGCAGATCAACCACATAGACAGTGTGACCAGCCGCGACCAAGGTACCCGCCAGCCCTTGATCAGTGCGCGGATGAAAAACACGACCGTCTTCCAGGGCACCGTGCACCAGTAACAGCACAGCGCCGGTGTTGTCGCTGCCAAAGCAACGCAGTTGTAGCTCTACGGAGTTGACCGTTAACGCGTGCGTCTCAATCACACTCTGCTCCACCTGAAATCCTTGTAGCGTTTTGTTGTTGCCGGCCAGTGTAACGGCCGCCTGCTTCTCAGGCTGTGATTTCGCGCCAAAGTTTCGCCAGGCGCTTTGCCGAAACCGGCATGCGCGTACCTAGCTGCTGGGCAAACAGCGACACCCGGTATTCTTCGAGCATCCAGCGCCACTCATCCAATCGCGCATCCCAGCGGCCTTCGCGGCGCATTTTCTCGGCTAGCGCCTGATACTGTTGCCAAAACCCCTGCAGTTCGTCGGTCCAGGCGCGATCACGCGGCACCTGGCCTGGCAGCTTGTCGAGGCGCTGCTCGATAGCACTCAAATAGCGTGGGTACTGCCCTAGCCACTCGGTGGGTACGGTACGGGCAAAACCGGGGTAGACCAGGTTCGCCAGCTGATCACGCACATCATTCATCGCCAGCGCATGAGCCAGTTCCACCTTGCCCTTGAAGCGCTTACGCAGGCCGTGCCACTGCTTGAGTATCCCCAACACTTGCTGCGCCAGTTGTTCAGCACTGGGGACCCAATCTGCCCGTTTTTGCTCAAGCAGTTCCTTGAGCCCCGCGGGGTCACGAGGCAGCTCTTCAGCGTCCGCGAGGAAGACCCGGTCAATCGCGCCGAGCAACACGTCATCGGTGAGCTGTTTCTGGGTGCCCAACTCGCGATAGTAGATAGCCGCATCCTTGAGCGCCTGGGTCTTCTGCCTTAGCAGCCGGGCCTGTTCCGGTAGTGCCTGCAATAACAGGCGCTGTATACCCAGGCGATGCTGCTGAGCGGCTATCTGAGGCACATCGAATAGCTTTTCAATCACCTCGTCGCCCTGCTCTACCCAGGCCGGATAAACATTGACTGCGATACCTGCCTGCTTACGGATCAAACTACCGGGTAAAGCGTAGGAACCGGGCGGCTGAGTATTTTCGTCGCGCGGCGAGGCGTCTTGATCGCTGCTGGACTCGGGCTCCATCGGTCGCCCTTCCAGCTCACCGCAAAGCGCACTGTAATCTCGGCCGCTGCAGATCACGCTACCGCTGGCGTCGACCACCTCAATACGCATGTTGAGGTGGTCTTCCAGCTCAATGTTATCCCAGCTCTGCTCATCCAATCGAACCCCGGTCATGCGGGTCAGCTCGCGGCCCAGTGCCTGGGTCAGACTGCCTTCAGCAAACGGCATGCGCTCAAGCGCTGCGCGCACAAAATCGGGCACCGGCACAAAGTTTTTGCGCAATGCCTTGGGCAAGCCGCGCACCAGCGCCACGCACTTATCAAAGATCAAGCCGGGCACCAGCCACTCCAGCCGGCTCTGCGGAATACGGCGTAACAACGAAGCCGGTATTTTGACCGTGACACCGTCTTCGCGATGGCCTGGCTCAAAGTGATAACTAAGTGGTAGCGCAACCGATTCCCAACGCAACACATCGGGATAGAGATCGGCACTGACCTCATCGGCCTCCCGTTGTAGCAGGTCCTCACGGGTCATGTGCAATAACGTGGGCTGCTGTTCTGCATTGCGTTTCAGCCAACGCTCGAAGCTCGCCAGTTGGACGGTATCGGCTGGTATATGCTGATCAAAAAAGCGGTACAGCGTCTCGTCATCCACTACGATGTCGCGTTTACGCGACTTGGCCTCAAGCGCATCCAGCTCACTGATGAGCTGCTGATTGGCCTTGTTGAATGCCGCCCGACCATGCCATTCACCACCCACCAGCGCATGGCGAATAAAGAGCTCGCGCGACACCACGGGATCGATCGGGCCGTAGTGAACTTTGCGCCGCGGGACAATAATTAGCCCATAAAGCGTCACTTGCTCAAAGGCGACTACCTGACCGCGTTTTTTCTCCCAGTGTGGTTCGCTGTAGCTGGTTTTCGTCAGGTGGGCTGCCAATGGCTCAATCCAGGCCGGATCAACCTTGGCTGCCAGGCGACCGTACAACCGTCGTGTCTCGGTCAATTCCGCCACCATGACCCACGCCGGTTTCTTCTTTGCCAGCGCAGATGACGGATGCAGCAGAAACCGCCGTTGCCGTGCCCCGAGGTAGTCCCCTTCTTCGGTCTTGTTACCGAGATGACTAAGCAGGCCGGACAACAGGGCCTTGTGAATCGACTCATGGCCTGCGGCCTGGGTGTTCTCCTTGAGCCCCAGGTCACGGCACGTCAGACGGATCTGCCGATGGGTTTCGCGCCACTCGCGCAGCCGCAAAAAGTTGAGAAAGTTGCGCCGACACCAACTACGCAATTGCCCCTGTGTCAGCGCCTGACGTTGCTGTTCGTGCCCTGCCCACAAGTTAAGAAAAGCGGCAAAGTCCGACACCTCATCGGCCCACTGCGTATGCGCCTGGTCTGCGGCCTGCTGCTTCTCCATTGGCCTTTCACGCGGGTCCTGAACCGACAGTGCACTGGCAATAACGGCAACTTCATGCAGACAGTCCTGCTGTGCGCCTTCGAGCAACATGCGCCCAATTCGCGGGTCCACCGGCAGTCGGGCCAATTGCCGACCCAGATGACTCATCGCACCAGCGCGATCCACCGCGCCCAACTCCTGCAGCAAGGTAAAACCATCGCTGATGGCGCGGCTATCCGGCGGTTCAATAAAGGGGAAATCTTCGATACGGCCCAGGCGCAGATGCAGCATCTGCAGTATCACCGACGCCAAATTGGTACGACGAATCTCCGGATCGGTGAAGGCTGGACGGCCGTTAAAGTCATCCTCGGCATACAAGCGCACACAAATCCCCGGAGCAACCCGGCCGCAGCGGCCCTTGCGCTGATTAGCGCTGGCTTGCGACACCGCTTCAATCGGCAACCGCTGTACTTTCGAGCGCGGGCTATAACGGCTGATACGCGCCTCACCCGGATCTATCACGTAGACGATGCCCGGCACCGTCAGGGAGGTTTCTGCGACGTTGGTGGCCAGCACGACACGGCGGCCAGCGTGGGAGGCAAAGATCTTCTGTTGCTCGGCTGCTGACAACCGCGCGTAGAGTGGCAAAATTTCCGTGTGTTTGAGGTTTGCCTTGCGCAGATAGTCAGCCGTATCGCGAATTTCGCGTTCGCCCGGCAGGAAGATCAGTACATCGCCGGGCGGCTGCCGCTGCGTACGTTCATGCTCATCAATTTCGCGTAGCGCGGAGACGATGCCCTGATCAATACTCAGGTCTTCTTCTACAACATTACCTTCTTCGTCCTGTTCCGCACTTAGCGGCCGATACCAGACGTCCACCGGAAAGGTTCGACCCGACACTTCAATCACTGGCGCGTTATCAAAATGCTGAGAGAAGCGTTCAAGGTCAATGGTTGCGGACGTAATGATCACTTTTAGATCAGGCCGCTTGGACAGAATAGTTTTCAGATACCCGAGCAGAAAGTCGATATTCAGGCTGCGTTCATGGGCTTCATCGATGATGATAGTGTCGTAACGATTAAGAAATCGATCATTCTGGGTCTCGGCGAGCAGGATACCGTCGGTCATCAGTTTGATCAGCGACTTTTCAGAGCTTTGATCGGTAAAGCGCACCTGAAAGCCCACCAGTTCACCCAGTGGCGTCGCCAGCTCATCAGCAATTCGGCTTGCCACGCTCCGTGCCGCCAGACGACGAGGTTGTGTGTGACCAATCAGCCCGCGCGTGCCACGGCCCAGCTCCAGACAGATCTTGGGTAACTGAGTAGTTTTACCCGAACCGGTTTCACCCGCGATGACGACCACCTGGTGCGCAGCAATGGCCGCTTTGATCTGCTCACGCTTATCGGCGATCGGCAAACTATCGACAAAACGAATGTTCGGAATACTCGCCTGACGCGCCTCCACCTTGGCAGCGGAGGCCTCAAACCGTTTGACCCAGTCGCTGCTGGCTTTTGCGTCCGCGCCCTCACCCAGCTTGCGATACTGCTGCTGCAAGCGGTTGCGGTCAGCCGCCATAACACGGGAAAAGTCGGGAGTACGAGTATCTGAGGCGGGCATGGAGCATCCTGTAGCATGAAAAAGCCCCGCCGGGCTCAGCCAGACGGGGCTTCATTGTCGCAAAAATACGACCACTATTGCAGGCGTTTAGCCTGCCAGTTTTTTCAACTCTTCGTCACGTAGTTCGCGGCGCAGAATCTTGCCAACGTTGGTGGTCGGCAAACTGTCGCGAAACTCGACAAACTTGGGTACTTTGTAGGCGGTCAGGTTACTGCGCATGTGTTCCTTGACCTCTGCTTCGCTCAGGTTGGTGCCCGCACTCTTGACCAGGAACACCTTGATGGCCTCGCCAGACTTCTCATCCGGCACGCCAATAGCGGCACACTGAGCAACACCTGGAATGGCTGCCATAACGTCTTCCAGCTCATTCGGATACACATTGAAACCCGAGACCAGAATCATGTCTTTCTTGCGGTCAACAATGCGCAGATAACCATCTTCCTGAATAATCGCAATATCGCCCGTCTTGAGCCAGCCATCAGCATCGAGGATTTCTTCGGTCGCTTCCTTACGCTGCCAGTAGCCCTTCATCACCTGCGGCCCCTTCACGCACAACTCACCGCGCTCACCGAGCGGCAGTTCGTTATTGTCTTCATCAATCACTTTGCACAGCGTAGACGGGACCGGGATACCAATAGTGCCCAAACGGATGTCGCTGATGGGATTGACCGTCGCAACCGGGCTGGTTTCCGTCATGCCAAAGCCTTCACACACCGGGCTGCCAGTCACTTCCTTCCAGCGCTCAGCGGTAGCCAGCTGCAGCGCCATGCCGCCAGACAGGGTGATTTTGAAGCCGGTAAAATCCAGCGCCCGAAACGCTGCGTTATTACACAGGCCAGCAAACAAGGTATTGAGACCCACAAAACCGGTAAAGCGATGCTGCGCCAGCTCTTTGACGAAGGCATCCATATCGCGGGGATTGGTAATCAGAATATTGTGGTTACCGCTGAGCATCATCGCCATGCAGTGAAAGGTAAAGGCGTAGATGTGATATAGCGGCAAGGGGCAAATAATCACCTCTTCGCCATCAATCATGTTGGCGCCCATCAGCGCCTTGGCCTGCAACATGTTGGCAACCAGATTGCGGTGGGTCAGCATGGCACCCTTGGCAACGCCGGTTGTGCCGCCAGTGTATTGCAGCACCGCCAGATCTTCGGCGCCAGGTGTGGACTCAGTAAACGAGAGGCTGCGGCCTTTCGACATGGCATCGTTGAATTTGACCATGCCGGGAATTGAGTATGCAGGCACCATCTTCTTGACGTGCTTGACCACGGTGTTTACCAGGAACCGTTTCAAAGGCGGCAGCATATCGCCCACTTCGGTAACGATGACCTTCTTTACGCCCGTTTTAGGCACTACCTCTTCCGCCAAATGAGCCATATTGGCCAGGCAAACCAAGGCTTTGGCACCCGAGTCGTTAAACTGATGCTCCATTTCCCGCGGTGTGTAAAGCGGGTTAGTGTTCACCACGACATAGCCAGCGCGCATAGCGCCAAAGACTACGACAGGATATTGCAGTACGTTTGGCATCTGTACAGCAATACGGTCACCAGGCTGCAGGCCGCTGTGCTTCTGCAGATAGGCTGCGAAATGACCAGAAAGGGTGTAAATCTCACCGTAGGTGAGCGTTTTGCCAAGATTGGTAAAAGCAGGCTTATTGGCGAAGCGTTCGCAGGACTCTTTGAGAACAGCCAGAATATTAGGGTACTGATCGGGATTGATTTCTGAGGAAACGCCCGCTGGATATTTATCTTTCCAGAAATTCTCAAGCATAAAAGCCCGCTCCTGAACGCAATCGGCATGAATTTGCCGCTGATGTCTTATGGTTTTAAGGTGCTTATAAGCACATTTCGCTGCAGATTTATAAAATATCCTTATATCTGCAATCGAGGCGTTCCGAAGACTATCAGCTTTTCCGGGGGCAGACCAGCACCCCCGAAAACGGCTCTAACACGCGGACTACGCGCTGTTGCGCGATTCGTGTGATTGACTGAGCAGTCACACGCCTGAGAAATTCTACTTCTCGTCGCGCAGCTCCCGGCGCAAAATTTTGCCCACTGCGGACATAGGCAGAGACTCTCTGATCTCGAAGTACTTGGGTACCTTGTAGCCTGTAAAGTTAGCCCGACAGTAGTCCTTCAACTCGTCAACGGTCAGGTCTTTTGAGTTTGCGACAACAAACAGCTTAACGGCTTCACCGGATTTTTCATCCGGCACACCCACAGCTGCAGCATTGGCTACTTTGGGATGGGCGGCTACGACGTCTTCAATTTCATTCGGATAAACGTTGAACCCCGATACAATGATCAAATCCTTGATGCGGTCAACAATGGATACAAAGCCGTCAGCATCAATGATTGCCACGTCGCCCGTATGGAACCAGCCGTCGGCATCCAGCACTTCCTCGGTTGCCTCAGGACGGTTCCAGTAGCCTTTCATCACCTGCGGCCCCTTCACGCAAAGCTCACCACGTTCGCCGATGTCCAGCTCACGACCTTCCTCATCTACTACCTTGAGCGCTGTACCTACGGCGGCAAGACCTACACTGCCAATACGTGCCAGGCCATCACCCGGGCTTGAGGTCACCACGGGCGAACACTCGGTCAAGCCATAACCCTCACCAATCTTGCAGCCGGTTTTCTTCTCCCAGCGCTCCGCTGTCGCCTTCACCAGCGCCGTGCCACCGGAGCCTGTGGTTTTAAGGTGCGAGAAGTCGATCTGGTCAAATTCCGGATGATCCATCAAGGCAACAAAGAGCGTATTCAAGCCAACAACTGAGGAGAACGGCCACTTTTTCAGTTCAGCAACAAAGCCGGGAATGTCCCGCGGATTGGTAATCAATACGTTGTGGTGCCCGGCGATCATCATGCACATGCAATTAACGGTAAAGGCAAAGATGTGGTAAAGCGGCAACGGAGCAATAACAACTTCACCTGCGTCGTTGCTGATCTTTTTGCCGTCGCTGCCAATTTGCTGCATGTTGGCATACACCTGCTGCATATTCGCGACCAGATTACCGTGCGTCAGCATGGCGCCCTTGGCCACACCCGTAGTACCGCCGGTATATTGCAGCACGGCAACGTCATCGAGCGTTTTGGTCACTGCAGAGGGGCTCTGGCCCTGGCACTGTTTCAACGCTTTCTTGAAGGATACTGCCTGGGGTAGTTGATAGTCAGGCACCATCTTTTTGACGTATTTAACTGCCGCATTAGTGATGATGCCCTTGAGGCCAGGCAGCATGTCACCAATACGTGCTTCAAAAAGAAATTCGATCTCGGTGTCGGGTAGTACTTCCTGCACCAGGTGTCCAAACACATTCATGAAGATCAACGCGCGCGCGCCCGAATCCTTGAACTGGTGGCGCATTTCGCGGGCTGTGTATAGAGGGTTAGTGTTAACCACGACCAACCCCGCGCGCATCGCACCATAAACGGCGATAGGAAACTGCAGCACATTAGGCATCTGGACTGCGATACGGTCGCCAGGCTGCAGGTTGGTATGTTGCTGCAGATAGGCGGCAAACGCAGCCGAATAGCGGTCGAGGTCAGCATAACTGAGCGTGACGCCCATATTGCTGAACGCCGGGCGGTCACCGTGCTTGGCACAGGCTTGCTGGAAGACATCAATGATTGATGAGTACTGGGCGGTATCAATCGTGGTTGGGACACCGTTAGGCCGTTTATCGTCCCAGAAGGATGCGTCCATTATTTTTATCCTCTTTCGCTTAGTGCATTTGTTATGAGCTGATCTGGCTAGCGACAAGCCCTGACTCGATTGTCTGAGTCAGTCGATTGCGCAAAGATTCTCAAAACTAACAGCTGACTCACCAAATACAAACTGCGGATGTGTTTCATTTGGTTTGTGAATATCACGCATCTCTCGCCCCGAACGCAGGCACTGGATTAACCTGTCAGGACCCAGAATAAAAAATCAGGACACCATCCATTATGGATTCCGCCAGCAGCTCAAGCAGTGTTAACACCCGCGATTTGAACATGATGCCGCAATGGCAACCTGCAGACCGGATTCGCGCCAATCTGATCATTTGCCACGGCATGGCAGAGCATGGTGCGCGCTATGCCAGGCTGGCCAAGGCTCTTACTCGCCAAGGCATTGCCGTTTACGCCCCCAACTTGCGTGGCCACGGGCCTGATGCAGCCAGCCAGCTGGGCCAGTTAGTGGGGGGCTGGGCGGCACTGGAAGCCGATCTACTGCATTGGGTCCAGTCAGTGCGTTCACTCTGCCCTGACACTCCGCTGATACTACTTGGGCACAGCATGGGCTCTTACCTGGCACAGGGTTTTCTGCTGCAGCATTCGGCATTGATCGATGCAGTCATCCTCAGTGGAAGCAATGCTCATCCGCCCGGGCTCAGCCGGGTTGGCCGCCTGGCGGCACGTATTGAGGGCTTGATGCGCGCGGATGGCGCTGCCGCTGAGACACTGGGCAAACTCAGCTTCGGTCAATTCAACAAGGCATTTACCCCAAATCGTACCGAATTCGACTGGCTTAGCCGCGATCCAGCCGAAGTGGATGCCTATATCAATGACCCCATGTGTGGCTTCACTCTGAGCGCTGACTACTGGCAGGAGCTGTTTTCAACCCTGCTGCGAATTGCCAATAGAGAGCAGTTGCAGCACATAAGACCCACCTTGCCGCTACTGATCATGGGTGGCGACGCAGATCCGGTCAGCGCCGGCCACGGCTTACGCAAATTACAACAACGCTTGCAGCAGGCACAGCTCAAAAAGGTAGAATTGCTGCTCTATCCGCAAGCCCGTCACGAGGTCTTTAACGAGATCAACCGGGATCAGGTTACCAGCGACATGCTGAGCTGGATAATGACCACTCTTTCACTCGACAGCCTAGGAAATCCTGCTGATGAAAATGCTTGAAAACCGCACCTACGACGAACTCAATGTGGGCGATAGCGTTCGTGTTGACCACCTGGTCAAAGAGCGCGACCTGATCCTGTTTGCCGAGGTGTCCGGCGATGTAAACCCGGTGCACCTGGACGAGGCTTTTGCGGCCAACACCCCCTTCAAGGGCCGTATCGCCCACGGTATGTTTTCCGGTGCGCTCATATCGGCAACCATCGCCTGCGAGCTGCCTGGCCCGGGCACTATCTATATCGGCCAGGAAATGAGCTTTCTGCGCCCGGTACGCCTGGACGACACCATCAGCATCGAGCTGGAAGTGCTCGAAAAGCTGCCGAAAAACCGGGTCAAAATCGCTACCCGCGTGTTCAACCAGGACGGCAAAAAGGTGGTTGACGGTGTGGCAACCGTCATGGCGCCAACCGAAAAAACAGCTATTCCTAAACCGGCACTTCCGCCTATCAGCTTTTAAGCTGGAAGCTGGAAGCTGGAAGCTGGAAGCTGGAAGCTGGAAGCTGGAAGCTGGAAGCTGGAAAGTCTTGGGGTTCAGAGACCTAGGGGCAACTGAGAGAGCCAAAATTAATTCCAGCCACTTCAGACTTTTAGCTTCAAGCTTCCAGCATTTGAGTAAATAGCGGCTGGCTATTTACTCAAATGTCGCATCCCGTCCTCTAAGCCCTGCAAGGTCAGCGGGTACATTTTGTCTTCGATCAGATCACGCATGATCTGGGTCGAGGTTGTGTACTCCCAGGCATCCTTGGGATACGGATTGATCCAGATAAGCTTTTTGTACTTCTCTTTAAAGCGCTGAATCCATACGTGACCGGCTTCCTCATTCCAGTGTTCAACACTGCCGCCAGGCTGGGTGATTTCGTAAGGTGCCATGGCAGCATCACCGACGAAGATCACTTTATAGTCAGGACCATACTTGTGCAGCAAATCAATGGTCGAGGTGCGCTCACTGGTGCGACGCATATTGTTCTTCCAAACTGATTCGTAAACACAGTTGTGGAAGTAATAGTATTCAAGGTGTTTGAACTCGGTTCTGCAGGCCGAAAACAACTCCTCGCACACCTTGATATGCGCATCCATAGAACCGCCGATATCAAACAACAAAAGCAGTTTGACCGCATTGCGGCGTTCCGGACGCATCTGAATATTCAGCAGCCCCGCATCCTTGGCGGTGTGATCAATGGTGCCGTCAATATCCAGCTCGTCTGCGGCGCCCTGGCGAGCAAACTTGCGCAGCCGTCGCAGTGCAACCTTGATATTGCGAGTACCCAGCTCAACCTGGTCGTCCAGATTCTTGTACTCGCGCTGATCCCACACCTTGGCTGCCCTGCCCTGGCGCTTGCCGGCGTCACCAACGCGAATGCCTTCGGGATTATAACCACCGGAGCCAAACGGACTGGTGCCGCCGGTTCCTACCCACTTGTTACCACCTTCATGCCGCTCTTTCTGCTCTTCGAGACGTTTCTTGAACTCCTCAATCAGCTTGTCGAGACCACCGAGAGACTCAATCTTGGCCTTTTCCTCGTCACTCAGCATGCGCTCGAACTCTTTGCGCAGCCAGTCATCCGGGATCATCGCCTCGATCAGTTGATCAAGGTTTTCCAGCCCCTTGAAGTAGGCGCCGAACGCACGGTCGAACTTGTCGAAATGACGCTCGTCCTTAACCATGACCGTACGCGCCAGATAGTAAAACTCGTCCATGTCGGCAAAAACGACGTGGTGCTTGAGCGCGTTGATCAGATCGAGCAGTTCGCGTACCGATACCGGCACCTTAGCTGCCCGCATTTCATTGAACAGGCCCAGTAACATGGGCACCTCCCAGTCGGGGAAACACAGTAAAAGTCAGCACGCGAGTTAAAACAGACAGGGCAATACAGCCTCTGCACCGCCCTTACCCTTGTTAGCAATAACTAGCTGCCATCTCGCGCACTATGGTCTTCGGTGTTTCCTTAGCGGTTTTGACGGCGGGTCATGAAGGCCAGACGTTCAAGTAGCTGCACGTCTTGCTCATTCTTGACCAGCGCCCCGTAAAGCGGAGGAATCGCCTTGGTGGGATCGCGGTCACGCAACACCGCTTCGGGGATCTGATCGGCCATCAACAACTTAAGCCAATCAACCAATTCAGAGGTAGAGGGCTTCTTCTTCAGGCCGGGCACCTTGCGCACGTCAAAGAAGATATCCATGGCCTCAGACAACAAATGCGTCTCGATCTTGGGGAAATGCACATCAACGATCTTCTTCATCGTGTCGCGATCAGGGAATGCGATGTAATGGAAGAAACAACGGCGCAGGAACGCATCCGGCAGCTCTTTTTCGTTGTTGGAGGTAATGATGATAATTGGACGTTTTTTAGCCTTGATCGTCTGATTGGTCTCGTAGACGTAGAACTCCATCTTGTCGAGCTCTTGCAGCAAGTCGTTCGGGAACTCGATATCGGCCTTGTCGATTTCATCGATCAGCAGAATGGCGCGCTCTTCAGACTCAAAGGCCTCCCAGAGCTTGCCCTTCTTGATGTAGTTGGCGACGTCGTGCACCTTGTCGACACCCAGCTGAGAATCACGCAAACGGCTGACCGCATCGTACTCGTACAAACCCTGATGCGCTTTGGTCGTGGACTTGATGTGCCAGGTAATCAGTTTGGCGCCCAAAGACTCTGCCAATTGCTCGGCGAGCATGGTCTTGCCCGTGCCAGGCTCACCCTTGATCAGCAGCGGACGTTCCAGGGTAATGGCAGCGTTAACTGCCAGTTTCAGGTCGTCGGTAGCGACGTAGGACTGAGTGCCTTCAAACTTCATCGGATATTCCTTGGGCCGAAGCCCGGTTAGACCAGGCAATACGTAGGAGAAATGTGATCTGAAACTATAGCGCGCAGGCAAATCAGCTGTAAACGCAGGTAGAGCATTCAAAATTTGAATGATATGGCGCCATCACTATAAGCAAGACCGCTTTAACGCTCGTCCTGAACCTGCTCAAAGCGCGCACTGAAGGCCTCGACAAAGGCGTTCCTGAGAATGCCGAGGAAGGCTTGAAAAGAGCTGACGTCAGCCTGCTCCACACTGCCGGATAGCTCGACACGGGTGGCAAACTGATCCAACTTTTGATTCTGCAGCACTTGCTGACTGCCGCCAACAAGCGCTTCCCAGATACCTCGAAACAGGCCTTTGTCCTCGTTCTGAAGGTCCTGCTTCATATCAAACACATCAACGTTGCGCAGCAGTGGTTTGACGTAGCCGCTGAGCTGACTGTCACGCACCTTGGCTTCAACCACCAGATCACCCGTACCATCTTTAAAGTCGAAGTTGCCGTAAGCAGAGGCAAAGTCGTTCAGACGAGGCAACTGCAGATCCGTCATGCGCAAACGAAAATCAAAATTCTGCATGCGCACCAGCGGGTCAAATTTGGCTGAGGCTTCAATTGGCGCCTGCCCGAGAAACAACCCCTTCCCCTCAGCGCTGGCGTCGCGCGAGCCCTCTTGCTGCTTGGCATTGGTCAAATTCAGAATCGTCAGATCAAGCTCATTCACATACAGGTTAACCGGCGGCTCAGAGTTGAAATTGCGGAAGGCGACCATGCCTTTATTGACATCGACTCGGTCAAGCAGCACAGGCAGAATCGACTGGACTTTTTCACGCCAGTCCACGCCTTTACCGGCCTGTTTCTGCTCATCGGTATCACCATCAACAAAGTTTAGCTGAGGTTCATTGAGTTCCATTTCGGCGACCAGAACACCATCACTCCAGAACGGACGCAGACGAATCTTGACGTTGGTTTCGGGTAACCGCAGGAAAGGCGCCTGAGTATTGCCATTTACCTTGATAATCTCGAGGCCTTGCATGCGGTATGCACCCCGCCACAGCACTATGTCTACGTCGTCAACGTGGCCACGGTAATCCCCCATACTGGCCATCTTCTGGTTAAGCACGTCCTTGACATAAACAGGCAGCAAAAAGTGCACCAGCAATAACAAGATTGCCAACAGCACGATAGGAATCAGCAGGTAACGCGTTTTTCGGTTCATTGCAGATTGACCTTATAGGCTAACGACAGTTCATCTCAATTGACGGATATTGCCCCCGGGCATAGGCTAAATGGCTTATCTATCGTTAGCCATGCTACCGCATACCACCACTGCCCACAGGAGTTCAGGCATGAGCCGTATTTTTGCAGACAATTCACAAGCCATCGGCAATACGCCACTGGTGAGGATCAATCGACTCGGCCCGAAAGGCGTGAATATCCTGGCCAAGATCGAAGGGCGTAACCCCGCCTATTCAGTCAAGTGCCGCATCGGCGCCAGTATGATCTGGGACGCCGAATCATCCGGCCGCTTAAAGCCGGGCATGACCATAGTCGAACCGACCTCAGGTAATACTGGCATCGGCCTGGCCTTTGTCGCCGCCGCCCGTGGCTACAAACTCATGCTAACCATGCCTGCGTCCATGAGCCTGGAGCGCCGCAAGGTACTCAAGGCACTGGGCGCTGAACTGGTGTTGACTGAACCTGCCAAGGGCATGAAAGGGGCTATTGAAAAGGCCACTGAACTGGCGCAACAGCATCCCGAGGACTTCATTTTATTGCAGCAGTTCGAGAACCCGGCCAATCCGAGTATCCATGAAAAAACGACAGGCCCGGAAATCTGGAACGACACCGAAGGCAGCATTGATGTGCTGGTATCCGGTGTTGGAACGGGCGGCACCATCACGGGTGTTTCCCGCTATATCAAACAGACCTGTGGCAAGCAGATCATTTCCGTCGCTGTTGAGCCTGTCAGCTCACCCGTCATCAGCCAGACCCTTGCTGGCGAAGAGGTAAAACCCAGTCCGCACAAGATCCAGGGCATTGGCGCTGGCTTTGTACCGGGCAACCTGGACCTGAGCCAGGTTGATCGCGTCGAGCAGGTCAGTGATGACGCGTCAAAAGAAATGGCCCTGCGCCTGATGCGCGAAGAAGGCATTCTGTGCGGGATTTCCTGCGGCGCTGCAATGGCCGCAGCCGTGCGCATTGCTGAAGAACCAGAAATGCAGGGCAAGACTATTGTGGTCATTCTGCCTGACTCGGGTGAACGCTACCTCTCGACCATGCTGTTTGCCGATATGTTCAGCGAACAGGAAAACGTTCAGTAAGCAATGATCGCTGCCGCCACGGATGTGTGCGGCAGTTTCTATCTCGCTGACGCTTCCGCACAGCGCCTCGACTAGCTATGCTGCTGGGATGACTCTCCGCAACAGGCTATCTTTAATGCCCTACTCTCCCGATCTCATTGCGCAACAGATACTGGCAGGCTTCGATTTATACCGTGCCGAGTTCCGTGAATTGACTGCCGGTGCCCGTGAGCGCTTCGAACAGGCGCGCTGGAACGATATTCAGGAAGCGTCAACCCAGCGTATCAACGCCTATGAAGACCAGGTGCATCGTACTGCAAAGGAGCTTGCAGCCTCCGAGGCAGGCTCCTCAGTAACTGACGCTGCCAACTGGCCCGCTATTCGCCTGGCCTACATAGACGCCATTGAGGAGCGTTTTGACGGTGAGTTGGCAGAAACCTGGTTTAATTCCATCTTTTATTGTCTGCATCGGCATGACCAGATCAGCGATGAAACCATGTTCGTGCATAGCACTCGACCAGCCAGTCGGCCGCCGTCGCGCAATCCTTTAACCCGTGGTTTTATATCCGATGGCTCACTGCAGAACCTGGCTCGCCAGGTTCTGCAAGAGTTCAGCTTTACTACGCCCTGGGAAGATATTGACCGCGACACCAACATGATTGTCGCTGAACTGCAGCAAGGCCTGCCCGACTGGGCACAGATGGATCACGGACTAACCATCGAACTGGTACAAAACGTGTTCTATCGCAATAAAGGCGCCTACCTGGTCGGACGATTGATCAGCCAACAGGAGCAGTGGCCTTTCGTTCTGCCTCTACTGCACCGCGAGGGTAAGGGCATCAGCGTTGATACCCTGATCACTGATGAGTCGGAAGTTTCGATCATTTTTTCCTTTACCCGCTCCTACTTTATGGTCGAGGCGGCGGTACCCAGCGAAATGGTTGCCTTCCTAAAGCGATTACTCCCTGGAAAGCACATAGCAGAGCTTTATACCGCCATCGGTTTTTATAAACAGGGCAAGTCTGAATTTTACCGCGCGTTGATTTCGCACCTGGCCAATTCGGAAGACCGCTTCATCATGGCGCCTGGTGTACGCGGCATGGTGATGAGCGTATTCACCCTGCCCGGCTTCAATACCGTATTCAAGATCATCAAGGACAAATTCGCACCTTCCAAGAACATCAGCCGCGCCACCGTCATTGAGAAGTATCGACTGGTGAAGCGTCACGACCGCGTGGGTCGTATGGCCGACACCCAGGAATTCGCCGATTTCCGTTTTCCCCGCGATCGCTTTGATCCTGAGTGTCTGCAAGAGCTTTTGGAGGTAGCACCTTCAACTGTGATTGAAGAAGGTGATGTCATCCTGATCCGCCACAGCTGGACCGAAAGGCGCATGACGCCACTCAATATCTACCTGGAAACGGCCAGCGAAACCAAAACCGAAGAAGCACTCTACGACTACGGCAAGTCCATCAAGGAACTGGCAGCGGCCAATATCTTCCCAGGTGACATGCTGCTGAAAAACTTTGGTGTAACCCGCCACGGCCGAGTGGTGTTCTATGACTATGATGAAATCAGCTATCTCACCGAGATCAATTTTCGCGTCATTCCGGAAGCCCTTTACCCAGAGCAAGAGATGGCCTCAGAGCCCTGGTACTCGGTATCCCCTAACGACGTCTTTCCAGAGGAGTTCCCGGTTTTTCTGTTTGCCGACATAAAGCACCGACGACAGTTCTGCAAAATGCATGGCGACCTGTTTGACGCCAGCTACTGGCAGGGCCTGCAGCAGCAGATCAAGGATGGCCAGGTTATTGACGTGTACCCGTACCGCCGGCATCAGCCTGCGGTATAAATAGGTAGCGCTCTTTATATTGTAAAAAAACCGACGAAAGGCGTGTTATTTCTGAAAACTGTCGTATACTGAATTTCGTTTATTCGAGCCCGACAGTGATAAGTGAAGACCTCTTGACTTGTACTACTGAAAGGCGCAGAGTGAGCGCGTAGGTTTTCAAGAGATAGAGTTGTAGGCTGCAAGCGCACTTTTCAGTACGTAAGTTTGTCATTCTCGCAATCTTTGATTCCCACGCTTTAATTGAGTGCAAGCTCAAGTATTTCAATTTGATAGGAATTATCCGAAATGGCAACTGGTACAGTTAAGTGGTTCAACGACACTAAAGGTTTTGGCTTCATCACTCCAGATGGCGGTGGTGATGATCTGTTCGCCCACTTCTCCGAAATCAAGGTACAGGGCTTCAAGTCACTGGCCGAGAACCAGAAGGTGTCTTTCGACATCACTACTGGTCCTAAGGGCAAGCAGGCTGCAAACATTCAGATCGTTGGTTAATCCCAACCTCTGAACCAAAAAACCCGGCTTAGGCCGGGTTTTTTGTTGCCCATAATTTAGTCCCTGCCCTGCCCACGCGCAGAAAAATTGCTCGCCTCACAAGCTCTTACATCGTACCCTATGGCGCATACAGTAGAGGCTTCGGTACCTGCACCATCGCTTATTCAGGCGACGGGTTAACAGCATCCCCATTAGCATCACGCCTCGTTTACCGCAGCCAGCAATACACTTCCCGCCGGCAGCGTCGACCACTATCAAAAGGGGGTTTTTCAGTGGACAATTTGGGTCGTAGTCAAAACCCGGAAGCAGTTAAGGTCATCATCTTTCGTGCCGCCGAGGCTATCGTTAGCGAGCTTGGCGCATCACAACTGACATTTGAAACACTTAGCGCACGCACTGAAATCGCCGAGCCCGATATCAGGTCTCTATTCCCTGACCGGGAAGCCCTACTGACCGCGATGATTGAGTATCGTCTGGAACGCTTCAGGGTGCGCTGGGGTGCTTACGAAAGTGTGCTGCCTGACGAACCCATGCGCGAGCTTAAGGCCTTGCTGCTCAGCAACATGAGTGAGTCCAGCGAGGAAAAGAATCTTGATTCAGCGATCTTCGCAGCAGCCGCTAGTGATCCAGCGTTATTGCAAACCAGCGCGGACAACGTACAGGGCTTGTTCGACATACTGGCGAAGTCACCGCTGGGCCTGGCCCAAGCCAGCATTCTGTTTTTCTCGGTTCGCGGCTACCGGCTGTTTGAACAGCTGGGCATGTGCCCAATGACCGATGCGCAACGTACCGAGTTTCAGGAACAGATAATGCGTCTTGCACGCATTATGAACGAGCAGCGTAGCGGCGAATAATCGCCGCTCGACACTCAGCTTACTTCACTGCTCACTAACGGCCGGCTCACCCCGGCTCCGCAGATAGTGATACAGCGCTCGAAGACCGGCAAACAAAAGGTAGGCAACCAGCGCCCCACCCATTACCAAGGCTATCTCGCCCAGCATACGCGCCTGGTTATCTCCAGTTGATAGGATGGTATCCAGCAGGTAGATCAAAAACGCGGGCGCCTGCCATGCTGAACTCGCCGCCACTTGAGTTGGCGTAAACAGCAAAACGGCCATTGCTACCCACAATGGTTCACGAATAAACCACCACTTGATCAATCCAGTCAGCTTCCACCAAACCAGCCAGCAGCCTGCTGCTGCTGCCAGATAAAACAGCCACACGGTTTGGTATTCTGATTCATTGAACATCGACAGTTTTCCACTCGGCTAAATTACGCGGCCCATCATAACGGTTTTTATTCCATGCGTCCTGATAACAAACAGCCTCTAGCCCGCCGCCAGAACGGTGCTGACCCCTACGTCTGGTTAGAGCAGCGAGAAGCTCCCGAGGTAACCACCTACCTTAATGCAGAGAATGCGCATACCGACGCCTGGCTAGAGCCGCATAAAGCGCTCGAACAGTCTTTATTCGAGGAGATTCGTGGCCGTATTCGTGAAACCGATCTGGGCTTACCCAGCCCAAAAGGTAACTGGCTCTACTACCAACGCACAGAAGCAGGCGCCGAATACCCCCGCTTTTACCGCTGCGAAAGATCCGTTGCCGATAGCTTGGAGATACACAAACCCAGCGAGCAACTAATTCTGGATCTGAACAGCCTCGCCAGCGGTGAAGAATTCCTGCAACTTGGCGACTTCAGTATCAGCCCCGACCAGCGCTGGCTAGCCTACAGCCTGGACACACAGGGCGATGAGACCTACCGATTGTTTCTGCTCTCACTGGACGACATGCAAACACAGGAACTTAGTCTGGACGACGCGGACGGCAGCCTGTGCTGGGCACAGGACAACAAGACACTCTTTGCTGTCAGCATGGATGAGACGTCACGCCCGTCGACGCTATGGCGCTTACAGCCAGGCACTGAGCCGGCACAGGTGTTCCATGACCCGGACCAGCGTTTCTATGTCAGCGCTTACCTGAGTAGCTCAGAGCGCTACATCTGCGTCAGCAGCAATAGCAAAAACACCAGTGAAATACATTACCTTCCCGCAGACAAGCCAACAGCTCAGTTGCGCTGCCTCGCCAGTCGCGAGGCTGACCACGAGTATGATGCGGACCACGGCAGCGATGGCTTCATGATTCGCAGTAATCGGCTTGGCGAGATGTTCTGCCTCTATAGCTGCGATGCCGGCAAGCCCGGTCTGGAAAACTGGGAACTGGTGACGCCACCAGACCCACAGCGCACGCTGGAAGAGATAAGCCTGCAGAGCACTGCACTGGTACTGCAATATCGCCATCTCGGGCTTACCCAGCTAGAGGTGCGCGTAACAGGCAACAATAGCTACACCCTGGCGATGCCAGACGCGGTCTATAGTTTGAGCGTGCAGGGCGGTGAAGAATATAGCAGCCCACAAATTCGCCTGCGTTACGAGTCGCTCAATCGCCCCGCCGAAGTGCGCGCGCTGACGCTGGCAACCGGCGAACAACATGTGCTCAAGCAAACGCCCGTCGAAGGTATTTTCGATCCCGACGATTATCTGATTGAGCGCTTATGGGCCAAGGCAAAGGACGGCACGCACATCCCCATCAGCTTGATCTGTCACAAAGACACCCAGGGTGAAGCCCCGCTATATCTTTATGGTTACGGCTCCTATGGCGCCTCCATGGACCCCTGGTTTTCTCACGCTCGCCTATCATTGCTACATCGTGGCTGGGTATTTGCCATCGCTCACGTACGTGGCGGTGCTGACATGGGAGAACACTGGTACCAACAAGGCAAGCTGCAGCATAAAGAGAATACCTTCTCCGACTTTATCGCCTGCGCCGAACACCTGATCAGCACCAACAAAACCAGCCCCCAACACCTGGTCATAGCGGGTGGCAGTGCTGGCGGACTATTGATTGGCAATGTCATTAATCAGCGGCCGGAGTTGTTTGCTGCGGCGGTGGCAGACGTCCCCTTTGTCGATGTCTGGAACACCATGAACAACCCTGACCTGCCACTCACAGTCGGCGAGTACGAAGAGTGGGGGGACGCACGCGAGCCTGAAGTTGCAGCGAGGATTAAAGGCTATGCACCTTATGAAAACGTCACGACTCAAGACTACCCTGCCCTATGGGTTACCGCAGGATTTCATGACGTCAGGGTACAGTACTGGGAAGCAGCAAAGTGGGTTGCCAAGTTACGTCACCTGCGCACCAACGACCAACCCCTGCTGCTGCGCACCCAGATGACCGCCGGCCATGGTGGCGCCAGCGGACGCTACCAGGCGATGCGCGAAGTTGCCGAAGAGTACTGCTTTCTGCTGACGGTAATTACTTAATCTAGCGAGTAGATTAGCCGGACATAAAAAAACCGAACCCATTGCTGGGTTCGGTTTTTTTACAACTAGCGCGCCTTAGAAGCGTGCGTTTACTTCATCAAACTGTGCTTCGATGCTCTTAGACGGTGGTGCCGTCATCAGCGAAACAACAATGATGGCGATCGTTGCAAGGATAAAGCCTGGGATGATTTCGTACAGCCCCCAGATACCCAGTTGCTTCCAGACCACAACGGTAACGCCACCAACTATGATGCCGGCCAACGCGCCATTGCGGTTCATACGACGCCAGAACAAGGACAGAATCATGGCTGGACCGAAGGCTGCGCCAAAACCTGCCCAAGCGTAAGATACCAGGCCCAGCACGGTGCTTTCCGGGTTGAATGCAAACATCAGTGCCAGTGCAGCGATACCAATTACTGCGAAGCGACCAACCCATACCAGCTCCTGTTGAGTCGCGTCACGACGGAACAGTGCCTTGTAAAAGTCCTCAGCCAGAGCCGAAGACGATACCAACAGCTGGGAGTCAGCAGTCGACATGATAGCGGCAAGTACGGCGGCCAACAGGATACCAGCAACCAGAGGATGCATCAGCGCCTGAACCAGTGCCAGGAAGACCGTTTCAGCATCAGCCAAACCAGCTTCACCGAAGTAACCGATGCCAATCCAGCCAATCAGCAACGCGGCTACCAGGCACACGCCTGACCAGATCACCGCAATGCGACGTGCAGTCGGCATCGCAGCATCACTTTCAATCGCCTTGAAGCGTGCCAAAACGTGTGGCTGGCCAAAGTAACCAAGACCCCAACCTAGCAGTGAGATGATCGCCACAAAGCCCAGAGGTGAGCCGTCAACACCAGTCCAGATATCCAGCAACTCAGGGTTGCGGGCCTCCATAGCACCGTGTACTGACTCCCAACCACCAAGGGTATTCAGCGCCATGATAGGCACCAGCACCAACGCAGCTGCCATCAGCAAGCCTTGAATAACGTCGGTCCAGGAGACCGCAAGGAAGCCGCCAAAGAAGGTGTAGGAAATGATTGCCAGCGTACCGACAATAACCGCAATGCTGTAATCAAAACCAAAGGTGCTTTCGAACAGCTTGCCTGCAGCCACCAGACCAGAACTGGTATAAAACAGGAAGAACAACAGAATAAAGATCGCTGAGATAACGCGCAGCAGGCGGCTTTTATCTTCAAAACGATTTTCAAAGTAAGCCGGTAGCGTCAAGGAGTCACTGGCAGTGTGCGAGTAGACCCGCAAACGGCGTGCGACTATCAGCCAGTTAAGCCAGGTACCAGCCAGCAGGCCCGCAGCAATCCAGATGGCTTCGTAGCCTGCAGTCAAGGCGTAGCCGGGCAAGCCCAACAATAACCAACCACTCATATCTGAGGCGCCAGCTGATAGAGCTGCTGTTCCCGGCCCCAATGATCGGCCGCCCAGAATGTAATCGGATAGATTGGTGGTGCGCTTGTAGGCTATGTAACCGAGGGCGAGCATGACCCCGATATAGACCACGAACGTGGCCGTCACAATTGCGGTGTTACCGTCCATTATTCTTCTCTCTCTTGTTTGCTGAAGTGTCCCAGCTTTAACTATCCTTGCTGAATAGGCTTCCCTGTTGCTATAGCACTTACCAGCGAGCCTTACGGCTCGCCATCCCCCAGCGACAGCAAACTGGCATTACCACCAACCGCCGTCGTGTTGATCGTTCGCGTGCGCTCAGTCACGAAACGCAGCAGATAATGTGGGCCACCGGCCTTGGGACCAGTCCCCGACAGACCTTGACCGCCAAAGGGTTGAACACCGACAACGGCGCCAATCTGATTGCGGTTGACGTATACATTACCAATTCTTACCCGTGAGTCGATATGTTCAGCCGTATCTTCATTGCGACTGTGAATACCCATGGTCAAACCAAACCCGGTGGCATTGATGTCATCAATGATCTTGTCCAGGTCCTTGTTACGCCAGGTAACCACGTGCAGCACAGGCCCAAACTGCTCTTTCTCAAGTTCACTGATGCTATCCAGTCGGAAGGCAACCGGCGCAACAAAGTAACCATCAAGATCGGCCGGCAAGGGTGTTTCGGCAATCAGGCGGCCAGCCGCTTTCATTTTCTCGATGTGCTGCTGCAGACCCGTGCGCGCTTCGGCGTCAATCACCGGACCGACGTCCGTTGAACGGTAACCCGGATTACCGATATTCAACTCGGCCATGGCGCCTTTGAGCAGCTCGATTACGCGCTCGGAAATATCTTCCTGAATAAACAGCACACGCAAGGCAGAACAGCGTTGACCTGCGCTCTGGAAGGCCGAATGTACTACATCCTTGATAACCTGCTCGGGCAGCGCCGTAGAGTCCACGATCATTGCGTTCTGGCCACCGGTCTCGGCAACCATAGGCGCGATGGCACCATCACGTGCGGCGAGTGCGCGGTTAATAATATGTGCGGTTTGCGTAGAGCCAGTGAACGCCACACCGGAAATTCGCGTATCAGAGGTAACAACGCTACCCACTTGTGCGCCATCACCGGGTAACAAGGCCAACACCTCTTTAGGCAAGCCAGCTTCGTGCATGAGTTCAACACAGCGCATAGCGACCAGACTGGTCTGCTCTGCAGGCTTGGCAACCACGGTATTACCGCAAACCAGCGCAGCGGAAACCTGGCCAAGGAAGATAGCCAGCGGAAAGTTCCAAGGGCTGATACAGGCGAAAACACCGCGACCCTGCAGGTAAATTTCGTTGCTCTCCCCTGTTGGTCCTGGCAGCGTGATAGTTGCAAAACGCTCGCGCGCCTGCAGCGCGTAGTAGCGGCAGAAGTCGACCGCCTCACGCACCTCATCAATGCCATCCTGCAGGCTCTTGCCGGCTTCAAGCGTACACAGCGCCATCAATTCGGGCATGTGCTCTTCAAGCTTGTCGGCTGTGCGTTCAAGCACGGCTGCACGCTGATCAACAGGGGTCGCGTTCCAGCCAACAAAGGCTGCGCTGAGTTGATCAATCGCATCACGTGTTTGGTCTGCACTGGCCCAGACCACTTCACCAACCTGACGTGACAACTGATAAGGGCACATGACCTTGCGCGCATCACCGCTGAGGCGCTTACCACCAACCAGCGGAGCCGCACTCCACTGTTTATCCCACCACTTGTTTAGTTCTGCCTCCAAGGGGGCCCATTCGTTGAGAATATTCATATTGATCCCACGGGAATTGCGTCGCTCCGCGCCATAAATGGCTGGCGGCAGAGGAATACGCGGATTAGCAAAGTTGGCGTGTCGCTGCAGGCTGGTTACCGGGTGCTCGATCAAGCCTTCGACCGGAACACGCGAATCGACCAGTTTGTGCACGAAAGAGGAGTTAGCACCATTCTCCAGCAGGCGTCGCACGAGGTAGGGCAACAGGTCTTTATGGGCGCCAACGGGGGCGTAAATACGCACTGGGCAACCAGCCTTTTCAATCACGGTGTCATAGAGCGCATCGCCCATGCCGTGCAAGCGCTGGAACTCGAAGGATTCGCCATCGGCCATCGATAGAATGCAAGTCACTGTATGCGCATTGTGAGTAGCAAATTGGGGATAGATGAGCTCACGGGTTAGCGGACTAAGCAGGTAGCGAGCACAGGCAAGATAAGAAACGTCGGTCGCTTCCTTGCGGGTAAACACCGGATAGCCTTCGATACCCGCTTGCTGGCACCACTTGATTTCGGAATCCCAATAAGCGCCTTTCACCAAACGCACCGGAATCAGGTCACCCTGCTGCTTCGCTAGCAAGGTCAACCAGCACAATACGGGCAATGCACGCTTGGAGTAGGCCTGCACTACCAGACCAAAGTTACCCCAACCTTTGACATCCGGGTGCTGATAGATTTTTTTGAACAGCTTGAGCGATAGCTCCAGACGATCAGCTTCTTCGGCATCAATAGTGATACCGACATCGCCCAAACGCGCCTGGCGGATCAGCTTCAGAACGGTTTCGCTCAGTTCAGCCAATACCTGCTCTTCGCGCGCCGTTTCATAATGCGGGTGCAGGGCTGACAGCTTGATAGAGATGGTCGGCTTGGGGCTCTTGCCCTTGTACTTATCGTCGACCAGGGCAGCGATAGCATCACTGTAGTCTTTGAGATATTTCTCGGCGTCAGCATGGGTCAACGCCGCTTCGCCCAGCATATCGAAGGAATAAGTATAGCCATTGTCACGCTGCGGCTTGCCGTTTTTCAGTGCTTCCTTGATGGTGCGACCCAGCACAAACTGGCGCCCCATGATCTTCATGGCCTGCATCATGGCGGCGCGAATAACGGGCTCACCACTGCTCTTGACCAAGCGGCCGAGCACGGTGCCCGGTGTGCCATCCTGGCGCTTGTCGAGGTTCACCACCTTACCGGTCATGACCAAACCCCAGGCAGCAGCATTGACCAATGTGTGCTCACTCTGGCCAACATGCTTATCCCACTGGGCGGCATTCAGCTTGTCGCGAATCAAGGCGTCGGCCGTATCGCCGTCAGGTACACGCAACAGGGCTTCAGCCAGACACATCAGCATAATGCCTTCCTGGGTATCCAGGCTGTACTGCTGTAGCAGAGCATCGATACTGTCTACTGCGTTATCGCGCTTGCGCACGTCCAGAATCAGCTGACGCGCCTGTTGCGACAACGCATCAAGGTCACGCGCGCGCGCAAGTTCCAGCAACTCCTGCAGATAGGCTGACTCGTCAACCGAGTAGTTTTCGCTTACTTCATACAGGAAATCATCTGGATTGCTGCCCAAAAAATCACCCTGTAAAACCGTGCTCGCTTTAAACATCCTGGCATGCTCCTGGAATCGCCTGTCGTCGTCAGCCACGACAACAACAGCTGAATGAGTTCGCCTTTCTACTAACCCTAGACCATGGTCGGCAATAGAACGAATCATCCGTTGTTATTGAAACCAAACGGTAAAAAGCAGACGTTAAAACGCCCGGAATCGACCAACCATCGACTGTAGAAGCAGCCAAGATAAAAATATTGTTGGAATCTATGGTTTTTTTGTGAAAAACAGGGAAGCTAGGGCTAAATCCTAGTGCAGCCGACCCAATCGTAGCTGCCGCGGGGTAACGCCAAGCTGACGACGCATGGCGTGGTTGAGTGCGCTCTGACTGGAAAAACCGCAACGACTGGCCAGCTGCGCTACTGGCAGATCCGTCTCACGCAGCAATCTCGATGCCTCACGCAAACGAATCTCAAGCACGTATTGATGGGGGGGTTTACCCGTTGCATCGCGGAACAACGAATGAAAATGACTCGGACTCACACAGACCAGACTCGCCAGCATGGCCACGCTGACACCTTGATCAAGGTGCTCTTGCACAAAAATATCGATGTAGCGCAATTCAGCGGCATCCAGCCCCGTCGAGCGTGCCTTCTCGGGCGCGGAAAGACGCTCGTGCAGCGCATGCAGCAGTACACCGCCAAGATGCCAGTTCATACCCGCTGCGCTGCGTGACTGACTCAAGGTGTAATCCGCAAAGTCCAGCAAGCCCTGTAAGTGATGATCCAGCTCGATGAATCGAGGCCGATCAAATAGCACTTCAAGCCGTTCATCGGCATAACCCGACAACCCCTGCGCCTCAGCCGGCAAGTCCATAATGAGCATATGATTATGCCCACGACCGGAAAACGCATGCGCTTCCCCGCCCGGCACCAGACAGGCATGCAGACGGTTAACAGCGCCACCCTGCCCCATCACCTCGAAGTCCGCACACCCCTGCAACCCGACCACCAACTGGTGCTCAGGATGCGCATGCGTGGCCGCTTGCGTAGGCAAATCGAGGATGCGTGTTTTGATCATGTGCTGATGTTGCCACAAACGCGAAAAAATTACTCGCCATTGAAATTAGCGCTTGGCGGCTCCACCTTTTAAACAACATGGTAAAAAACATCCCTTTTGCAGCCGCAAGGTAGACCCGATGACAGAGCAGCAACCAGAAACCTCAGACTTTATTGAGCGTGACAACGAAGCAGTCTCAGGTACCCATTTGGCAGTGCCCAATCAACGCTTGCCCCCTCGGCTACACCTGCTACCCATCCACAACCGGCCCTTTTTTCCGGCACAGGTAATGCCTGTGGTCGTCAACGAGCAACCCTGGGCAGAAACCATCGACCTGGTCGCTAATACCGAGCACAAGGCACTCTCGTTGTTTTACATCGACCAACCGGTACCAGCCAGTGGTGAGCTGACAGCTGACATGCTGCCGGAGACTGGCTGTGCCGTACGTATCCATCATGCCGTGCGTGAAGATGGCAAGATTCAATTCATCGCCCAGGGCCTCAGCCGCGTCAAAATCACCAAGTGGCTGAGTAAGAAGCCGCCCTACTTGGTTGAGGTCGAATACCCCACTACGGCAAGCGATGAGCGCGACGAAGTACGCGCCTACGCCATGGCGCTGATCAACGCCATCAAGGAGTTGCTGCCGCTCAACCCGCTATACAGCGAAGAGCTAAAGAATTACCTGAATCGATTCAGTCCGAATGAGCCCTCTCCGCTATCCGACTTCGCCGCCGCGCTAACCTCGGCAAAAAGCGGTGAGCTGCAGGATGTGTTGAATACTATTCCCGTGCTGCGGCGCATGGAGAAGGTACTGGTGCTACTGAAGAAAGAAATCGACGTTGCTCGGCTCCAAGGTGAAATCAGCGCCGAGGTTAACCGCAGCATCAGCGCGCACCAGCGTACGTTCTTCCTGAAGGAACAACTCAAGGTCATTCAAAAAGAACTGGGGTTATCCAAAGATGATCGCACTGCCGATATTGAGCAGTTTCGTGATCGCCTGACCGATAAGCAGGTACCCGAAGCGGCCCAGAAAAAGATTGATGAAGAACTGAACAAGTTATCCATTCTGGAAACCGGCTCGCCCGAATATGCTGTCACCCGCAATTACCTGGATTGGGCCACGGCCATGCCGTGGGGCGTTACCCATACCGACAAGCTCGACATTCAACACGCGAAAAAGGTGCTGGACCGCGACCACGACGGACTTGAGGACGTAAAACAGCGCATTCTTGAGTTCCTGGCTATCGGTGCTTTCAAAGGCAGCGTTTCCGGCTCAATCGTCTTGCTTGTAGGCCCACCAGGCGTGGGTAAAACCAGTATTGGTCATTCCATTGCAGAAAGCCTCGGTCGCCCCTTTTATCGATTTAGCGTCGGCGGCATGCGTGATGAAGCCGAGATAAAGGGGCATCGACGAACCTATATCGGCGCCATGCCAGGCAAGTTCGTGCAAGCACTAAAAGATGTTGGCGTGATGAACCCGGTAATAATGCTGGATGAGATCGACAAGCTGGGCAGCAGCCATCAGGGCGACCCCGCCTCGGCGCTACTGGAAACCCTGGACCCCGAGCAGAATAATCAGTTTCTGGATCACTACCTCGACCTGAGGATGGATCTATCCAAAGTACTTTTCGTGTGTACAGCCAATACCCTGGACAGCATCCCAGCAGCACTGCTCGACCGTATGGATGTGATTAGGCTGTCCGGTTATATCACCGATGAAAAACTGGCTATCGCCAAGCATCACTTGTGGCCACGGCAATTGGAGCGTGCAGGTCTGCGCAAAAGCCAGCTGCGTATTACCGACAAGGCCCTGCGCCAGGTCATCGAAAACTACGCGCGCGAAGCCGGTGTACGCAATCTGGATAAACAACTGGCCAAATTGGTGCGCAAGTCGGTGATGCAACTACTGGAAAACCCGGATCAGAAGCTCAGCATCAAGCCAACAGATCTGCAAGCCATGCTGGGTAGCGCGTCCTTCAAGACAGAGAAACGCCTAAAGGGCACCGGTATCATTACCGGCCTTGCCTGGACCTCTATGGGTGGCGCAACCCTGCCGGTAGAGGCAACGCGCATCCACACGCTGAATCGTGGCTTCAAGTTGACCGGCCAGTTGGGCGACGTAATGAAGGAATCGGCAGAAATTGCCTATAGCTATCTCTGTGCCAACCTGAAAACTTATCACGCAGATAAAACCTTCTTTGATGAGGCCTTTGTTCACCTGCACGTACCCGAGGGCGCCACTCCAAAGGATGGCCCATCTGCGGGGGTAACCATCGCCAGCGCCCTGCTCTCTTTAGCACGCAATCGCGCGCCACGCTCGGGTTTGGCCATGACCGGCGAGATAACGCTAACGGGCTATGTGCTGCCAGTCGGAGGTATTCGCGAGAAAGTGATTGCCGCGCGACGCCAGGGAATCCATGAACTGATTTTGCCGGACGCAAACCAGGGCGACTACGAAGAACTGCCCGATTATCTTAAACAGGGCATGACGATCCATTTCGCCACTCATTTCCGTGATGTAGCCAAGAAGCTTTTTGACTAAAGCGAGACGCAGGCACAAAAAAGGGCGATAGTTATCGCCCTTTTTTACGTCCTGCTGGTGACCTCACAAGAGCCTCTAAAGACACTCGACTCAGTCGTCTCGGCTGCCTCGAGGGGTGTCTGATGTCACACTGAAGCGATGATCTTCATCAAGCTCTTCGATTACCGGAAATTCATGCAAACTGCTCTCGAAGTCGTCGTCGACCTCCTGCGGCTCAGCGGGCTTTTTGTCAGCTGACTTGCGAGCAGGTGTCGGCGATAGACCCTCAATCAGGTCCCAATCAGGATCCAGGGTAAAATCGTTGAGATTGAGTCGGGTGTCAGCCAAGGTTTCATCATCAGCCAGCACATCTTCAACCGTATCGACAGGTGCGGCTGCAAAACTATCCGCCTCGAGCTGCGGGAAACGCGCCTTCAACTGATCGACTCGGGCCATATCACCACCAAGCGACTCAATTACCCGCGCCTGCTCAGCAAAGCCGTCTGCATCACCCAACTCGCCCATAACGCGCGCCTGCTTGTAGCGCAGCTCCAAACGCTCGGGGTCTTGTGCGATGGCCTTATCCAGCATACTACGCGCCTCAGGGAAGCGGCCGTAGGTAATATAAAGCTCTACACCATCCATATCGTCCAGGCGATCAACCGGTGGCTCTGAGGCCTGCACCTCGGCGAGCGCCTGCTCTTTTTCGACCTTCTGCTCACGCGGTGATGCCATACCAACCGCACCCGCTACGACCGGCGTGGCTGGCTGCGGCTCATGGGCCTCACGCTTACCCATTGCACGCAAACGAGCAATAACCCAACCCAGCAGAAACGCCAGGGCAATCAGCGGCAGCGACCACCAGCTGAACCAGGAGCTGGACTGCGCAGAGCTTTCTGGCTGATCACTCGCCTCAGCAGGCAAGACGTCGGCAGATACCGCACCGGCAGCAGGCTCATCGCTGCCATTCGCCGATGCGTCCACGCCGCCATTACCCAACCCTATTGTTCCAACGGCAGCCGCACTGGCAACCGCTGCCTCATTCTCCGCCTCGCGCGCCGCACGCAGCACGTCAAGCTCGGCCTGCAGGCTGGCGATCTTACGATCGCGGTCATCCAGCTCACTCAGCATGACGTTGAAACGGCTTTCCAGTTCCGTCAACCTGCCGCGCATTTCGCCCGTTTCAGTCTGCGTCTCAGCAATATCAGTCTCTTCAATTCGCAGGCGTGCTTGCATACCGTCATTTGCAGCCACGGATGCTTGATCAGCCAACGCCTGCTCTTGCTCAGTGGCAGTATCTGCATCGGTCAGTGCGGCCTGATCCCGCGCAGCAGTCTGCGGCTGACGGACTACATCTTGTTCAGCAGCGCTCTGAGCCGCGCCTGGCGGACTCACTGACACGCCCAACTGCGCGGCCGTCGGCAGGATCAATGTTTGTCCCAGCTTTAGCCGATTTCGATCGCCGTTAATAAACGCTGCTCTGTTCAGCGCGTGAATGGCAATCATAGTGTCAGCAACACTGGCGCTTTCAGCCGGCCGGCTGCGATTAGCTATATCCCAGAGTGTATCGCCCGATACCGTGGTGTACTGTTTTGCGCCAGCTTGTGGCTGCAGGTCTGGCAGCGGCTGGGCGACCGGCGCCGCAACCGGAGCGGGCGCTCGGGCTGCCGATTGAACCCGTGCCGGCGGCGCGGCCTGCGGCATGCTTGGCGCGCGCGCGTTATTCCCGTAGAGCGGCGGATCAAGCAGCAAGGTGTACTCGCGCAACAGGCGCCCATTGGGACGACGCAGCTCTACCAGGAAGTTAAGGTAGGGCTCGCGCACGGGCTGGCTCGATTGCACCTGAATGGCTAGCTTATTACCCCGCAAGACGGGTTTGAAGCGCAAATCGGTCAGGAAGAAAGGTCGATTAATACCAGCATCATCAAATGTAGCGGCATCTGCCAGAGAAACCAGCACATCATCAGGCGACAGGCCCTCTGCACCCTGCAACACAATGATCGCGCTAAGTGGCTGATTAAGCGCAGAATTCAACTGCATCTCGCCTAGCCCCAGCGCACTGCTAACTCCTACGTAGAGTGCCGCCAAAGATGCGGCTCCCAGGACTATCTGGCGCTTAACAGCCATACCTTCTTCCTCATTTCCTGTGAGTTTCGACAGCCTGTTGCGACATCGAAAATCTGCTATCCGTTGCTTGTTATGATCACTCAAACAAAAAACACAATGGGTGCGCGACTAGCTGCCTGCGGTCATTATGCCATTACGAAAATTAAAAAAATAACCCGCAAAGAGTTTATGACAGAAAATAGACTCTAAAACCTCAATCACGGAACAAACAGTCATTAATTTGACCCATTTTTTGGGCGCGACGCATATCTGTTAGTCAAGCAATCACTTGCCATACCTGTCAAGGCGACGGAGTTACGCTAGAATAGCGCGCTCGTTTCTGTATTCGGAATATCGGCATGACCGACCTCGACAACCTCTTCGCCAGCCCTTTCAGTAAGGTGGCCGACTTCGCCTTTGACGAAAACGTAGCCCGCGTCTTTCCAGACATGATCAAGCGCTCGGTGCCAGGCTACCCCACCATTATTGAAAGTATTGGACTAATCGCAAACCAATACGCGCGTCCCAACTCAATCATCTACGATTTGGGCTGTTCACTCGGTGCGGCCACTCAGTCCATGCGCCGCCATGTCAGCAGCGAAGGCTGTCGAATCATCGCCATAGACAATGCGCAGGCCATGGTCGAGCGTTGCCGCGAGTATCTGGTGGCGCAGGACGCCATGATTGAGGAAGCCATTCCGGCTGAAGTCATTACCGGTGATATCGTCGACTACCCACTGCAGGCCTGTTCTGTGGTCGTACTCAACTTCACGCTGCAGTTCATCAAGCCAGGCGAGCGACTGGCCTTACTACGGGCTATTCGCCAAGCCCTATTGCCCGGTGGCGTGCTGATTCTGTCGGAAAAACTCAACTTTGCCGAGCCCAGCACTCAAAACAGTCTTGAAGAGCTGCATTACGCGTTTAAGCGTGCCAACGGGTACAGCGAACTGGAAATTGCACAAAAGCGCAGTGCAATCGAAAACGTTATGTTGCCCGACACCCTCGAGCAGCATCAGCAACGGCTACAGCAGGCTGGTTTTGAGCACAGCCATATCTGGTTTCAATGCCTCAACTTTTGCTCAATAATTGCTCGCACGTGATTGATTACACAGGCTTTCTCGACAGTTTGAAAAGCGGACCACTGGCCAAGTGGCGGCACCCCATCAGCCAAGGGCTGGAGCAGCGCCTGGATAGCCTGCAGCACGGCGACCTGGAACGCTGGCAGGCTAGTCTGGACAAGCTGCCGGCACTCACTCACGTTGAAGCCGACATGTCATCAGGCGTTTCTCTGCGAAGCGATCAGACACTCAGTGAGGAAGCTCAGGACAAGCTAACCGAAGGCCTGCAGGGACTTCACCCCTGGCGCAAGGGGCCATTCGACCTCTTTGGTGTGCATATCGACACCGAATGGCACTCCGACTGGAAGTGGCAGCGCGTCTCGCCGCATATTGATCTACGTGACCGTCGTGTGCTGGATATTGGCTGTGGCAACGGCTATTACATGTGGCGCATGTGGCAAGCGGGCGCCAGCATGGTGATAGGAGTAGATCCTAACCTGCTGTTTCTTAACCAGTTTGAAGCGGTCAAGCGCTACCTGCCGAGCGCGCCCGTATGGCAACTACCCTTCACCCTCGAAGCGCTGCCCGAACCCAGTGATGCCTTCGATACCGTCTTTTCGATGGGTGTGCTATACCACCGACGCTCACCTATTGATCACCTCTTGCAGCTCAAGGCCTGCTTGCGACCCGGCGGCGAGCTGGTGCTGGAAACCTTGGTAATTGAGGGTGATGAGAGTCGCTGCCTGCTACCAGAGGATCGCTACGCGCAAATGCGTAACGTCTGGTTTCTACCGTCAGTACCTATGCTGGAGCGTTTTCTGGCCCGTGCGGGCTTCAGTGATATTCGTTGCGTAGACCTCAATCGTACCAGTATCGAGGAACAGCGCAGCACCGACTGGATGCGTTTTCAATCACTGCCGGACTTTCTTCAACCCGATGACGCAAGCAAGACATTGGAGGGACATCCTGCCCCCTTGCGCGCCACTCTCATCGCAGTGAAGCCTGGCCCTTAAACCCGGCCAGGCGGACGCCAGTATCAACCAAACACAGTAACCGTCTGGCGACTGATAGCGACCAGTTCACCCGACTGACTCCAGATCATTGCGGCGACATGACCATAGCCATCTCGCGCATGCTCAATATTGGCCTTGTACAAAAACCAGTTATCTTTGCCCAGTTCTGGCTGCGGCTGCACGAACTCAATAGTCCAGGTCAGCGAGCTCGCCGGGGCTCGCTCTTTCAGGTGCGGCAGTACCGCTGGTGGCCATACATCAACCAGTCCAACAAGATGCTCCGTATCAAAAGACGCCACAGTTTCATCAATACGCATCCAGCCGCCCATTTCCCGTTTGCGACTGTTGGTGCAGGGGTAATCACCGAAGGTCCAGCGCACATCAAAATAACGCATAAACGAAGGCATTACGCCTTCGATATAAGGCATACGCTCACACAGCTCTGGTGCCGGAACGGTTGGCGCAGGCTCTGCAGCCACATCCACAACGGACTCACGACCAGCGCCGAAACTACCCTGAATAATGCACATGGTTTGACCATTCTGCATGGCCCTGCCTAAAACCTGACTGACAGCCTTACCCTCTCGAAGTACTTCGGCTTCAACCGACATGCTCTCGCCCGGTGTTACCGGCCCAACAAAGGTTATTGCCAAGGATCGAACAGGGCGTCCGCTGGCAACTTTGGCACGCATGCCCGCGAAGACTAACGCCGCAACCAGTCCGCCATACCCGGCACGCCCCTGCGCCCAACTGGTCGGAATGGTGAGGCTGTTATCGGGAGATGCAGCGAAGGCGTTTAGCAGTTCAGCAAATGTCATGTCAGTATCCTGAGAAAACCAGCCGAACATACTAATTTAAAGCGCTAGCGGATCACCAGCTGTAAACACGAAAAGTAGTAGCTTGAGTGTCGAGGCAGTCACTCAGCACGCGTTAGCCGTAAACCGCACAGCCAGCCTATGGCAAACCACGCCGGGGGCATATCAGGCCAGTCGGCGTCGTTGAGGTCTGTCAGGGTAAAATCAGCAACGCCCGCTCGGGCCATCAACCGCTCATACCACCACACCACATAATAGCCGTGGCCAGTGCTGTGCTTGTTGGCTAATTGGCTACGCAAACGCATGGGTAGCGAGGCAAACAGCAACTGATCCAGCGCGACAAAAATTCGCTTTTCATTTTCAAGATAGGCCGCCTCTGCCGCAACCTTGCATTCCATCTGGTTTGCCAGCACCACTAGCTGCGCGGCGTACTCCCGATGACTTTTCAACGGGTTCAATTGACTACGCCAGTCCAGCTGTTGGCGCTCCAAGGCATCAATTAATGTATTGCTACCCGCCATTGGCGCGCCCAGCAAAGCGGCTAGCCAGCGGCGCTGAAACAAGGGTAACTGATCTACCCAGAGCAATAGCTCGGCGCTACTGCTACCCGCCACGGGCTGCCATCCACCTACCTCACCGTCTGGAATATGGCCTGCATGCGCCATGCGCTCAGGCCAACTCGCCGACACAAATTGCTGCTGAAACAGAGTCCATTTCCCGTTCAGAACGGCTTTGCGTTCTTTTAACCAGCGCTCGGCCAACCAACGTCGCCGCGATTTATAACTTGTCATCCGATGTACGTCCCAGCCGTTCCTTCATGGTTCTGATAATCCCTTTGTTATCTTCCAGCAATGCACCCGTTTCAGACAAGGGCACCGCACGACATAAGTCGAGGGTAAAGTGCCCCAAACGAGCGCTGTAAAGGCCGATCCCCATACCCTGCCCTATGCGCGCCGCCAGCTTTTCCAGCAAGCCTGACAACAGCGAGTCACTCAGCGCACCCATCGCCATCTCGGTACCGCCCGCGAGCGCTATATTACGCAATACGTGACGCGCCAAACGCCAGCGACTCAAGCGGCCAATGGGCAGTCCGTAACACACCGCGATGCGTTGCATCATGCGGATATTGCGCCACACCACCAGCATAAGGTCGACAGAGACCCACGGACTTGAGGCCACCAGCAGACCTGTACCCACTGACTCGTTGCGCACTATCTGCCGCGCCTGCTGGTCGATAGCCTGATAAAATTGCAGATTCAATCTGCGCGACACTTCTTCCGCATCGTGGGCCGCATCCAGGTCCGCGCAAGCAGCGCTGAGTCTTGCGGCCAGCGGTGTTGCCGCATAGACGTGGGCCAGCCGATCCAGCCAGTCTACCGCCAGGCGTTGGCTGGGATCTTTCAAAGCGGACTGCATTTCATGACGTAACTGCTCAAGCTCACTGAGCCGATGACGTTGACGGCGCAGATCACGCAGGGCAAACAAGCCCACAGCACCAAGCAACGCGCCCGCCCCCGCCACCAGGCCTCCAGCAACCGGGTGCCATTGCCAGCTCGCCCAAGCCCACTGACTCCACTGCAAAGCAGCGCCACCAAGCGCGACCATCACACCGAGTTTTAACAAACGGCTCGGCCACCGGCTTTGCGGCGGCGCGTTCAAGGTTCCCGGCAAAGGCACTTCGCTGGCCGTGGCCTGCATCTGTAAGGCGTCAACGTCGCCCAGCAGCTCGGTTACTCGAGCCTCGCCGGTCTCATCCGGGATGTCCCAGCTGTCCAGGATGCGTGTTTTGTTTTCATCTTTCACAGGCGCTCTCCACCCAGTAACCAGGCTACCAGGTCGTCCATACGATAGTGCGGGAAAGGTTCATTGCGGTGCAGGCCAGGAGGCGGTCTTAACGGCAGCAGCTCGGGACTATTAACCTCTAACGACTGCGGTAAGTGCGCGGGAATATCGCCCGGCTGGTAACGTATCCAACCGGTTTTACCCTGCAAACCAGCCACTAATGACTCGCCCTCTTGCCGGGTAGCACGAATAGCGGACAGCGGAATACCCTTGATCTCCACCCCGCCGTGCCGCACGTCCGCCAGACGATCTACCATAAGGTCTTCAAGGCACTGTTGTACCGCCCTCTGCTGACGCGGCCCCACCTTATCCACCTTGGTAGCGCACAGTGCCAGACGTCGAATACGCGGGCGAAAACGCAGCAAGCGAGCCAGAAGACCATTCTGACCATAATGAAAGCTTTCAAGCACCGCTTCCATGGCATCCTTCAAATCGGCCAAAGCAGCTTGACCGGCGTCCATCGGCCCCAGCATATCGACCAACAACACCTGCTGATCAAGATGCCTGAAATGTTCATCATAAAAACCACGTACGATAAAATCGCGGTAGTAATTAAAGCGCGCTTCACAGAGAGCCCACCAGCTACCAGCAGCAGCCTCGGTGTGCTGGTTGGCTTGCAGCAGGGGCACAAAGTGCAACATTTGCGCTGCCACATCGCTGCCAGGCTGCAGGAATCGCGCGGGTTGGTTGCGTGAAAGCCCCGCCTCAATGCGGCAACGCTGCAGGAAAAGCGTCCAATCAGCCGCCAGCTGGGCCAAGCTTTCTGTATCAGCCAGCGCCGTCGGATCGATCGCCTGCAAGCGAGCGCGTAACTCGGCCGCCAACTCGTCACGCGGTGGGCGGTCAAGCCATTGCGCCATCTGCTCGCACCACTGACCGTAACTGAGGTTCAGCAAAGGCAAATCAAGCAGCCACTCTCCGGGATAATCAAGAATTTCGATACTGAGTTCGCGCGCGCCCTGAAGCTTGCCCAGCAGCCCCTGAGGTTTAAAACGCAGATCCAGCAGCACTCTCGAAAAGTCCGCGGTCGAGTCCGGCCAGGCCGCTGGCTCGGCTGACAACGCGGCAATGGAGTCCAGGTAGGGAAAGGGGCGTTCAACATCATCACGACGCCAACGCACTGACTCCAAACGATCAAAGGGCGCACGTTGAGCCAGCAGCCCTTTTTTATGATTCTCCAGCTGGTTAATCAAACTGGTAATAAAGGTGGTTTTACCCGCGCCACTAAGGCCGGTCACACCCACGCGCAAATGCGAGCGGCGCAACGGATTCCTGGCTTTTGCGGGTTGCTTGAACCAGTTCGCACTTTTATTTCCCACGGTGCGGGCACTCCCCAAATCATTTATGGTCTATGACGAGTATTACATAACCAACTGACGGAACGGAGGAGCACACCCCCATGGCCTATTCGGACACTCACAGCAAAGCTATCGGATATCTACTTTGGATATTCGGCTTTATGGGGGCTCATCGGTTTTATTACGGAAAGCCTATTACTGGCACGCTGTGGTTCTTCACGCTGGGGTTTTTCTTCATCGGTTGGATTGTCGACTTCTTCCTTATTCCTTCCATGGACCGTAGTGCCGACCGCCGGTTCCGTACCGGACCGATCAACTTTAACCTGACATGGATCCTGCTGACTTTTCTTGGCATTTTTGGCGCTCACCGCCTCTACATGGGCAAGTGGGTCACAGCCATCATCTACTTCTTTACCGTGGGTTTGTTTGGTGTCGGTATTCTTTATGACTACTGGACGCTAAACGAGCAGATTTCGGTCAAAAATATGCAGCGTGACTGGTAAGTACAGGACCCCTTCTGCGACTGGGGAAAGGTGGGGGAAAACCAGGGATCGCAGGGCACAGCAAGGCGTAAAACCAAGCCAGCTTAAAACCCAAAACCGGCGTCTACCGCCGGTATAGACCTTGCCGGTCAGACAGGATCGTTGCGAGTCAGCAACTCGTCAGGAAGATGCACAATATAATCGTCCTCCTGCGGTGGCATCTGCACGTGGTACCCCTGCTCCCGAAGATTGAGCAGCACCTTGCCGATATCTTCCTGGGCAAGCTTGCGCTCTTCAGTGAGCACCAGATCCATTGCGTGTTCGGCACGCCCGAACAAAGTCTTCAGCTCAGCGGGCACCTCCGCCAAGCCTTTTTCTCTGGGCACATACAAGTACATCCCCATTTTCTTGCTGCTACGGTAAATGGAGCAAAGCACCTTCATTGCGCTTCCTCAGTATGGTCGTTGGCAACCGCCAAGAGCGCGTCGCCCATTAGGTCCCTGCGCCAACCAGTGAGCTCTTCCGGCAACTGATATGGTCCGTTAGGAAAGCCCGTGCGCAGCATCGCTTCCAGTACTTTCTTGCGCAGTATGATCTCGGGAGCAATATTCAACCTGTCCGCCTCAGCCTGCCCTACTTTGCGCATCAGTTTTAACAGACGGTTAGCCGCTGCGGGCAAGGGTTCCGGCAAGCGCTCTGGGTAGTCTGTAGGATCGGCAGCCTGACCTTCACGAATAAGTCTAAGCAGCGTTTCGCCATCCTGGCGGACGGTTCGTGGGTGCATATCCTCGATCCGAGATAGCGCCTGCAGGTTATCAGGCTGCTGCTGCGCCAAAGGGCACAGTGCGCGCTCGCGCACCAGCCGGTTGCGTGCCTGGTCGCGCTGACGCGCCTCGGTTTCACGCCAAAACGCCAAGCGCTGCAAAATAGCCAGCTGCGGCGGATTAAGGCGCCAAGCCTGTTTTACCTGCTGATAAGCCAACTCAGGATTCGTCGTCTGACCGCTGGCAGCAACCTGGTCTGCAGTATCTGCAAACAACCATGCCTCAACACCTGCCTCGGCAATCCGCGGTGCGAGTATCTGATACACCTCCGCCAGGTGCTGAGCATCTCGCGCCGCATACTCGATTTGCGCTGCGCTAAGCGGTCGCTGGACCCAGTCCGAGCGGGTTTCCTCCTTGGGCAGGTCAATATTCAATAGCGCACTGACCAATCTCGAGTAACCCATCGAAAAATCCATACCCAAAAAGGCTGCTGCCAGCTGGGTATCAAACAGGGGCAATGGATGCACGCCGCAAAGGCGAGAAAAGACCTCAAGGTCTTCGCTGCAGGCGTGCAGCACTTTAACTACATCAGGCGCCTGCAGCAGCTCAACCAATGGTGCCCAATCCGTTATTGCCAAGGGGTCAATCAGGTAAGCGCGCTCGCCATCACCGATCTGAATCAAACCGGCGATAGGATAGAAAGTCTCGGTACGAACAAACTCGGTATCAACGGCAACGTAGGGTAGTGTCAGCCAATGCGCGCACCAGGTTGCCAGCTCGGCATTTTGGTCGATCATCAGCGGTGGAACCAACGGGCTATTCATGGGAAGCCTTTTCAATAAATTGTCGCCAGTATAACTGATCTGTAACCGCTCTGCCCCGGCGACATTTTGCTGTAATGCACTATCAAGTTTGATCAGGATCAACCGATAAACAAAGAGTATTGATCATACTGTAAGCTGCTACGCACAAGCGCTGTCAGCCATCACCATCAACTGCAAATTTGGAGTATGCATGCAATTTCTTCAGCACCTGCCACTGAAGTACAAATTCTGGGCAGTCAATAGCGTCGCATTTATCTCAACGCTATTGCTGGTTCTGGTGGCTGTAGGGATAGAGCAAGACAGCATTCAGACACACCGCATGCAGTTAGGCAAAGCGCTAATCACGCAAGAGACGCCTGAGCGCCCGGTACTGCCCGGTTTGCGCTGGGTAAACAACGCTGCGCTGGGCTCCGCTACCGGAGCATCGGCAACCTGGTATGCAGCAGCCGAGCTACCAGCAGGCCTTCCCACTGACCTGCATGGCGTATGGGTGAAACAAGATCGTGCGCTGGGTATTGAAAGCCAGGACTACATTGACTTGCTGTTTCAACGCGCTCCCTTTTATGCTCTGGTAGTTTCCGTGCTGATGGTGCTGGTATTGGCCGTGTCGCAGCTGCTTATCCTGTTTATTACCCGGAATATTATCAGTTTGCGCGATACCATGACCCAAGTGCAAAACACGGGTGACCTGACTTTGCGCGCCAAGGCTACCAGCCGTGACGAAGTAGGCTCCATGGCAACCGCCTTCAATGCGATGCAGCAAGCACAACAACAAGTGGTGTCGGCTGTACGGCAGGCATCGCTTGAGCTTGACCAGGGTGCAAGCAACCTTGCCAACTTGATGAGTCAGGTACGCGATGGCATGGTGCAACAACAGGGGCAAACTGATCAGGTAGCCGCGGCCGTTAACGAAATGAGCGCCACCGTGCAGGACATCGCCGGTAATACCTCGACCACCCGCGATCAATCAACCCAGGCAGACACACTAGCCAGCGGCGGTCGTGATCAGGTCGAGCAGGTACGCCGAACTATCACCGGACTGGCCACCAGCATTGAGCGTTGCACACAGCATATGCAGACACTGGCGGAAAACAGCGAAGATATCAGCGGTGTTGTCCAGGTCATCCGCAGCATTGCCGAGCAAACCAATCTGTTGGCACTGAACGCCGCTATTGAGGCCGCTCGTGCGGGCGAGTCTGGGCGAGGTTTTGCTGTGGTAGCTGATGAAGTGCGCGCCCTGGCCCAACGGGTGCAAAACTCGACCGACGATATCCAGCGCATGATAGAAACGCTGCAGACCGGCACGCAGGTGGCCGTACAGGACATGCAAGCCAGTTCCGGCCTGACTCATGATTCCGTAGAACAGGTCGCTCAGGCAGGTGAGTCGCTACACGAGATCGCCAGTGCGGTGAGCCAGATCAGCCAGGGCAATAGCGAGATCGCTTCCGCGGTTGATCAGCAAAGCCAGGTGGCTGAAGCAATCACTCAGAGCATCGTAGAAATACGCGATGTGACCGAGCGCACCGTGGACCAAACCATGCAGAGCGCCGCCACCAGTGATCAGCTGGCGAAACTGGCGCACCAATTGAAGCTTTCAGTCAGCAAATTGAAATCATAAAAAACGGCCCTTAGGGCCGTTTCAATGAACAAGTGTGATTCACTCCAGCTCAATACGATCACTATTGTTGGCCAGTGTGCTCGGGCCTATACCCTTGACCGCAGTCAGACCTTCTACTGAAGTGAAGGCCCCATTCTGCTCACGGTAATCAACTATCGCCTGTGCTTTGGCAGCGCCCACACCCTGCATGACTTCGGCAATTTCATCAGCACTGGCTGTATTGATATTGACGCTTACCAACGGTTCCGTGGCCGCAGCCCCGGTTTCATCGGCGAATACCGGTGACATAAGACAGCAGGATAAAACCAGGCAGAACGCGGTAACGAGTTTACGCATGTGACTCTCCTTAGCATTGTTTGAATGTGCCGCACTGAAGGAACGCACTTCAGCAGCATTGCTCGCTGTCCCTGCGGCATCAAAAACACTAAAGCAAAGGCCGGCCGAGTAAAAACCCGGCCGGCCTTGAATGTGACACCAATCTCGTTTGCCTTGCTAATTAGTTCAACGCTGAGCGTCCAGGCCGCGCTGCAAGTCAGCCTTGAGATCTGCAACCTCCTCCAGGCCAATAGCCAAACGAATCAACCCATCACCAATCCCGGCCGCTGAGCGCGCCTGCGGCGTCAGCCTGCCATGCGTGGTAGTTGCCGGATGCGTGATGGTGGTTTTGCTATCACCCAGATTCGCGGTAATTGACAGCAAGCGGGTAGCATCAATGAAGCGCCAGGCTGCATCACGGCCGCCTTTTAACTCGAAGCTGACAACCGCGCCAAAAGCGGACTGCTGCGCTTTAGCCAGCTCGTGCTGCGGATGGCTTGGCAAGCCAGCGTAATAAACGTGCTCAACTTCAGGCTGCTGATTCAACCATTCGGCAAGCGTCTGAGCAGACTCACAATGGGCACGCATGCGCAGGCGCAAGGTTTCCAGCCCCTTAAGAAATACCCAGGCATTGAACGGGCTGAGTGTCGGTCCTGCCGTACGCAAAAAGCCGACCAATTCCTGCATGTGCTCTTTTCGCCCACACACAACGCCGCCCAGGCAGCGGCCCTGCCCATCAATGTACTTGGTGGCTGAGTGCACGACGATATCGGCACCCAGGGTCAACGGCTTCTGCAATGCAGGCGTACAGAAACAATTATCTACCACCAACAACGCACCCTGCTGCTTGGCCACGCCAGAAAGCGCGCGGATGTCCGCCAATTCAGCCAGCGGATTGGACGGCGATTCAAGAAACAGCATCCGCGTATTGGGCTTGCATGCGCTTTGCCAGGCGCTCACATCCGACAGCGGGACGTAGTCCACCTCAACGCCAAAGCGCTTAAGATACTTTTCGCAGAGGGTTACCGTGGAGCCAAACACACTGCGCGAGACCAGGATATGATCACCCGCGGAGCAGAGGCTCATGACAGTCGCCAGAATAGCCGCCATTCCAGAGGCTGTCGCAACCGCTTGCTCAGCCTCTTCCATCAACGCAATGCGCTCCTCAAAGGTGCGCACTGTGGGATTCATGTAACGTGAATAGACGTTGCCATCCGACTCACCAGCAAAGCACGCAGCCGCTTCTGCGGCGCTGCGAAACACATAGCTGGACGTCAGGAACAAGGCCTCTCCGTGCTCGGCTTCAGGGCTACGGCGTTGCCCGGCGCGCACCGCCAATGTGTCAAAGCCGACCCCTTCCAGATCACTGTCGAGACGACCTGCCTGCCAATCTTGCGTCATGCTAAAAACCCCTTGTACTGCGCCTTGGAGCTAAAGCGCAGGCATTACTATCAGTTGTTATGCAGATCGATGACTGCGTCCGCACTTTCAGCACTGGATTTAGCCGAATCGTTACGCGCCTGTTCAATCTTGCCGAGGTAGGCCTCACTCACATCGCCGGTCACGTATTCGCCGTTGAACACCGAGCAATCATAGCGCTTGATGTCCGGGTTGCCCTCAGACACAGCATCAATCAAGTCGTGAAGATCCTGATAAATCAGCCAGTCAGCGCCAATCAACTCAGCCACCTCTTCGGTGGTACGCCCATGGGCAATCAGCTCATGCGGTGTCGGCATGTCGATACCGTAGACATTGGGGTATCTCACCGCAGGCGCGGCCGAGCAGAAATAGACACTAGCCGCACCGGCTTCGCGAGCCATCTGGATGATCTGCTTGCAAGTGGTCCCGCGCACAATGGAATCATCTACCAGCAAAACGTTTTTACCGCGGAACTCCAGATCGATCGCATTCAATTTCTGACGTACCGATTTCTTGCGTGCGGCCTGCCCAGGCATGATAAAGGTTCGGCCAATATAGCGATTCTTGACAAAGCCTTCACGGAACTTGACGCCCAAGTGATTAGCCAGCTCCACTGCAGACGTACGACTGGTGTCCGGAATCGGGATAACCACGTCGATACCGTGGTCAGGACGTTCGCGCTCAATCTTTTCAGCCAGCTTCTCGCCCATGCGCAAGCGCGCTTTGTAGACCAACACCTTGTCGATCATGGAGTCGGGGCGCGCGAGATAAACGTGCTCAAAAATGCACGGAGAGTATTCCTGGTGAGTAGAACACTGGCGGGTGAAAAGCTCGCCCTTGTCGGTGATGTACACCGCTTCACCGGGTCCCAGATCACGAATCAAGTCAAACCCGAGCACATCCAGAGACACGCTTTCTGATGCAATCATGTACTCAACGCCGTTCTCGGTTTCGCGCTTACCAAAAACGATAGGTCGAATAGCGTTTGGATCGCGGAAGCCGACGATCCCGTACCCAGTAACCATAGCCACCGCAGCATAACCACCACGACAGCGCTCATGCACTGCCCTTACCGCATTGAAGATGTCATCTTCGCTCGGCTGCAGCTTGCCGCCGCGCGCCAACTCGTGGGCGAACACGTTCAGCAAGACCTCAGAGTCAGACGTCGTATTCACATGGCGCAAATCGGACTCGTAAATCTCACGAGACAGCTGCTCGACGTTGGTCAGGTTGCCGTTGTGCGCCAGGGTTATACCGTAAGGCGAGTTAACATAAAACGGCTGAGCTTCAGCAGAGCTGGAGGAACCAGCGGTTGGGTAACGAACATGACCAATGCCCATGTTGCCGACCAGGCGCTGCATGTGACGCTGATGAAAAACATCGCGAACCAAACCATTATCCTTGCGCAGGAACAGACGTCCCCGATCGCAGGTCACAATGCCGGCGGCGTCCTGGCCGCGGTGCTGCAGGACGGTCAGGGCATCATAGAGCGCCTGATTGACGTTCGATTTGCCCACTATGCCAACAATGCCACACATGCCTAAACACCTTTTTCGTTGAGAAAATGAAAATCATCCAACGCTAGCGCCGGATCAGCGGCCAGCCAGTTGCAGAATAAAATTCTTGGACCAGTCGGCCACGAGTAAAAAGTGAGGAATCATGACTGACTCTCGCCACCAGGTATCACCGTCGACTGGCGCCAGGCTCAGCAGCCCCACCATCACCACGACCAGCAGGCCGCCGCGAGCGGCGCCAAATACCATTCCTAAAAAGCGATCAGTACCACTAAGACCTGTCGCCTTTACCAGTTGGCCGATCAAGTAATTGATCAAGCCACCCAGTAGCAAAGTCAGTATGAAGAGAATAGAACAGGCTGCGATGACACGCAGCGACGGGGTGTCAATATAGGGAGCCAGCAGCTCGGCCAGTGCACCGCCAAACAACCAGGCGACCAGGCCAGCCAGAACCCATGTGACCAAGGACAGCGCTTCTTTAACGAAGCCTCTGGTCAAGCTGATCAGGGCCGATACAACAATGATGGCGATGATAGCCCAATCAACCCAGGTAAACGACACGGTCACGACACCCTGTTACGCAAAGAGCGGTATTCTAGCAGAGCAGTAAAGGCCATCGAAACAGCAATCTTGCCCTACTCTGCTTTTAGCTGGGTTGGCGAGCCAACCAGAACGCCTCAAAGGACCGAGTCAACCCCGACCGCTGTCCTTGTCATAGGCAACAACCAGCCCCTTGCTACCGCGCTTGCTCGCCAGTTCGTCACGCACGCGGTTAGCTGCATCGCGGCTCGCTAACGGCCCAACATAAACCCGGGTGATTGGCTTGCCTTGTATGGTTACCGAATAGGTATAAGAGTTGTAGCCTTGGCTGCGCAGCGTTTCACTCAAACCTTCGGCGTTACTGTTACTGGAGAAGCTGCCCAGCTGAATCACCCAGTCACCCGTCGCCTTGGGGGCTTCTTCTACCGGCGCAGGCTCAGGGGTGACTTCAACGACTTCGGGATTCGCTTCCGGTTCCGGTGCCTTGGCCGCTTCAGCCTCTACTTGCTCCTGCGCGCGCTGCTCGGCAGCAGACTGTGGCGTTGGGATAGTGGGGACCTGGGGCGTGGCAGGCAGTACTACTGGCTCGGCAGGTGCGATAGGTTGCTGATTGAGAACCGGAGCCTCCGGCACATCAACCACCACCTCGACTGTTTCATCCTGCCCAGATAGCAGCATGGGCAAAAACACCACTGCCGCAATAACCAGCACGACCGCACCGATGATGCGCTGTTTCAGACCTTCATCCATCTATCAGTACTCCGGACGTCTCAGACAACCAGAGTATGGCGGCAGCGACAGAGAAAAACGACCCAAAAATAACAATTTCGGTCTGCGCATCAGAGTTATCCAGCGCTTGCGCTATGGCAGAGGCAATCGACGGGCATTCCTGCACACGCTCGCCCTGTCCGGCCAAATAACGGCAAAGATCGGCACTAGGTCGACTGCGCGGACTCTCGAGCGGCGCAACGTACCAGCACTCAAACAGCGCACCAAGCGGCGCATGAACGCCAGCAAGATCCTTGTCGGCCAGCAGCCCAAACACCGCCACCCTGCGGGCGTTGTGTCCAGCGAGCGCTGTTGCCATAAAGTTTGCCGCGTGCGGGTTGTGGCCAACATCCAGATAGAGGCAGCGGTCCTGTCCACGCCACACCAACTGTCGGCGCTCCAGCCTGCCAGACGCCTTGGCGTCAACAAGCGCCTGCTTTACTTTTGCCTCGGATAACGCCAAATCAGCAAGCAAAAAAGCCTGCAGCGCTGCGCTCAAATTATCGCGAGGCAAGGAAACACTCGAAATACCGGCGTACTCCACAGGCTTAGAGCCAACCTCGGCGAAGGCACTCCACTCGCTTTCAGCCTGCGAATGCCAGCCAAAGTCATGCCCCCGCTGGTAGAGCTTACAACCAAGCGCATCTACCTGACGCAAAAAGCTGTCAGGCAGATTCTGTTCACCGCTAACGACCGGGCGCCCTGACCGCAGAATACCGGCCTTCTCAAAACCGACCGACTCCAACGTATCACCCAGATACTCCTGGTGATCAAGGCCAATGCTGGTGACAACCGCTACATTGGCGTCCACCACGTTAACCGCATCAAGACGCCCACCCAACCCAACCTCAAGTACCACCGCGTCCAACTCCGCTGCGGCGAATAACCAGAGCGCAGCCAGGGTGCCAAACTCAAAATAGGTTAATGACACATCGCCGCGCGCTTCATCTACTACCGTAAAGGCCCGACAAAGCGCTTCATCGCTGACCATTTCGCCATTGATGCGCACTCTTTCGTTGTACTGAAGCAGGTGTGGCGAGGTGTAGCAGCCTGTCGCTTGACCCGCCGCCTGAAGTAACGACTCGAGCCCCGCACAAGTGGAGCCTTTGCCGTTGGTTCCCGTTACGGTAAAAACCAAGGGCGCAGGCTTGAGCACATCCAGTCGCTCGGCAACCTGGCGCACGCGCGCCAGGCCCATATCAATTTCTGTCGGATGCAGCCCCTCAAGCCGGGTCAACCACTCAGAAAGACTGCGCTTGGACATCAAGCCTCGCTTTGCTCAACCAGGTTTTCAACGGCTGGCGCCGGAGAGTTGGTAAAGATAGACAACATGCTACCCAGGCGATCACGCATCTCACTGCGGGCAATGATCATGTCGAGCGCACCGTGTGAAAGCAAAAATTCACTACGCTGAAATCCGGCAGGCAGCTTCTCACGGACGGTCTGCTCGATCACACGGGGGCCGGCGAAGCCGATAAGCGCATTAGGCTCAGCCACGTTGATATCACCCAACATCGCCAGGCTGGCAGACACACCGCCGTAGACTGGGTCGGTCATGACCGAAACAAAGGGAATACCCTCTTCCTTCAGTCGAGCGAGGGCGGCACTGGTCTTGGCCATCTGCATCAGCGAAAACAAGGCTTCCTGCATGCGCGCGCCACCGGAGGCGGAGAAGCAAACATAAGGGATACGTTCACGCAATGCGATCTCGGCACCCCGAACAAAACGTGCCCCTACGACACTACCCATAGAACCGCCCATGAAATTAAACTCAAAGGCACTGGCTACAATCGGAGAGCCCTTGAGCTTGCCCTGCATAACGACCAGCGCATCTTTTTCACCGGTAGCTTTTTGCGCGGCAGTCAGGCGATCCTTGTATTTTTTGCTGTCACGAAACTTCAACCGATCAACCGGCTCAAGCTCGGCCGCGATTTCGGTGCGCTCTCCCTCGTCGAGAAAGATGTCCAGGCGCCGACGAGCGTTTATGCGCAGGTGATGACTGCACTTCGGGCAGACATCCAGGTTCTTTTCCAACTCGGGGCGGTACAGTACCGCTTCACATGAAGGGCACTTACGCCACAGTCCTTCAGGCACGCTACTCTTCTGTGCTTCCGAGCGCACGATGGAAGGAATCAGTTTATCCACCAGCCAATTGCTCATCGCCATTCCTTAATCTGTTTATCTGGTCACTCAGCCATCAGGGCCGCGTGATTAAATCTTTACCGGTCCATTGCTCCGCGCATTTCGCCAATAATAGCCGCGATACCTTTACGCGCGAGCTCTGGCTGGGACGCATGTTCGGCTATTTGATTAACCAATACCGACCCCACTACAACCCCGTCTGCCACGGCAGCAACGGCAGCAGCCGAAGCGCCATCACGAATACCAAAGCCAACACCAATCGGCAAATCAGTGACAGTGCGCAGCATATCCAACCGGTTTGCTACTTCGGTGACGTTCAAAGCACTGGACCCGGTCACACCTTTCAATGAAACATAATAGACATAACCACTTGCCTGCTCACAAATCAGCCGTGCGCGCTCTTTTGTCGTCGTCGGCGAAAGCAGGAAAATAGTGTCGAGTCCTTGTGCCTTGAACACCGGTGAGACGTCTGTGGCCTCTTCTGGCGGCAGGTCTACCGTCAACACGCCATCAACCCCAGCACTGGCCGCAGCCTCGGCAAATCGGGCATACCCCATACGTTCAATCGGGTTCAAGTACCCCATCAACACAACCGGCGTCTTATCATCATCCTCGCGGAAGCGCCGCACCATGTCCAGCACCTGAGCCAGGCTCACGTGATGAGCCAGTGCCCGCTCCATTGCCAATTGAATGACCGGACCATCAGCCATGGGGTCAGAAAATGGAATACCCAGCTCGATAATGTCTGCTCCGGCCGCAACCAGGTCATGCATCAGCGGCAAGGTCACCTCAGGCGCGGGATCACCAGCAGTAACATAAGGGATCAACGCCTTGCGTCCTTTGGCCTGCAAGGCAGTAAAACAGTTTTTGATTCGGCTCATGTGACTCTCGTTAAATGCTGATGCCGTCAATGCCGGCGACCGTATGAATATCCTTGTCACCCCGACCAGACAGGTTGACCACCACAATTTCATCGGGGCGCATGGTTGCCGCTAATTTCATGGCGTAGGCAACCGCGTGACTGGACTCCAGTGCGGGCATGATGCCCTCAACCCGAGTCAGCTCACGAAAGGCTGTAAGGGCTTCTTCGTCGGTGGCGTCAACATACTCAACCCGACCGATATCCTTGAGCCAACTATGCTCAGGTCCAACACCAGGGTAATCCAAACCGGCAGAAACAGAATGTGTTTCAATAATCTGCCCTGCTTCATCCGACATCAGATAAGTGCGATTACCGTGCAGTACACCCGGTTGACCGGCGCTCAATGGCGCCGCGTGCTCACCCGTGGAGATGCCATGCCCACCAGCCTCGACACCATACATCTTGACGCTGTCATCATTGAGGAAGGGATGAAACAGGCCAATGGCATTGGAGCCACCGCCAACACAGGCCACCAACGCATCCGGTAAACGACCCGCCTGGATAAGGCATTGCTCGCGCGCCTCACGCCCGATCACGCTCTGGAAGTCGCGAACCAGCTGAGGATACGGATGCGGACCTGCCACGGTACCAATGATGTAGAAGGTATCGTCGATATTGGTTACCCAATCACGCATTGCCTCGTTCATTGCGTCCTTCAGCGTCCTTGAACCTGAGGTTACCGGAATAACTTCGGCGCCCAGCAACTTCATACGATAGACGTTCAACGACTGGCGTTTGACGTCATCCGCTCCCATATAGACTTGGCATTTAAGGCCCAAACGAGCGGCGACGGTGGCTGTGGCGACGCCATGCTGGCCAGCGCCCGTTTCAGCGATCACCCGGGGTTTGCCCATGTGCTTCGCCAGCAAGGCCTGACCAACCGTGTTGTTTACCTTGTGAGCACCGGTATGGTTAAGGTCTTCACGCTTCAGGTAAATTTGTGCGCCACCCACCTTCGCGGTCAGCCGCTCGGCAAGATACAGCGGCGAAGGACGCCCTACGTAGTGCGCCAGGTCTCGATCGAACTCCGCCTGAAACGCAGGATCTGCGGACAGCGTACGGTAAAGTTTTTCCAGATCATCCAGCGCTTCCATCAGCGTTTCAGAGACAAATCGTCCGCCATAGGGACCAAAATGCCCACGCACATCGGGGACCGCAGAGTAATCGGTTTTGCTGAACTCAGACACGCTTCACCTCTTGAACAAAAGCGTTAATTTTCTCGACATCCTTGATGCCCTTGGCAGACTCGACGCCACCACTGACGTCCACAGCCCAAGGGGCGACTTCAGTAATAGCCTGCGCGACATTATCTACCGTCAAACCGCCGGCCAGCACCAGATTCCAGGGACGCTCGCCGGGCACCAAAGCCCAATCGAAAACCTCCCCTGTACCACCTGGCAAACCGGGTTTATAGCTGTCGAGCAGGATACCGTTAGCCTTTGGCCAGGCAGCGGCAACCGCAGACACATTCTGCTCAGGACGAACCCTGATTGCCTTCATATAGGGCCGGCTGAACTGGTCACAATAGGCTGCATCTTCGTCACCATGAAATTGCAGCAAGTCCAGCGGCACCTGTTGCAGAATCTCGCGCACGTATCCCGGATCAGCATCGACAAACAAGCCAACGGTGGTGATAAAAGGCGGTAAAGCGGCCACAATTTTAGCCGCTTGTTCAGCGTCAACAGCACGGGGGCTGGGCGCATAAAACACCAAGCCGATGGCATCTGCGCCTGAGTGAGCAGCAGCCAAAGCATCTTCAACACGAGTAATACCGCAGATTTTAATACGCGCCATAGGTGCGTTGGGACCTCTATTCGACAAGGGGACGATAGTAGCAGATAGCACTGCAGGCGTCAGTCAGCGACATCCGGCAGCGCTGACAGGAAGTGAGGACCCAGGTAACGCCGTGGTAATTCGAAGTGCTCAGGATAGGTCACATCTACCAGATATAAGCCATAGGCCGGCGCGGTAAGCCCGCCCTGCGCCCGATCGCGCGCCCGCAGCACCTCCGCAGCCCACTCAACCGGGCGCTCGCCGCAGCCTATCTGCATCAATACGCCGACGATATTGCGTACCATATGGTGCAAAAAGGCACTGGCCCGAATGTCCAGCACGATGAACTGACCATGACGCAACAGCTCAAGATGGTGAATGGTTTTGATCGGCGACTTTGCCTGACAGCCGACCGCGCGATAGGAGGTAAAGTCGTGCGTACCCAAGAGTGCCTGCGCTGCCTGACGCATCAGATCAATATTCAACGGACGGTAATTCCAGGTTACCTCCCGTGAAAGATGTGCTGGGCGCACTGGGTCGTTATAAATAACGTATCGATAGCGCCGAGCCATGGCAGAAAATCGAGCATGAAAATCGTCGCCCATCGGCTGTACCCAGCTGAGCGAAATATCTGCCGGCAGATTGGCATTTGCGCCATGGATCCAGTTGCGCGGTGAGCGCACGGCGTCGCTGTCAAAATGGATAATCTGACAAGAAGCATGCACGCCGGCATCCGTGCGACCGGCACAGAAAACCTGGACCGGATGATTGGCAACCCGGCTCAAGGCTTTTTCTACCGCTTCCTGAACGCTGGGCACGCCAGATTGCTGGCGCTGCCAGCCTCGATAAGCACTGCCGCGGTACTCGACACAAGCGGCCACCCTTGAAACAACAGCGGCCGCCTCAGGGGCGGCCGCTGGGTCCAGCTGATCAACATCCATCAATCGGTCAAGCGCTCCATCATCTCGCGAGCTTCCTGCTTCTGCTGCTCGTCACCTTCTTCAACCACTTCGTTGAGAATGTCACGAGCACCTTCACTGTCACCCATATCAATATAGGCACGAGCAAGATCAAGTTTGGTTGCAGACTCATCCGTTCCGGAAAGGAAATCAAATTCGTCGTCTTCGTCCAGATCACCAGCCACAGGCTCCTCCATCACATTATCGAGCGCCATCAACTCGTCATCTTTTTGCTCTTCATCTAACTCCAGCGAGTCCAGAGGCAGCGCAACATCTGCGTTCTCAGCGCTTCCGGCGACTTCATCAAGCTCAAGCTCGAAATCGGCAAGATCATCGTCAGAAAGACTAAAGTCTTCTTCTGCTGTCTTCTCAGTATTGGCTGTCTCATCCAACTCGAGGGACGCAAAATCATCTGCCGAGCCAGTTGACTGCAGATCATCAGTCAGCGACAGATCGAAGTCATCATCCAGGGTTATCTTGTCTTCAACAGCAGGCTCCAGACTCTCAACCTCGGTAAACTCAAGGGATTCGTCCAGCGACACGGCAGCGTCAGCAGCACTTGCACCGGGCTCGACAGCACCCTGCAGATCCTGATCACTCAAAGTGTCATCCAGATCAAAATCAAGATCAAAGTCCACTTCCTCTGGCTCTTCTGGCTCCAGCTTAGGTGCGTCTTCCGGCACAGCCGCTGCTGCAGGAGTATCGCCTAGTTCGAACTCGCTGAAATCGAAATCCATATCTTCTTCTGGAACTTCAGCTTCAGTAGTATCTGCTGGCATCTCAAAAGAGATGTCCTCGTCCGCACTGGCATCATAGGCAAGGCCAGCAGCCGCGCCTGCTACTGCAGCAGCCATCAACGGGAAGCGCGCATCCATCGCGTCAACCTGATCGTCTACGGTTCCAGCGGCACGCAGCGCCTCGTGCTGAGCACGATAACCCTCTGCGTTATCCAGCATACCTTCCACTTCCAGCAACTTGAGACGCAGGTCAGTGCGCTCTGGCTCGCTATTCAGGGCCTCGTTGAGGACCGCACGCGCCTCCTGTGGCTTACCATAAGCCAGCAGCCCCTCGGCTTCAGTCAGAGGGTCGACCGCAATACCGGAATCACCATCATCAAGCTCCGCTGCCAGGGCAACGTTGAAATCATCCGACTCTAGAGAAGAAGAATCACCGTCTTGCCCTTCGGCGGCATTGGCAATGAAGTTGTCGTTCATATCCGCTTCACGGCGCGCATTACGGCGAGACACTGCCATCAGCACCATCAATAGCAACAAGATCGCGACAACGCCACCGCCAGCCAAGAGCATCTGATTCTGCATCATGCGCTGCAACAGCGACTCTGCAGTCGCCATTTTCGGTTCTTCAGCGGGCTGAGCAACAGCTGCTTCAGACTCGGTTTCAGCCGCCTCAACCACTGGAGCAACGGGCTCCTCAAGGTCGACAGGCGCATCCTCCGCCTGCGGTTCTTCTGCGGCCAGATCTTCAGAAACCAGCTCCGGATCAACAGCCTCAACCTCTGGCTCAGTCGTTTCCATCACCTCAGCTGCTTCAGCCAGGGTCTCTTCATTCGCAGCTAAACCATCCGCCTGTTCCTCAGCAATTGCAGCCTCAGAGGCCTGCTGCTCAAGCGCCGCAATTTCTTCCAGGTCAGCCTGAGGTTCGGCGGGCAGCTCACTATTCTGACCACTGGCGCTGATTTCTTGCTGTAGTGCTGCGAGCTGAGCATCCTTCAACTCCAGCAAGCGCTGCAATGTTTCCAGCTGGCCTTGAACGTCATCGAGGCGACCGACCATTTCAGCTTTTTCACGCTCGGCCGCGTCGAGTTGCTCCTTGGTCATATCCAGAGAGTCGCGCAGCTTGGCGGTGCTATTACCACCGGCCTCACCATCGCCAGCCCCCTCACTTACCTGCTCATCAGCACCGGACACCAGGCGCAGCGAGTCTTCGGCATCAACTTCTTCCGGCGCACTGCCAGCGTTTTCGCGTTGGCGTGCATCAAGTTGCGGTGCGGATGGCTCTTGCGGTGCCCTGGTAACAGGTGCCGAGCGGCCTTCTTGCCAAGCCCGATTTTGTTCCGCCACTTCCGCAACGGCCTGACTACCGCTGCGTCTGGTAGCCTGCTCACTGGTCGGTAGCTTTAAGGTTTGACCGGACTTGAGTTGATTTATATTGCCATTGATAAACGCGTCAGGATTCAGATCCAGAATCGCCAACATGGTCTGATGCACATTGGCACCAGAGGGACGTGACTTAAGGGCAACTTCCCATAAAGTGTCAGCGCGACTGGTACGCCACTCTGTCGAGCTGCGCTGCGGCGCGGCAGCTGGTGCCGATGGTTCCGCGTAAGGGCTTGCGCCTCTTGGTTGCGCTGGTGCAATGGTTGGCTGTGGTCGCGAAACAGGTGCCGCCGAACGCGGAGGCGTTACGGGCGTGCTGCTGACAGCAGAAGAAGGCTGATACAGAGGCGGATCAAGCAGTACGGTAAACTCACGCAGCACTTTGCCTGAAGGCCAACGCACTTCCATCAGGAAGTTAAGATAGGGTTCGTTAACTGGCCGGTTTGAAGTAACGCGGATAACCGACTTGCCGTTGGGCTTAACTACCGGAGTGAACTTGAGATCAGTCAGAAAGAACGGGCGTTCAATACCTGCTCGCCCGAAATCGTCCGGCGAGGCCAGCATTGTGCGAATCTCTTCACTGCTGAGATCACGCACTTGTAGCAGATCAATCTCAGCATCCAGCGGCTGGTTTAACGACGAGCGCAGGTTAATGTCGCCTACTCCCAATGCTTGAACCATTCCCGTGGACATCAAGGCACTTGCTGCGGCAACAGCTATAACCAGTTTGCGAACCATAGCGAAAATCCTTTGCTTTTATCGTTTTCTCACGCTTCAACAGACCCTGCTGTGCTCAGACTGGCCTAAAACAAAAGCCCCCACCCAGTCTGGGAAAAAACAGCAACCGCCGAATCTAAACAGGGTTTGTATGCACAAACCTAAACCGCTTAGTACAGAAACACCAGCAAGTATCGATTACAAATAGTCTTTTATCAACAACTCGGCAAGCATAAGACTGTTAATTGCGACACCTTTCCGAAGATTATCAGAGACAATCCACATGTGAATAGTGTTCGGCTCAGTAGCATCTGCCCGGACACGCCCAACCCAAACGTTATCACTTCCAGTGGCGTCTGTTATGGGCGTGGGGAACCCACCAGCAGCTGGCTTATCCAGCACTTTGATACCCTTGGCGCGCCGCAGCATGTTAACAATGCGCTTAACGTCGGGCGCTTCAGCAAAGGTGACCTGCATCATTTGCGCACTACCGTAGAACAAAGGCACCATCACCGCATTGACCAAAACCGGCAGATCGGGAGCTTCGAGACAAGCCTGCACACCCGCAGTCAGCAATCGCTCTTCACGACTTGCGCCCGCCTCGTCCAGCTCGCTGACACAAGGCGACAGATTGAACGCGGCCTGCTTATCAAGCACGCCTTTATCTACTGGCTGGCCGTTAAGCAACTTACTGGTCTGCATTGCCAGAGCCTCGACTGCCGCTCGGCTATGGGTGGACATCGATTGATAGGTTGCAATACCCACACGCTGGATCGGCGCGATAGACGTCAGCGCCTTGAGGACAATCGCACTTTGTACAACCTGACTGTCCGGCGAGAACACCACGCCTTTCTCTTTCGACGAAGCCAGTGCGTGCGGATTAACCTCGGCAACCACAGCCTGACCACCCAGACTGCCACTGGTATCAACCAACAACGCGCCAGCCGCACGAATCTTGGGCGCCCATTCCTGAACGAATGCGGCATCGCTCGCCATCACAACAACAGCGATCTGGCTGAAGTCAAAGCGCGAGATCGGCTCGACTCGCATGCTTTGCCCTTTGATCATGCGCCGCTCACCGGCCTCATCATCGGCGTCCACCAAATGGAGATCGGTGAAGCTGAAGGTGTCGTCTTCCAGCACGCTGATCAGCATATCGCCTGCCAAGCCGCTTATACCAACAACCGCAACACCTGTTTTCTTACTCATAATCACCAACCAGTATTTGAATTCACTAAAAGACAAAGGGCACCCCTGACCAAGTCAGGGGTGCCCCGTATCAGCTCTTATCGAACTGAGCGGCCGTAAAAGCCTTAACCTTCTTGCAGGATACGCAGCATGCGACGCAGCGGTTCGGCCGCGCCCCACAATAGCTGATCACCTACAGTAAAGGCAGAAAGATACTGCGACCCCATATTCAGCTTGCGCAGGCGCCCGACTGGCACATTCAGCGTACCGGTCACTGCGGTAGGCGTCAGTCCGGCCAAGGTCGCTTCCTTGGTGTTCGGAATGACCTGCGACCAGGGGTTATGCTCAGCCAGCAAGCCTTCGATATCGGCCAGCGGCACATCCTTGTTTAGCTTGATGGTCAATGCCTGGCTGTGGCAACGCATGGCACCCACGCGCACACAGATACCATCAACCGGAATAGGACGAGCGCTGCGACCAATAATCTTGTTGGTCTCAGCCTGCGCCTTCCACTCCTCACGACTCTGACCGTTAGGCAGCTGCTTATCAATCCAAGGAATCAGGCTACCCGCCAGCGGCACACCGAAATGCTCAGCCGGGAAGGCGTCATCACGCAGCGTGGCCGCAACTTTGCGATCGATTTCCAGAATAGCACTAGCAGGGTCAGCCAGCTGCTCGGCGACCGAGCCATGAATAGCACCCATCTGGTTAATGAGTTCGCGCATGTTCTGCGCACCAGAGCCGCTGGCTGCCTGATAGGTCATGGCACTCATCCACTCGACCATTCCCTGCTCAAACAGACCACCCAGCCCCATCAGCATCAAGCTGACAGTGCAGTTGCCACCCACGTAGGTTTTCACGCCATCACGCAGCGCCTGATCAATGTTGCGGCGATTAACCGGGTCCAACACGATCAGGGCCTCGTCTTCCATGCGCAGAGTGGAGGCGGCATCAATCCAATAGCCATTCCAGCCGTCAGCACGAAGCTTGGCATAGACTTCGCTGGTGTAATCCCCACCCTGACAGGTGATGATCACGTCCATGGGCTTGAGCGCTTCAAGGTCAAAGGCGTCTTTCAGCGCTGGGGTGTCCTTGCCAATATCCGGACCTTTGCCACCTACGTTCGAGGTGGTAAAAAACACCGGATCGATATCAGCAAAATCATTTTCGTCACGCATACGCTGCATCAGCACGGAACCAACCATGCCACGCCAACCAACTAGACCAACTCGCTTCATAACAACACCCCCGTGGGGTAACAAATTCAAAGAAGAAAGACGCCCGAGCAAAGTCGGGCGTTTTCGAATAATCGAACAGATTACAGGTTTTTGAGGGCCTCGGCCACGGCATCACCCATTTCAACGGTGCCTACCTTGCGGCACCCCTCAGAATATATGTCGCCGGTACGCAGGCCCTGATCCAGCACCAGGCTAACCGCTTGTTCAATGGCATCGGCCGCCTTTGTCTGCGCAAAGCTGTAACGCAGCATCATGGAAACAGACAGAATCGTCGCCAGTGGATTGGCGATACCCTGCCCGGCAATATCAGGCGCACTGCCGTGACATGGCTCGTACATACCCTTACCGTTCACATCCAGCGATGCCGAAGGCAGCATGCCGATGGAGCCAGTCAGCATCGACGCCTGATCAGACAGAATGTCACCGAACATGTTGTCAGTCACAATCACATCAAACTGCTTGGGCGCGCGCACCAGTTGCATGGCGCAGTTATCGACATACATGTGCGACAGCTCGACGTCCGGGTAGTCCTTGGCAACTTCTTCAACCACTTCACGCCACAACTGACTCGACGCCAGAACGTTAGCCTTATCAACTGAACACAGCTTCTTGTTGCGCACCATCGCCATATCGAAACCTACCTTGGCAATGCGGCGAATTTCGCTTTCGCTGTAGGGCAAAGTGTCGTAAGCCTGACGCTCACCATTCTCGAGCACGCGCTTCTCTCGCGGCTGGCCAAAGTAGATACCCCCGGTCAGCTCACGCACGATCAGAATATCCAGCCCCGAGACCACCTCAGGCTTGAGCGTGGATGAATCAGCCAGTTGCGGATAAAGAATCGCTGGCCGCAGATTACCGAACAACCCCAACTCGGAGCGGATCTTCAACAGGCCGCGCTCAGGACGCAGGGCGGGATCAATCGTATCCCACTTGGGGCCACCGACGGCGCCCAACAAGACTGCATCGGCCTTGCGTGCCCGTTCCAGCGTCTCATCGGCAAGGGGCACACCGTACTTATCATACGAAGCACCACCCAGCTCGCCAGACGACAACTCAAAGCCCAAATCAAACTTTTGATTGGCCAGGTTCAACACCTTGACCGCCTCAGCCATGATTTCAGGACCAATACCGTCACCCTGAAGAATCAGAATCTGTTTAGTCATTCACTTCTCTCCATAAAGCGCCATTCAGGCACTAACAATACGGTTCAGCGACCGGCCCAGAGCACGATCACATCCGTGCTGAACGAGCCATCCGCGGTAATTTCAAAATAGCGCCGGACTTCTTCACCCATCGCCTGCTGCAGCGTTTTTATCGCCGTTTGCATCACCAACGGGGTACGCATGCGCTCTACCCAGGAAGTGAATTCGAGACGCAGGCGCTGTCGGCGCTGACGCTCAACCTGCAAACCCGCCTGGCTCATTTCCAGCAACCACTGCGCCGCCGAGTAATCACGTACATGGCTGGTATCACGCAGCACTTCAGCAGCCTGCAAGTAGGTATCGAGTTGCGGCAAACCGGGCGACATGACATCAACAAAAATCACCTGACCACCGGGCTTGAGCACCCGATGCACCTCGCGCAGAGCGCGTCCCAAATCCTGCCAGTGATGTGCCGAGTAACGACTAAAGACGAAATCGAAACTGGCATCCGCAAACGGCAAATATTCAGCAACGCCCTGCTGCAGCTTGATGTTATCCAGACCACGCTCAACCGCCGCCGCTTTAACCGTATCCAGCATCGCCTGGGATAGATCGTAAGCAACCACTTCGGCAAGCTGGCTGGCCACACGAAAACTGACATGCCCAGCGCCACAACCCAAATCCAGCGCCCTGGCATGCGAGCACCCGGCGACCGCCTCATCCAGTGCAACAAACTCCTCGCCAGTGCTGTGCACCGTACTGGTGAGGTAAGCACTCGCCTGATCGCCAAACTGCCGCTCGACTACGCTGTTGTGCTCGCTTGTCATAAGGTGGCTCCTCGCCGGTTCAAGGCGTATCGGTTACGGCTGAATTGCACCGAACAGCCAAGGCTGACTCTGCTTGTGCTTCTGCTCAAACGCCGCAATGGCATCGGCGTCCTGCAACGTCAGGCCAATGTCGTCTAGGCCGTTGAGCAGGCAGTGCTTACGGAACGCGTCCACTTCAAAACTGTAGGTCCTGCCATCAGGGCAGATAACGGTCTGCGCCTCAAGATCAACCGTCAGCTCATAACCCTCTTGCGCTTCCGCCTGATCAAACAGATAGTCGATATCTTCTTCAGGCAAAACAATGGGTAACAAGCCATTCTTAAAGCTATTGTTATAAAAAATATCGGCATAACTGGGCGCCAGAATGGTGCGAAAGCCGTATTCTTCCAAGGCCCATGGCGCATGCTCACGGCTCGAACCGCAGCCAAAGTTCTTACGCGCCAGCAGCACGCTAGCACCCTGATAGCGTGGCTGGTTAAGCACAAAATCGGTATTCAACGGACGGTTAGCACAGTCCTCACCCGGCTTGCCCTCATCCATATAGCGCCACTCATCAAACAGATTCTGGCCAAAGCCAGTGCGCTTGATCGACTTGAGAAACTGCTTGGGAATGATCTGATCGGTGTCTACGTTGGCACGATCCAGCGGCGCTACCAGGCCAGTGTGTTGAGTAAATGGCTTCATGCGCTCACCTCCTGATTCATCATTTCACGTACATCGACAAAGTGACCGGCGATCGCGGCGGCGGCGGCCATGGCAGGGCTGACCAAATGGGTACGCCCACCGTTGCCCTGACGCCCCTCAAAATTGCGGTTTGAGGTCGAAGCGCAATGCTCACCCGACTCCAGTTTGTCTGGGTTCATAGCCAGGCACATGGAGCAGCCCGGATCACGCCACTCAAAACCGGCAGCCTTGAAGATCACATCCAGGCCTTCCTGTTCTGCCTGCTCCTTGACCAGACCAGAGCCGGGGACAACCATCGCCTGCTTGATGCTGGGCGCAACACTGCGACCCTTGGCAACGGCGGCAGCGGCGCGCAGGTCTTCAATGCGCGAGTTGGTGCAAGAGCCGATAAATACACGATCAAGCTGAATAGAAGTAATTGGCTGATTGGCCTCCAGGCCCATGTACTGCAGCGCGCGCTGATAGCCGCTGCGCTTGACCGAATCAGCTTCCTGAGCCGGATCCGGCACCAGTGCATCAACGGCGACGACCATTTCCGGGGAAGTACCCCAAGAGACCTGCGGCTTGATCTCCGCCGCGTTCAGGTCTACCACAGTGTCAAAATGCGCATCCGCATCGGAGACCAGATCTTGCCAGGACTCGACGGCCACTGCCCAGTCAGCACCCTTGGGCGCATAAGGACGACCCTTCACGTATTCGACGGTCTTCTCGTCGCACGCCACCAGGCCAACGCGCGCGCCCGCTTCAATCGCCATATTGCAGATCGTCATACGGCCTTCAACCGACAGGTCGCGAATGGCTGAACCGGCAAACTCAATGGCATGCCCGTTACCACCGGCAGTACCGATTTTGCCAATAACCGCCAGCACCACGTCTTTCGCCGTGACGCCAAAGCCCAGTTTGCCCTCAACGTTGACCAGCATGTTCTTCATTTTTTTGGCAACCAGGCACTGGGTAGCCAACACATGCTCGACTTCAGAGGTACCGATACCATGGGCCAAGGCAGCAAAAGCGCCGTGCGTCGCGGTATGCGAATCACCACAAACAATGGTCATACCTGGCAGTGTTGCGCCCTGCTCCGGCCCGACTACGTGAACAATACCCTGGCGGCGATCGGTCATCTGAAACTCGACAATACCGAACTCGTTACAGTTATCGTCGAGGGTGACGACCTGCAGCTTGGACACCGCATCATCAATGCCTGAGACACCCGCAGCCCGATTGGTGGTGGGCACGTTGTGATCCGGCGTCGCCAGGTTGGCGTCAATCCGCCATGGCTTGCGGCCAGCTAGGCGCAGGCCTTCAAACGCTTGTGGCGAAGTTACTTCGTGCAGCAACTGGCGATCTATATAGATCAATGCCGAACCATCATCGCGCTGCTTAACCAGATGGTTGTCCCACAGCTTGTCGTAAAGCGTTTTCGCAGACATGCGGTACTCCTCAAATCAGACTATGACCGCTATCGACCATCACCGGAGATGCCCGGGGCGCAGCGATTCTTTGAACGGGCCAAGGATAAAATTTAGCTAAAGATAAAACAAAGGAATATTATTTATTAAATAGATAACCAAAAGGAATTCGAGATGGATACCGCCAACCTTTCTGCCTTTCTCGCGGTAGCAACAACGGGTTCATTCTCGCGCGCAGCGGAACAACTCCATCTAACCCAACCGGCCGTCAGCAAGCGCATCGCCATGCTGGAGCAACAGCTGAACGCGCGTCTGTTTGATCGCATCGGCCGCAAAGTCGCCTTGACGGAAGCTGGGCGCGCACTCAAACCCAGAGCGCATGAGGTTTTGGGGTTGCTGAATGATACGCGCCGAGCGCTAAGCAATCTATCCGACAATGTACAAGGGCGTCTCAGCATGGCGACCAGTCATCACATTGGCCTGCACCGCTTGCCTCCGATCCTGCACGAGTTCACCCGCGCCTACCCCAAGGTCGCACTGGACATTCAGTTCCTCGACTCGGAGATCGCCTACGAAAAGGTGTTGCACGGTGAGATTGAGCTAGCCGTCATCACCCTCGCCCCCGAGGTTGAAGCGCCCGTGGTATCGGAGCTTATCTGGCATGACCCACTGGATCTGGTCATTGCGCCCGAACACCCGCTGACGCAGTCAAGCCAACTGGAGCTGGCCCAGTTGGCGGAATATCCCGCCGTGTTCCCCGGCGTTAACACCTTCACGCACAGGATCGTCAGCACCTTGTTTGAGCAGCACAAGATCACCCCTAATATCAGCATGAGCACCAACTACATGGAAACCATCAAGATGATGGTTTCCATTGGCCTGGCCTGGAGTGTGCTGCCGCGCAGCATGCTCGACGAGCAGGTCAAGGCGCTGGCAATTCCCGGCATACAGATGCAGCGTGACCTTGGCTGCATTTGGCACAGCGGTCGCACCCGCTCCAATGCGGCGCTGGCACTCATTAAGCTTTTACAGCAGGCGGGCGATATAAAAGGTGAAAAAGCGTGAACCCTTGCTTGTTGCACCTAGCCACAGGGGCTATCTTGGAGAGAGACTAAGTTGCATTACGAACCTAGTCAGGCGAATCATCGCCATGCTGCGGCTTAAAAACGAAGGCAAAGAATGTCCTTGTGCCCGGCAACAAGAGGCCGAGAGTGCCGCATGCAAAAGCTTAAAAGCCCAGCCGTGCGAGGCTTCTTGATCTAAAGGATTAGTTAAGCCCGCGGAGAATCTATGTCACCTACCACCGGTGCATTTCCAGCCGACCTACTGGCTAATACAGGTAGTGCATTCGCTACTCTCTTTGCGACCATGCCGGCCGCCGGAATGCTGGTGGATGCCAGCAGTCAACGGGTAATCCAGGTCAACGACGCCTTTACGCAACTATTCGGCTGGCAGGCGCAGCGCATCGTCGGCCAACCAGCCAATAACTTTCCACTATGGTGCGGTAGCGATCGCTGGGACAACTTGCTGCGCAAGCTGGATCAGAACAAAACACTGAGGGGCGTGCGCCATGAAGTGTGCAGCCGCAACGGTAGCCTTCAGCACTGCATACTGAACATAGAACCGATCAGCCCGGGATCGAGCTGCCTGTTGATAACCTTGCAGCAAGAGCGTCCGTCGGCGCCAGCTACCACCGGTATAGATGAACGACACCTAAAGATTTTCAACGCCACAGGCGAAGCACTGCTGCTGATCGACTCCGATGGCTACATTTTGGAGGTCAACAGCAAGTTCGAACGGCTCACAGGCCTGAGCAACAGTGATTGCGTCAATAAAAAGCTCAGCGCGATGCAGATACTCGATACCGAGACTGCTGCTCGCCTACTTTCTCAGCTGAAGCGTCGCGGACGCCTGGACAGTGAAGAAATCCGGGTTCAAATAAAACCAGGCAGTGAACCCTATGACGTACTAGTGCATGCAAAAACAGTGCAGCTAGCCGGTCGTACCTGCCTGGTTGTTACCGCACGGGACATTACCGCGCAAAAATTAAACGAGAAAGCCCTAAACGAAAGTCAGGAGCGCCTGAATCGAGCATTGGATGCCAGTGAAATGGGCGTATGGGACTGGCAAATAAGCAGTGGTGAGCTGCACTGCTCACCGCGTAGCGCCGAATTGAATGGACTTGCCGCAGACCATATTGAAGGCAATATTCGTAGTTTTACCCAGCATGTATTACCGATAGACCAACGCAGCTTAAGGCGCGCCTACCTATCTATCTGCCGCAGCCAGAACCGCTACCACAAGTTGACTTACCGCGTACTGAACAGCGATAGCAAAGAGCGCTGGATCGAAGCAACGGCTACACTGCATAGGAACGACGCTGGCAAACCGGTAAGACTGGTCGGCACATTGCTCGACATCACTGTGCGCCGAAAAAGTGAAAAAGCGCTGGTCGACAGCGAAGCCAAATTCGCCGCGCTATTTCAAGGCGCACCGGATCCCTATTGCCTGGTGCACAGCCAGAGCCGCCGAATTATCGAGGTCAACCTCAGTTTTACCAGTACCTTTGGACATACGCCACAAAGTATCGTTGGTCACACGCCAGACGAGGCCGGCGTATGGAGCAAAGCGGAAATGCATGCCCCGCTAGACGACGCCATTCGCGGCAAGCGCGTGCTCAATGGGCTGATCGAAACCTTTGCCACTTATCAGGGCAAGCTATTGATCTGCGAAGTGTCCACTTCCAATCTCAGTATCAATCGCCAGCCCTGCGTGCTGTTCAGCTTTCGTGATATCACGGCGCGCAAGCAGGCCGAAGCCGCATTGCGCGCCTCAGAAGATAAATTCGCGCGCGCTTTCAAGGGCAGCCCGGACAGCATTAGCATTACTGAAAAAATCAGCGGTAAGCACCTTGAAGTCAACGATGGCTTTACCCGCCTTACCGGCTACAGCGCGGAGGAGGTGATCGGCAAAACCGCACAAGAGTTAAATATCTGGGCGCAAGCATCGGACCGGCAGACACTGATCGACGAACTGGACCGGCATGGCCGCGTGCACCATCATGAAATGACGGTCAATACCCGCATGGGTACACAGATGCAGGTTGCCGTATCCGTGCAGCCACTAAATATCGATGGCATCGACTGTATCCTGCTTACCTCCAGGGATGTCACTGAGCAGAAACTGATCGAGGCCAAGGTAAAGCACCTTGCTTACCATGACGCGCTCACCAATTTACCCAACCGCCTCCTGCTGAGCGATCGCCTCAGTCAACTGAACGCACTCAATAACCGCCATAATATGCATGGCGCCTTGTTGTTCTTTGACCTTGATCACTTTAAGCATATCAATGATTCGCTGGGACACTCCTGCGGTGACGCCGTGCTTCAGGAAGTCACATCACGACTGCTCACCCTGGTACGCGCAGAGGATACCGTTGCTCGCCTGGGCGGCGACGAGTTTGTCGTGCTGCTTAGTGGGTTAGAGGCCATCGGGCAGCAACTGGAGCAGGAGGTTGAATGCACGGCCAGAAAGCTACTCAACGCCATTTCCGATCCCATGCAGATTGACGGGCACACGCTACAGCTAAGCGCCAGTATTGGGGTGGCCTTGATGCCCGAGCATGGAAGCACGCCCGACGACCTGCTGAAACGGGCTGATATCGCGCTGTATAAAGTGAAAGCACTGGGCCGCAACGGCATCGCCTTTTTCGAGCAGACCATGCAGGTTGCTGCCAGCGAACGTCTAGCCATCGAATCCGAGCTACGCGGCGCACTGAAGAAAAAGGAGTTTGTGCTCTATTACCAACCGCAGATCAATCATCTTACCCGCGCAATCGAGGGCGCAGAGGCGCTAATACGCTGGCAGCATCCGCACAAGGGGACGGTAGTCCCGGGCGCCTTCATGCATGTACTGGAAGAGACCGGCCTTATACTGCCAGTTGGCGAATGGGTATTACTGGAAGCCTGTTGCTTTGTCTCACGCCTATTGCAGGAAGGCGCAATAGACGCCAACACCTTCAGTCTCAGCATCAATATTAGCCCCCGCCAGTTCCGTCAAAGTAGCTTTGTCAGCGACGTACTGCAGGCGATAGAGACCTATAGCATCCCCCCCCAATGCCTTAAACTGGAGATCATCGAAGGTATCGTCATTCAAAACGTAGCGGATACTATCGATAAAATGAATTTTCTGCGTGAGCGCGGCGTGCATTTTGCTATTGACGATTTTGGTACCGGCTACTCCTCACTCAGTTATCTGAAAAAACTCCCGGTTGACTTGCTCAAGATTGACCAGTCCTTCGTACGCGAGTGCACGAGCAACCCCAATGACGCCGAAATCATCCGCGCGATCATTGCTATCGCCTCCAGTCTGCGCATGGACTTGATCGCGGAAGGGGTAGAAACGACCGAGCAACTGATTTTTTTGCACGAGTTGGGCTGCGATCATTACCAAGGCTATTTATTTAGCCCACCGGTAGATGAGCACGCCTTTCGACTTTTGCTTAACTCACGGCAGCAAACCTGAAAAACGACCTCGCAATGCCTATCACGTCACACATGCAAAACCAGCCCCTCGAAATACGCACCTGCGAATTGAACCTGTACAGTCAGTCTTAGTCTATATCTGCGTAGACCACGGCCGCTGCCGTGAATAAAAGAGAGAGCAGGAGTATTCATCATGAACAAGTCTATGTTGACCGGTGTTCTAATTGGAGCGGCAGTTGCCACAGCAGGCGGCGCTATTGCGGGCTATACCGCGTTCGCGGACAAAACGCCCGACCAGGCCAACGTTCTTGATGTTAGTGAGATCAAGGAAACCAAAAGTACCCCACGCGAAGTCTGTAACGATGTTGCCGTCACCCGGCAAAGACCCGTGCAGGATCAGCACCAGGTTCTCGGCTCGGTAGCAGGCGCCGTGATTGGTGGCGTATTGGGTAACCAGGTCGGTGGTGGTAACGGCAAGAAAATTGCCACGGTAGCAGGTGCTGCGGCAGGTGGTTATGCCGGCAATAAAACCCAGGAGCGAATGCAGGCCAACGACACTTACACCACCATGGAGCGTCGCTGCGACACTGTTTACGACAAGCACGATGAAGTGGTCGGCTACCAGGTAAAGTATGAAATTGGAGAGCAGACCGGCTCAGTGCGAATGGATCACGATCCGGGCGATAGCATTCCGCTGAAAGACGGCGAATTGGTACTCAGCCGTAACCAGTAATAGTTTTACCCTGCAGTCAGTGAAAAGGCATCCCTTAACCCGGATGCTTTTTTATTCGGCCGATTACCCACGCAACCGCACTACTCCTCCAAACTGCTGCGACAAAGCTGCAACCAACGCTCGATACCTGCGCTACGAAATTTCTGCCGGTGCATCGCAAAGTAAAAGCGGCGATGAAAATTTCGCTGCGGTACCGGAAGCGGTACCAGACTGCCACGCCGAAAAGCGTCCACCAGCGTAATCTCTGATAGGCAACCCACCCCCAAACCCGCCTCCACTGCACGCTTGATCGCCTCGGTATGCTGCAGCTCCAGCTTGATCTGCAAGTGAGGCAGTAGCCCCTGCATTGCCCATTCAAAGTGCTGGCGCGTACCTGAGCCCTGCTCACGCACGATCCACTGCGCCTCCAGCAATTCGTCATCACTCAACCAGGGGCGTCCGGCCCATGGGTGATCCGGCGCGCAGAATACGGTCAACTCATCATCGCGCCAATGCAGTAACTCGAGCTCAGGGTGCCGCGTTTCACCCTCAATCAAGCCGATATCCAGCTCGAAATTCGCCACCTTGCGCACTATGGTCTCAGTGTTGGCTACTTCTAACTCGACGCGCGCGCCTTCCTGCTCACCCATGTAGCGCGCCATAATCTCGACAGCAAGATAGTTGCCAATACTCAGCGTAGCGCCCACCTTCAAGTGACCAATGTCCTGGTGTCTTGCCAGAGCGCTTTCCAGCCCCCTGGCTTGCTCCAACAGCGCCTGCGCCTTGGGTCTGATGCTCTGCCCCAGCTCATTAAGCTGCAGTCGCTTACCCACGCGATCGAACAACTGGACGTCAAACTGGCTCTCCAGATCTTTCAACGCGCTGCTCGCAGCAGATTGCGACATCGCAAGACTGGTCGCCGCACGCGTCAGGTTCTCGTGGTGGGCGGTTGCGAGAAAGACCTCAAGCTGACGCAGGGTATATTTCATAATCGGTTTTCCCGAATACAGTAATAACAATAATCCATTTATCCGATAGGTTAACGGGATGTAGACTCCACGCCAATACTTCATTCATGCCGGGAGGCGACATGGCGGGCTTCAATAACGAAACGGTACTCAGCGTTAATCACTGGACAGACAACCTGTTCAGCTTCAAGACGACCCGCGATCCGGGGTTCCGCTTCAAGAACGGCCACTTCATCATGATCGGCCTTGAGGTCGAAGGCCGCCCACTGATGCGCGCCTACAGCATCGCCAGCCCCAACTATGAAGAAACGCTGGAGTTCTTCAGCATCAAGGTGCAGGATGGCCCGCTGACCTCGCGCCTGCAGAACATCCAGCCCGGCGACCAGATCATGATCAGCCGCAAGCCCACCGGCACGCTGGTCCTGGATCACCTGCTGCCCGGCCGCAATCTGTATTTGCTCAGCACCGGCACCGGCCTGGCACCCTTTATCAGCATCATTCAAGACCCGGAAACCTACGAGCAATATGACAAGGTCATCATCACTCACGGCTGCCGTCACGTTCGCGAGCTGGCTTATGAAGACCTGATCACCAACGAGCTGCCAAACCACGAATACTTTGGCGACATGGTGCGCGACAAGCTGATCTATTACCCCACGGTCACCCGTGAGCCGTTTCGTAACGAAGGCCGGCTGACTGATCTGATGACCAGTGGCAAGCTATTTGACGATATCGGCCTGCCCCAGTTTGATCTCGAGCAAGACCGCTTCATGCTCTGCGGCAGCCCCAGCATGCTGAAAGACTGCTGTGAAATCCTCGACGCCAAAGGCTTTATGGAAGCCCGCCATGGCGACCAGGGGCACTACGTTATTGAGCGCGCTTTCGTAGAGAAGTAAGCGTACCTGAGTAACAAATAAAAAAAGCCCCGGCGTGTTGATCACGCCGGGGCTTTTTTGTGTCTATGGCACCGCTAAAAAACAGGTGCACTGGCTACATTCTGCTACCACGGGGGCCGGCAAAGAACCAAATAACAAGACCAAGAACGGGCAAAAACAAAACCAGCAAAACCCAGAGCAGCTTAGCGCCCATGCTGGCACCGCTTTGCAGGATGTTAATGATCGCCCATACATCTGCGATCAGAATCAACACCCCCAAGATCCCTCCACCGGTATTTAAGCCCATCGTACTCTCCTAACGCCATTTTGATGTTTCCACTATAGTCGAGGCCGGCAACTTGGCTACCCATCAGATATCCAAAAGCTGCAACTCACTGAGCTTTGACTGTTTGGTATCAGAGTCGTTCAGCGCAGCTTCATCACTTGCCATACTGAGCCAGCGACAAGAGTGGCTAGGCGCGGGCACCAGCGCCCATTCCATACCAGCGGGAAGCCACAGCAGATCACCAACATGACAAGCCAATACCGAGGCCCGACCAGTGACGCTGCCAGCCTCACCAACGCAGAGCCTGGCCTGACCGGCGCAGAGCAGCAACCACTTGCCGGCCGAGCGCGTCACCTCCTCTGCCGCAAGCTGAGTCGGCACCTCGGCGTAGCCGGGAACACCATCGCGTTCATCCATACGGCTTACCAGGGGCCCAGGCAAGCCCTTGGTAACAATCAAGGCGGCGCACTGGTTCAGTAACTCGGCTGAGTCGGTAGCCAGTGGCGTAGCGAGCCGCATCAGCTCAACGCCCTGCTCGGCCAGAACTGTCGTAATGTCGTCCAGATGGGTCAACACCCGCGCCGGGCAATGCCACTGTCCGCCTTCATACATCGCCAGAATACTCATCACTCGTTCCTTAGTCTCGCTGCAAACACAGCGCCAAAATGATTGCACCGGCCAGCGCCGCCAGCGACGCTATACCAAAGGTCCAGGCCGCCCCCAGACTATCCCAGACGTAGCCAGAGTAAAGTGCACCCAAAGCTCCGCCAACCCCGGCCAAGGTCGCATAGAATGCCTGCCCCTGCCCTTGCAGCCGTGCGCTGAATTTGTGCTGCACAAAATGAATGGCCGACACATGAAAAGCACCAAATGTAGCAGCGTGCAGGCACTGGGCCAACAGCAAGGTGAGCAGCGAGTCCGCCAGATTACCCAGCAGCACCCAGCGCATTGACGCCAGAGCAAAGCTGGCTACCAACAATGACTTCAGGCTGAAACGTGCCAGAAGCGGTCGCATCAACAAAAAAAGCACAATTTCTGCCAACACACCCAATGCCCATAACAGGCCAATAACGCTGCGGCTATAACCGAAGTCTTCCAGGTGAATGCTCAGAAAGGTGTAATAAGGCCCATGCGACAACTGCATCAACGCGACGCAGAGAAAAAACGCCAGCACGCCAGGGCGGCGCAGCTGCGCCAGCAGACCATCTCCGACCACACGATTGATAGCAAATGAAGGCGGCGCCGGAATCAGCATGCTACAGCCGATAATCACGCACATGACCGCTAACAACACGCGCGGATAAGCCACCATCCCGAAGCGCTCCAGCACCTCACCCAGCAACACCACCGTGAGGATAAAGCCAACCGAGCCCCATAGCCGAACCTGGCTGTAACGCGAGGCCTGCTCTTTTAAATGAGCCAGCGTGATAGCCTCAAACTGCGGCAGGATCGCGTGCCAGAAGAACGCGTGCAATGCCATCACAGCCGCCAACCACCAGTAGTCCTGGCGATAAAAAATAGCGGCGAAGCTTAGCGCAGTGAAGATGGCGCCAAGGCGCACAATCAGCAACCGCTGGCCGGTAGCGTCGCCAATCCATCCCCATAAATTGGGCGCAAGGCAACGCATCAGCATCGGAATAGCCACCAGCTCGCCAATGCGCGCAGCAGAAAAACCCAGGGATTCAAAATACAACGCAAGAAAGGGAGCTACCCCGCCCAAGAGGGCAAAATAGCTAAAGTAAAAACCAGAGAGGCGCCAGTAAGGCAAGGGCTGGCTGCCAACCCCTTCCTTTTGAAGCGCTGAGCTCAAAGCTGGCCCAGTACCGGCGTATTGACCTTAACGTCTGCATTCTGCGCGCGCTGGCGCAGCAGATGATCGATCAACACCAGCGCCATCATTGCCTCGGCAATGGGCGTGGCGCGAATGCCAACACAAGGATCATGGCGGCCCTTGGTGATCATATCGATCGCCTCGCCATTGACGTCAATCGAGCGGCCAGGCGTCGTTATGCTGGATGTAGGCTTGAGCGCCAGGCTGGCAACGATCGGCTGACCGGAAGAAATACCGCCCAATACACCGCCGGCGTGGTTGCTGACAAACCCCTCCGGGGTGAGTTCATCGCGATGTTCAGTGCCGCGCTGCGCCACCGAGGCAAAGCCTGCGCCCACCTCCACACCCTTAACCGCGTTGATGCTCATCAACGCGTATGCCAGCTCGGCGTCCAGGCGATCAAAGACCGGCTCACCCAAACCTGGCGGCACACCGTCGGCGACGACGGTGATCTTCGCGCCGACCGAATCCTGATCGCGACGAAGTTGATCCATGTAGGCTTCAAGCTCGGGGATCTTATCCGGGTCAGCGCTGAAAAACGCATTATCGTTAACCCCATCCCAGCTCTTGAATGGGATCTCGATAGGACCAAGTTGACTCATGTAGCCGCGGATCTGAATGCCCTGCGCCGCCAGATACTTCTTGGCAATAGCACCCGCCGCAACCCGCATAGCGGTTTCACGCGCAGAAGAACGGCCGCCACCGCGGTAATCGCGTACGCCGTACTTATGATGATAGGTATAGTCGGCATGCGCCGGCCGGAAAACATCCTTAATTGCGGAGTAGTCCTTGGACTTCTGATCTGTGTTGCGAATCAGCAACCCAATCGGGCAACCGGTGGTGACCCCCTCAAACACACCCGACAGAATCTCGACCTCGTCCGCTTCCTGACGCTGGGTAGTGTGTCGGCTGGTCCCGGGCTTGCGCCGATCAAGATCAAACTGCAGATCGGCGCTCGACAGTGCCAGTCCTGGCGGGCAACCATCAACAATGGCGACTAGAGCAGGACCATGACTTTCACCGGCGGTGGTGACGGTGAAGAGGGTTCCAAGGGTGTTTCCAGACATAAGACTAAACCTGATATAAGCGAAGGCAGTTGGGCAGTATACCGTCCGCTCTGCGTGGGTGACAGCTTGAAATCAACCCGCTAGGCTAGCAGCCTGCCAACCTCACAGGATTCAGTATGCCAGGCTTTTTGGCGCAGTTGCTGCCCGAGCATTTCTCCCCCCTGCTGGCACTGGCATTGATTGTCTGCTCAGCCATTACCTCAATGATCACCGCCGCATTAGGCGCCGGCGGCGGCGTGATGCTGCTGGCGATCATGGCACTGAGCATGCCAACCGCAGCGATCATACCGGTGCATGGCATGGTTCAGCTCGGCTCCAACGCCAATCGCGCCCTGATGACCTGGCGGCATATCAACCTTCGGGTCATCGCCTGGTTTCTGCCGGGCGTGATCCTTGGTGCCTGGCTGGCCAGCCGTCTTTTGATCAACGTGCCGCTGGGTGCCATCCAGCTCAGCATCGCCCTGTTTATCCTTCTGCTCTGCTGGGGACCAGCTATACCCAAGGTAGCTACCGGTAAAATAGGTACGCTACTGGCCTCTACGCTAACCAGCTTTCTCAGTCTCTTTGTGGGTGCCACCGGACCGCTCGTTGCGGCTTTCATCAAGCAACAACACGCCAACAATCGCATGCAAACCGTTGCCACCTTCGCTGCCGCGATGACGCTGCAACATGCCCCCAAAGCCCTGGCCTTTGGTGCAGCGGGCTTTGTATTTCACAACTGGCTACCGCTCATTGCCGCCATGATAGCCGCCGGTGCCTTGGGCACCTGGCTAGGATTGCACATACTCTCGCGCATTAGTGATCGACACTTCACCCGACTGTTTAATCTGGCCCTCACCCTGCTTGCCATACGCCTGACCTGGCAAGCCATCACCACAGGCTTTGCATGACTTTTGCAAAACATGCAGATAAATTACAGAAAAGACTGCGAACGCCGATAACTCTCGTGTGACCGCGGTAGTAACCCAGGACCCGTAATGAGCGAAATAGACACCTCAACCTCAGAAGCCAGCCCGGAAGCGGAAGTCGCACGTGATCCCTTTGCGCGTGCCAAACCGTCAGACTTCTACTGGGTTCAGCTCAAACCGGTGTTCAAAGCCAGGATACTGGTTCATCAGGAAAAGCTCGCCCAGATCGCCGTCACCCAGGAAAAGCTCGGCCTGCTGGAGCTATTGCGACTTCAGGTGCGGTTTGAAGGTGAAGCACTGCCCGCCTCTGGCAATCGCCTTGAAGTGCTGGTCGATCACAAACGGAAGCGAGTACGCTTTGGTCCTATCAGTGATCTCAGCATTCAGCCAGCACAACGCGGCCTGGGCATGTTCATGCTGGCGCAATTGATTCACTGGTGTCAGCGCTACTGTGGCGACTATGCCGTTACCCCAATCAGCCTGAACACCGAGAGCTTCAGCAATAACGATGCCCGTACCGCGCTGGAGCAGATCCTCACGCGAGCGGGCTTCAGCATTAACACGCTGGATGAAGAAAGCAAAAACAGCGTTGCCATGGCTAATCGCGTGAACGATTTGATCGGCAGCTGGAACACCGAAAAGATTCAGCCCCTGCAGATCAACAGCTTACTCGGCCAGCTACGTGAACATGAAGCACTCAACCACAAGCAGACTGTGCAGCTTAACCAGCTACAAAACATGATTGCCAACTATAAGCGCACCGATATAGGCAACCGCTTTGCTATCGGTTGCCTGATCGTATTCTGCATTTTTCAGGCGCTGATGCTGCTCTGGGTCGTACTACGTTAAACGCCGTTCGTGTTAGCGGCCACCAGCAAATAGCGGCTGAAAGTGACGGCATTGCTCGGCACTGAGTACAAAAACCCCATGCCCACCATGCGCGAACTTGACCCACTCAAAGTCAACTTCAGGCCACTCAGCCATCACGTGCACCATGCTGTTACCCACTTCGATTACCAACGCACCGTCTTCGGTAAGGTAGTTGGCTGCTTCGGCCAGCATGCGCCTAACCAGGTCCAGACCATCATCACCGGCAGCCAAGCCCATTTCCGGCTCGTGGTGGTATTCATCCGGCAGGCCATCCATGTCTTCGGCATCCACATAAGGTGGATTACTCACAATCAGATCAAAGCGCTCGCCGGCCAAGCCATCAAAGCCGTCTGACCAACGCGCCTCGACGCGTTCCGTCAGCCCGTGCATATCAATATTGGCTTCCGCGACAGCCAAGGCATCGGCAGACAGATCCGCCAACACCACCTCAGACTCGTCGAACGCGATAGCACAGGCAATACCGATGCAGCCACTGCCAGTGCACAAATCCAGAATTCGCTCCGGATCGCGTTCTAGCCAGGGAGCAAAGCGCGAATCAATTAACTCGGCAATGGGCGAGCGCGGTACCAGCACACGATCATCCACAATAAACTCCAGCCCGGCAAAGCGCGCATGGCCGGTGAGATACGCCGCCGGAATACGTAGGCGCACCCGTTCCAGCAACAGCCCTACCGCGGCCTCACGCTCCTCTTCGGTCACTCGACACTGCAAGTAGCTTTCTGGCGTTTCCCAGGGTAAATACAGCGCGTGCAATACCAGCAGGCGTGACTCATCCCAAGCGTTATCAGTACCGTGGCCAAAGTACAGCTCGGCCTGGTGAAAGCGGCTGACGCCCCAACGTATCAAGTCCTGAACACTTTTCAGTGCAGCGTATTCACTCATGATGTAAATCCTTGTCCAATCAGGCGTCCATTCTACGCTGCCGCGTGCCAGCGACTACTGGTACACTTCGTTTTTTTAGCAGCAGACTAGTGGACAATGTCTCAGGATAACGTCGGACCCGATGACGAAAACCTGTTCCAGCAGGCCATCAAGGGTGTCAAACCGCTCAAACAACAGCAAGCTGATGTTGGCAAAGCCAAAGCTGATCGCGCTCGAATTGCTGCCAGTCGCGCCCGCGCAACCCACAGCGCAACCCAGATCGTCATGGACGGTCTGTCAGATCAATTTGTGATTGATGTGGCGCCGGAAGAAGAGTTGATGTGGGGCGGCAATGGCGTGCAAATGAGCCAGCTACGCAAGCTCAAGAGCGCGCAAATCCCCTTTGATGGCTCAATTGACCTGCATGGCATGACAGTCGAGCGCGCCCGCGAAGACCTCTGGGCATTCCTCGCCGAAGCGGTCAAGCAAGAGATTCGCTGCGTGCGCGTAACCCATGGCAAGGCGCAGCGCAAAGACGGCCGCACCCCTATCCTGAAAAGCCACGTCAACACTTGGCTGCGGCAACACACCAGCGTACTGGCCTTTACCTCCTGCATCCCCCGCCACGGCGGCACAGGGTCGGTTTATGTACTGCTCAAGCGCACCATGCTGGAAGGTCGCGACGACTAAAACGGCGCAGCACCTTGCTAGGCCAAGGTACTGCTTCTGGACTCATTGCACAGGCTATCGTGCAAGCGAATCACCGGCTCTGTGGAAAAATCCGAGCCCACCGACTGAATCAGCTTCACCACGCTATAGCGCGCAGATACCGCCGCGTAATCCTGCGCCCAATCCAGATACGCCTGAGTCTCACAATCCAGCGGACTTTTGATTTTGATCGTTTTGAACTTCATACGAAAAGGCTTGGGCGTGACCCGGGCGCGATAGCAATTCTGCTTTTGCGACAAGACGATATACAACCAATCAACCCGCAGCTTGCGCATTAACGCCGCATAACCCTTTCCAGACGGCTCGATGTACTTCTTGCCAATTACCCGCACGCCCTTGGTCGTCTCATAGATACGAAAGTCAGTGCCCAGCTCCGGGCATTTGCTTAAGCGCTGCAAAAACTTGGCGACGATGCGTTCCTTCTTCGGCAGCTTGCGCAGTGCCCTGAACATGTCCAGAAAATCGACAGGATAATCATCCAGGTCGAGCACCGTGTACTGGCAGGTATTCAGAATCCTCGCGCCGTAGCGGCAGATGGTAATGATATTGGCATCATCCACCACCTCGTCCACGTGTTCCTTGATGGGCGCCTCGTAATCGTCCTCCGGTGCCTCGCCTTTAATTTTCTGCTCAACATAACGGGAACGCTTTGTCGCTTCACGCCTGGCGTCGTCTTTCGACTGGTTGGAGCCAGACAGAACAGTAACGAACTGCGCGGACTCACCAACCTGAATCTTGACCGACTCTTTAACCCAGAACTTATAGTATTTCACTTTGTTTTCCCTGTCGGTCTTCGTACATGGCTAGCGGGCGCTCGACCAGCAACCCAGCCAGATGCGCAAAACGAGATTCAAATAGCACGACGACCTGTATTAACCCTCTATAGCGACCAGATCTAAGATCACAAGTAAGCTGCAGATCAGGGGCTATGCGATGACCGCAAAAAGCCCCAAAAACAAGAACCATGCGCCCCATAACGCGATGCCAATGTAGCCCGTGATCAGTCCTGCCAGAGCCAAACCGTCACCGGCCAAGCGGCCATTGCTTTCTTTAATTAGTGATCGGGCGATATGTCCGCACACAATTGCGATAATCGAGCCAAAGAAAAACAGGCCCAGAATACCGGCGACCAGACTGGCAACCGCTGGTGCAGACGTGGTGGGAACGGCCGGTGTTTGTTCTACTGGCGCTGCGGCGGTCTGAACAGGAGCGCTCACGGCGTAAATCTCAGTCGCATTGCTCTCCTGCGCGACAAAATCGACCGCTATACCCGGCTCTGGCAACCCCGGACTTTTCCATTGCGCTTGGCCAAACTCATAGCGCTCATCACCCTCGCCCTTTATCACGCCTACTGCGCTTTGCGCGTCAAACCCCAATACCGTACCTTTCATCTAATACACACGGCGGTTGCAGGAGCTGAGTGCAACACGGTTATTGAATTGACGCAGGAGCATCATATTGCATAGCCAAGGCTTTCTGCATCACTTCGCTCATGACTTCGATAGGACATTTGAAATCGAAGCGCTT